>PMJJ01000107.1 GCA_003157385.1 Actinomycetota bacterium | reverse complement strand
TGAAAGGAATGACGGTTAAGCATCTATGGAGTTGAGACGACATTTAGACAGAGGTCGCAGGTCAGTTGTCAAGGAACTGGCCGGTACTTGCAGGTGCATAGTTCCTCGAACCAAGGATAGGGTGAAATGAGCAAACGTGCTTTTATCTCCATCGCCATAGCCGGTCTTCTGTGCTGTACAGTTTGTCTAACAGGCCTGGTGATTCCCGCCACCGCCAGCCCCGCAACTTCAGGCACATCTGCAGCTACCGCACCCAGCCTCGGGACACCACTGCCATCATCGGTCGACCTCTCAAACGAACTGCCAGCCGTAGGCGACCAAACGGATATACCGCCTGGCTGTCAATACTGCCATACATGGTCTTGCACATACTATATGCTGACCCAGTACGTGAAGCATTTCCTGCACCCCGAGTGGGACCTCTCCAACCCCGAGCACATATTCGGCCCTTCGTTCTGCTGCTATGAAGGCGGTGACCATTATGTGCTTCAAAACCAGGGAGACCTAGATATGGCCGAAATGCCATACGACCCCAGTCTCCCCGAGAGCGGGCGGCCCACTCCTGCGCAAGTCGAGGCAGCAAAGCAGTATAGAATCGCTGGTTATTCTTTCCTGTGGGACTATGGGAAACAGCTGGAACCTCCATTCTCGACAACAGATGCTGCCATTACCAACGCCAAAGCCTGGATTGCCAGCGGACACGTCCTGGACGTCGGAATAGACGCTTACTCGGATTTCCCTCTTCAGCACAACCACAGCCAGGACACCCACTTTTACGATCCTGCCATAAGTCCTCCCCACACTATCGGACACTACGTTAATTTTGTCGGCTACAACGACAACATCAACCCGTCGGGTGTTGGTGCAGACCACAAGGGCGGCTTCTTGATGGTTAATTGCTGGGGGCCGAACTGGAACGGCGACATGCATGGCTACATCTGGATGAGCTACGCCTATGTAAAGCAGTGTGTTACCGACTGCTCTGTTATTACCAGCATGCCCTCCGACACTCCCTCTGTCACGGGATGCAACACCAATTCGGGCAAGGTGGGAGATACTGTTGTCATCAGTGGCAACAATTTCGGCACCAACAGAAGGCAAACCAAGGTGACCTTCAACGGGGTCACCTCCCAGATTGACGGCTGGGTCAATGATTCGATTATCACGAGCGTACCCTGGGATGTGACTTCAGGCCCGCTAGTTGTTCACGATTGGGAGGACACCCATAGCAATTCGTTCGAGTTTACCGTCAATCATTCAGCTCCAACCATAGCATCCATGATTCCCGACTCTGGAGCAGCCGGTAACGCGCTGATCATGCCGGACCTGACAGGTGCCAACTTCTTCGGCACCCCGGTTGTAGAACTGAGGAAAGCCGGTCAGGCCGACATCGTAGCGTCCAGCGTGCAGGTAACGTCATCGACAAACGCAATCTGCAGCTTCGACCTCCAGGGAGCCGCGCCCGGAAGCTGGGACTTGTGCCTGAAGAACCCGGACGGCCAGAGTGCTGCAAAGCCCGGGGTTTTCACGGTCACCGCCCCCACCTGGTACCTGGCCGAGGGCACCACTGCCTGGGGGTTTAACACCTACATCACCATCGAGAACCCCAACACTTCAGGGGTCACGGCGAAGCTGACCTACATGGACCCCAACCCCTCGTCCGGGGCTGGCGTGCTCAAGACTCGAACAATCAACCTTCCCCCGGAGTCGCAGACCACGGTGGACCCGCGCTGGGACCTGGGGAACACCGACTTCTCCACCAAGGTGGAGTGCCTCCAGGGCAAGACCATCGCGGTGGACCGCACCATGTTCTGGACCGGGAAGGGCGCACCGTCCCCCGAGGGACATGGTTCGATAGGCGTGACCTCACCCTCCACAACCTGGTATCTCCCGGAAGGCTCCTCGGCTTGGGGGTTTGAGACCTGGACACTGGTGGAGAACCCGAATCCGACCGTGACAAACGTCACCATCACGTACATGACGCAGGATGCCATGCAGAAGGTCGTACATAAGACGGTCCCCGCCTGCTCGCGCGCCAGCTACTCGATGGCGGCAGATCTGGGACTGCAGGCGGACGCCTCCATCAAAGTGCAATCCGACGTCCCGGTGATCGCTGAGGGCTCTACCTACCGCAACAACAAGCGCGAAGGGTCCAGCTCTGTTGGGGCGACGGCTCCTTCAACAGACTGCTTCCTCTCAGAGGGCTCCACCGCCTGGGGATTCACCACCTACGTGCTGGTGGAAAACCCCAACGACCAACCGACGGACGTCACCCTGACCTACATGACACCAACTGGACCAAAGACAGAGCCGGCCTTCACCATGAGCGCCAACTCGCGCAAGACCATCCGGGTGAACGACGCACTTGCCAACACCGACTTTTCCACTAAGGTACACGGCACGCGTCCCATAATCGCCTCTCGCTCGATGTACTGGGGTGCGGGGACTCCTCTGGGTGAGGCCTGCCATTCATCGATCGGGCTTACTCAGGCGCACATGACCTTCTACCTGCCCGACGGCCAGACCTCGAACGGGCACGAGACTTACACTCTGGTGGCCAACCCCAACCCGACAGCGGCGACCGTCCGCGTCTCCTACCTGCCCCAGGGCGGGGGAAAGACGATCTCCTTCACCGACGAGATCGGCGCGGGCTCCCGCAAGACCTACGACATGGGTGACAAGATTCCCTCGGGACGCGCCTCGGTCATGGTCCAGTCCCTGGATGTCGCACGACCGATCATAGTCGAGCGCTCCATGTACTGGAACAACAAGGGAGCGGGGACCAACACCATCGGGGCCTGCTCAGACTAGAATAGCTTTAGACTCGAACACGGCAGGACACACTTCATACAGTCGTGGCAGCTCTCTTCACGTGAGGATTGGTTTGACCGAGTACGTGGCCTTCTTGCGCGGCATCAATGTCGGTGGCAACAAGAAGATAAAGATGGATGCGCTGCGAAGCGCGTTCGAATCCCTGGGGTTCCAGCGCGTTCGAACGGTCCTCGCGAGCGGCAATGTCTTGTTCGACGCGGCGGAGCCTGACCCCCTGGCGATCACCAGGCAAATCCAGGAGAAACTCAGCAGTGCGTTCGGTCTGGACGTCGGCATCATGGTCCGCACACGTCGCCAGATCGGGGACCTGGTGGATGCCGACCCCTTCAGCGCCGTCAAAGTGACGCCTGATACGCGGCTCTACGTGACATTCTTCGCCGACAGACTGCGCGGCAAGTTGAAGACCCGGCACGAACCTCACCAGGAAGCTCTCAAGATGCTCGGCGTTTCTTCCGGCGAGGTGTGCAGCGCCATCGAACTCTCGCCCGGCGCGGGGACGCCCGAGCTGATGAAGTTCATCGACAAGGAGTTCGGTCGGGAGAACACCACGCGGAACTGGAATACCGTCCTGAAGATCCACGACAAGATGGCCGGGCCCATTGGATGACGCCGAAGGGTTGGCGGCATCGCATCCACGATTCCTCACAGCTGGACGGGGACCGTCAACTGGTCCTTTACGCCGGGTTGCAGGAATAGCAGTACGGGCATAGAAGCCTGATAACTGGTGAGCAGCCACTGGCTCACTTGAGGGTACCGGCGAAGCATGACCATCGAATGGAATCGATCACATGATAAGCCCTCACGCGGATAAGACAGAACTTGAGGAAATGGTACAAGCTTCACCGTACGGGACGGCCTTTGTCTCGCCCAACGTCACGGCCGAAGACACCCTCTGGTCTTTCCTGATTCGAGAGAGCAGGGACGTGGTTCACACGATCGATGAGACCGCGAGGGACACCGATTCAGAGACGGGCCATCCCGACGCCAGGTGCGTCCTGATCACGTTGAGTTCGGACGGCGTAAGGATCCCGATTCTGGCGTTCCTGTTGAGGTTCGAGACCGATCCACCGGCTGTGTATTCGTTGTTCATGAACCCGACAGACCCATCCATAAAAGAGTTGCTCGAAGACCTCTCCAAACAACAAGAGTTGATAATAGATTTCTACGACGAGCACCACGTGGCTCGCCTCAAGAGAGAGAACAACCTTCGAGGATGCATCGCTGACACGTTGTCATCCCTGGACGGCGCAAGCCCGGTGGCGGACGGCACGTTCGATCTGGCGCTCGACAACCTTGTGTCGGAGAGCTTCGATTCAGAGTCCCTCTGGACGCTGTTCGGGGCATGCTTCAAGTAGCGGTCATGCGGAATCGCGCGAGGACTTTGCAGGACGAACTTGAATATGCAGGTTGTTCAGGCGTCAGTGTATATCCAGCAAGAGCGCGAGCGACCCTCACGGCGCCACCGGCAGCACCAGCCGGGACGGGTGCGTCGGCCCGTAGAGTATGTTGATGGTGGCCTTCTTCATCTCCGAGCTCGTCGTCTCCAGCTGACCGGTCTGAAGGTTCCTGGAGTAGGTCGGGAACCACGAGCCCATGACGTAGACGCGCAGCCGGTGCCCTTTCTTGAACGTGTTACCGGTCAGCAGGTTGTCGTAGGAGATCTTGACCACCTCGCCGGGTTTCACCAGCTTGCGGGCGACGGTCTTGTCGCGGTAGCTGGCCCGCACCACCTCGTGCCCGGCGCTCTCCAGGTTGTAGGCGGTGCCGTCGGGCGCCACATCGATCAGCTTGAGATAGAGGTCGAAGTCGGGTGCGTCAGTCGAGACGTAGACGTCCGCCCCGACGTGACCCACCACCGACTCGTCTTTCTTGAACGGCTCGGTCTCGAAGGTCAGCACGTCGGACCTGTCGGCGAGACCGCGCAGGTCGAAGGCTCCGAAGTTGGTGCCGAACTCGTCCTTTACCGGGTTCGCCGGGTCGGACACGAAAGAGCTCGCGCCGTCTTTCGTTACCGCCTTGGGTGCGATGGTGCCCTTGGCCCCCGAGCCGGAGCCGGGACCCAGGTACACCGTCTGGCGCTTGAGTCCGGCCTGAGGCCAGGCGCTCGCGCTCTGCCAGGTGTTGTCCCCCATGACGTAGTACTTTACGTTGGGCCAATCCGAGACGACGTTGTCGATCCCCTTGACGTAGTGGTCGAGCCAGTCGAGGACGACCTGGTCGTAGTCGATCTTCGCCGTGGAGCCGAACTCGCGCTTCCCCGAAACGGTGGACCCGGTGGCGTCCACGCCGTGTATCCACGGTCCCACCAGCAGCTTGGTGCGTTTGTCTCCGGCGCCCGCGCGCGACTTGAGAAGACCGAGGTAGTTGGTGATGGCGCCCTCGGTCCCGTACGGCTCGTCGTACCACCCCGAAAGGTTCAGCACCGCCGCCTTCACGCTGGGATACTTGTCGCGCAGGTTGCCCCATTCCCACCAGGGGTCGTACGGCGAGTGCGCGAGCCAGGTGTAGTGGTAGGGCTCGGTGTCCTTCAGGTAAGGCATGTCCATGCTCGGGAGCCAGCCATCGATCGCGTCGTCGCCGCCGAGCCGCTTCCATTCCGCCTTGGCCTCATCGATCGTCTTCGGCCCCGGCAGGTTCTTCCTGACGCGGGTGTCGGGGCTCATGTCGATGTAGGACCAGTTGGCCCATGCGGTCTCGAAGACGCCTCCGAAGTAGATGAACTGCGGGCCGATGGTCGAGAAGCACATGGCCGGCACCATCGCCTTCAGGTGCGGCGGGTTCTCGACCGCGGCAAGCCACTGGACGGCCCCGGGATAAGAGAGCCCGAACGTTCCGACCCTGCCGTCCGACCAGCTCTGGCGGGCGGCCCACTCTATGGTGTCGTACCCGTCCTTTCCCTCGTTCTGATAGGCGGTGAACTCGCCTGCAGACGCGTAGCGGCCGCGGACGTCCTGGATGACCATCACGTATCCGCGCTTGACCGCGTCGTTGAAGGTCCGCTCGTTGTATGGATCGCCTTCGTTCTTGTTGTAAGGCGTACGGAAGATCAGCACGGGGTACTTGCCCGTGGCGCTGGGCCGGCGCACGTCCGCCCTCAGTACCACCCCGTCGCGCATCGGGACGGCAACGTTCTTCTGGATGTAGACGCTGGTAGCCTTTGGCGTCACGCCGCATCCGGGCAGCCCGAATCCCAGCGAGGCGCAGACCAGCAGCAGGAGCAGTAGGGTCGCCGCGGTTCGCGCGTATGACTTGCCGGCGAGAGCCCTTTTTGCATCGTGGCGACTTCTACCCGGAGACTTGATCGTCCTCATGAATTACTCCATCCATCGCGGTCGTACCTGAGTATTCCATCCGCATCGGAAAGGGTCAACCGGATAACCGGATATCAATTCCTTGCTATGCCGCCGTTTCTTACCAGTTGGATCGAGTGGTGCGAGACGAACATCGCGGTCAGGAAAGCGATGGCCGTGACCAGGATCTCCTTCAGGCCGTAGCCGAGTCGCGCGGACGAAGCCGCCAGCACGACAGCGACTATCGTCAGCGCCGCGAGCGCCACAGCCGCGGCGGTGAAGAGCACTCCACTCGACAGCGACACCTCGCCGATGGACCGACTTCGCTCCTCCGGTCTTCGCTTGCGGACGGAGAAGATCCAGCCTCTCCGGTATGACCTGATGGCAAGCCATGCCCCGACCAACCCGACCGTGAACCCCACCAGCGCGGCGCCGAAGAGAATGTCCGCGACGATGAACGCCAGCGGGCGGGACGAGTATTGCCCGTAGTAGCGACCAACCAGAACCGTGAGCCACAAGGTGATAAGCGCGGCGGCCACCCCGGCGCCCAGTGAGTAGACCTTGGGGGTCGAGACCAGCGGACTGTGCCTGCGTATCCTGGTGCCCTCGGTCTTGCCGACCGTCTCCTTGTAGGTCCGCCAGAAGTAGAACGCCGACTTCCTCCTGAACCTCATGAACGACCTGATGCCGGCGATATTGTCCTGGAGGATCCATCGCTTCTCCCGGTTCCGCGACCACCTGATCCCGCCCTTCGCCAGCGCGCGCAGCCCGTAGAACTTCAGGTACGCCTTGATCTGGAGCTCCATGATCTCCACGCGCGACAGGTTGGGCGTGTGCATGTGCGGCTCGCACTCGCAGTACTCGGCGAAGTCGAACTCGTCGATGAGGCCTTGCTCCCTGGCGCGCTCGTACAGCTCGGTCCCCGGGTAGGGGGTGATGACCGTGAAGTCCGCGATATCGACGGGGAGCTTCCGGCTCATTGCGATGAGGGCGTCCACGTCCTCGTAGGTGTCGTCGAGGTTTCCGATGATGTGCCCGGCCCAGATGAGCATGCCGTTCGTTTCCAGGATCTCGCAGGCCCTGTGGATGTCGGCGATGCGCGTCTTCTTGTTCATGCGGTCCAGCGCGGCCTGGGTCGCGGCCTCGATGCCGATGAAGACGACGCGCATGTTCGCCCGCGCCATCTTCGCCACGACCTGGGGGTGTTGCACGATCGAATCCACCCGCGAGAAGACCGAGTACAGCCTGTCGTTCAACCCGTGCTGGATGATCAGGTCGCATATCGCATCGACCCGCATCATGTCCTGGCAGAAGTTGTCGTCGACGAAGCTGACGACCTCGGTGTAGTCCATCCGATCGAGCTCGGCGACCACTGCGGCCGGCGTCAGCTCCCGGTCCCCTTTCCAGATTCTGGGCACGCAGCAGAAGCTGCACCTGAACGGGCAGCCCCGGGCGGTGCTCAGCGCGCCGAGGCTCTTACCGAAGGCCTGGTATCGATCGGAGCAGGAGGCGACGAGGTCTCTGCGCGGCGGAGGAAGAGCGCCGAGGTCGGCTGGCGGCGG
Source organism: Actinomycetota bacterium (assembly GCA_003157385.1). Taxonomy (GTDB): domain Bacteria; phylum Actinomycetota; class Geothermincolia; order Fen-727; family Anoxymicrobiaceae; genus FEN-680. Next base: position 10,399 of record PMJJ01000107.1, on the reverse strand, counting down.
GTCGGGGTTGTGAACGAGCCGCGCGCCGTTCATGTAGCTTATGCCCGGGATGGCGGTGAGAGGCAGGCCGTCGGCTATCGCCTTGAGAGAGTATTCACCCTCCCCGCGCACCACGATATCGATATCGGGGTTCCCGACGACCTCGGGCATCAACGTCGGGTGAACCCCGCCCGCGACCGTGAGCGCGCCGCACGACTTTGCCGCCCGGCATATCTCGAGGGCGGAGTCGATGGACGGGGTGAGGACTGATACGCCGACGATGTCGAACGAGCTCAGGCGGCGCAGCAGTTGCTTCCGGTTGAGCCTTTCGACCTTCATGTCGAGGATTTCCACGTCGTGGCCGTCCAGGACCGCGGCCAGAGACATCAGGCCCAGCGGCGCGTAACGCATCGTCCAGTCCAGCAAAGGGACTTCTTTTGGAGGGTTTATGAGGAGCACCCTGGACATATCGGCCTGTCTCCCGGTAGGTTCATCTGATCTTAAGTCTATACCGTGCGGGTACTCGTGATGAGGCCGCATGGCCGCGTACGAGTATACGTCCCCGCCCGTGATCGTCGAAAGAGGCGCCCCGGCACGGCGCCGCAACGCTGCCCGGATTCATGGTAAAATCCGGGAATTGGTACAGCGGGATGCCGCGGAAACTCCTATCTGAGGGGGGAACGAGGATGAAGAAGTACGTTGGTATCGCAGTGGTGTTGATGGCGATACTCCTGGTGGTTGCAGCGGTGGCCGGCTGCGGCAGCAGCAAGACCACGCCGACCTCGCCGACGACCACACCGACCAAGAAGACCACCATAAAGATCTACACGGAGGCGAACAAGAACATCACCGTGAAGGTCGGCCAGACGTTTATCATCCAACTGAAGTCCAACGCGACCACTGGCTACCAGTGGCAGATCACGGGCCCGCTGAGCCCGGCGGTCGTCAAGGTCGCAAACGTATACGTCCCCAGCAAGACGAGCTCCACCACGGTGGGGTCCGGCGGGGTCGAGAACTGGACGTTCAAGGGCGTCAGCGCCGGCCAGGCCCTCATCCAGATGGAGTACCTGCAGGCCGGCAGCAACACGAACGGCGGGACCGCCAACTTCAACGTGACGGTCAAGTGAGCAGAGTAAGCCTCGAGAAAGCCCCTTCGGGGGCTTTCTTTTTTGTGCGCGGGAGAGCGACTCGGCCTCACCCCGCGGCGCTAAGGGCTCTTGCTGGTCCATCAACGTCCATTCCCACCACGTCAGTGCCTGATGCTTGAGTGTCTCCGGCCTGCTCCGCGCGGAGGACCCATACGCACCCCACTACAAGAAACCATGTGGGTCTGCTTCGATGCTTTGTGTCTGCCGGTCTCGGTTCCATTACCCTGGCGCCTTCCAGCCTCGCTCCGCCTCATCAGCATAAGCAAGATCGTTGTGGCCGGAAATCAAGCCCCAGCCGCTTCGCGCATGGCCATCAGAGCGTCGATGTTCTCGAGCGGCGTCTCGCCGGGCAGGTCGCATCCTGTCCCGAGCACGTAGTTGGGAAGGTCGCCGAAGCGCTCGATCAGGATCCCCGAGGCCTTCCGCACGCTTTGGGGGTCTCCCTCCATCATGACCCCGACGGGGTCGACGTTACCGATGACTACCGTACCGGGTCCGACAGCTTCGAAGGCCTTGGCCAGGTCGACGGGATGGTCCAGCGACAGGCCGTCCATCCCGCAGGTGGCCATCGGTCCGAACAGGTGCGTCGAATCGCCGCAGATGTGGAGGACCGGGCAGCCCCCTTCGCTCCTGACCGTCGCGCCCAGGCGCGCCAGCGGCTCGGCGCAGAACTGCTCGAAGGTCGCCGGCGAGAGCATCACGGCGGTCGGCTCCAGGATCGCGACCACGTCGGCACCTGCCCGCACCAGGGCGGTCGCGTACGCGCGGCCCACCTCGGCGGAGAAATCGACAGCGGACTTCGCGAAGTCCGGATCGGTTATCGTCTTGATCGCCAGGTCCTCGGGGCCGGCGAGCTCGGCGGCCAGCGTAAACGGGCCGATGCAGTAGGCGCCCAGCATGCCCGAGAGCTTCCCTTTGAGCGAGGCGGCAACCTCGAGGAAGAGGGGCATCCTGCCGGACCGGCGGGGGTCGGGCACCTTCAGCGCCGCGAGCTTCGCCGCGTCGTCTATCGGGTGCGACACGACGCTCGGCGGGCCGTCGGTCTCGAAGGTCACATCGAGGCCAAGAGCCTCGGCCTCGACCGTGAGGTCCATGATCATGAACAGCGCGTCGGGCCTGAACCTGTTCTCCAGGAGGGTCATGCACTCGAGGTGGGTAACCGGCTCGGTCAGCGCGGCCTTCGCCTTGCGCCCGGCTGCGGTCACGCCGGGGTAGCCCATCAGAGGAACCACCGGCCTGTGGTCCGTCGGAAGCCTGTCGATCAGCTTCATTGGATCCCCAGCAGGCTCTTCACCAGCCGGACTGCTTGCGCCGCGTCGGCGCCGTAGCCGTCCGCCCCGATCTCGTTGGCGAAGCCCTCGGTCACCGCGGCCCCGCCTATGATGACCTTCACGCCGTCCCGCAACCCGCGCTCTTCCAACAGGCGGATGACCTCGGCCATCCTGGGCCGCGTGGTGGTCAGAAGGCTGGACATCCCCACCACCCCCGCACCGCCCGCGGCGGCCTCGACGAACTTCTCGGAGGGCACGTCGGCGCCCAGGCTCTGGACCTCGAAACCGGCGCCGGTGAGCACTATCGAGACGATGTCCTTGCCGATGTCGTGGAGGTCTCCCTTCACCGTGCCCATGGTTACGCGCGCCAAGGGCTCCACGCCGCTCGCCTCGAGCAGCGGCCGCAGCACGTCCATGGATTCATGCATCGCGCGCGCCGACACCAGCACCTCGGGGACGAAGTACTCTTTCTTCTCGAACTTCTCGCCGACGATGGACATGGCCTCGATCAGCCCGAGGCTCATGATGTCGGCCGCCGGGACACCCGTGTCCAGCGCGGCCCGGGTCATGTCGCCCATCCCCCCCAGCCTGCCGGCGACAACACCGGCCTTTATCCCTGTCAGCAGATCGTCTTCCACTTGCGCCCCCTGTCTGTGGTTGTCGTCCTCAGCGAAATCCGCGGACGGTCTCGATCATCGCTACGATGTTCTCCACCGGCGTGTTGTAGGAAAGGTCGCAGCCCGACGAGGCCACGTAGTTCTTATAGGGGCGCATCGACTCCAGCATCGCGGTCGTGCTCTCCCTCACCCTCTCGGGCGTCCCCTCCAGCAGGACGGACACGGTGTCGAGGTTGCCGATGAGGACCACGTCGCGCGGCACGGATTGCGCGACGGACGGCAGGTCGACCGGCGCGTCGAGGCTCAGACCCTGCGCACCGGTCGCGCACATCCCCTCCAACAGGTGGCCCGCATCACCGCAGATGTGAAGGATGACGGGGCGCGGGATGGAGTCGATCAGCCGTTTGGTGTAGGCGCCGGAGAACTCCTTGTACGAGGCGGGCGAGAGGATCGCCGCGGTCGGCTCGCCGATCAGGATGACCTCGGCGCCCGCGCGGACTATGGCCGCAAGGTAGGCGGAGCACACCCTGGTGCAGTACTCGAGCAGCTCGTGCATGAGCGCCGGTTCCATCACGGTGTTCATGGCTGCCTCGCTCGCGCCGATGAGCTCCGCCGCCAGCGTGAACGGCCCGCTTCCGCCCGCCACAGTGAGCAGCGCGAAGCGCTTCGAGAGCAGCCGGACGGTCTCGGTCATCGCCCGCATGCGCGGGTCGGCCAGCGGGTCGGGCACCTGGAGCGCCCTGATGTCCTCGAGCGTGGAGAACGGGTGCTCGCTCACGTAGGGAGTGTCGTTGTCCGGCATCGTCACGGGGCAACCGCATGCCCCCGGCTCGATGGTGAGGTCGGACGCGGTGCCGTCGACCTCCAGGCCGAACCTCTCGATGGCGCCGGCCAGCGTCTCGAACATCAAGGCGCCGTCGCAGAGGTTGTCGCGTACGCTGGTGCCGGACAGAGCGATCGCGGAGTAGCCGGCGGACGGTATGCAGATGCGCCTTCCGGCGAGGCGGACCATGGTGGCGAGCGGGATCCGTCGCGCGGCAAGCATCATCGGCACGCCGACCGGCCTGGCCCATCTCCGCTTTCCGACCCAACCTATGATATCGATGAGTGCCATGGTCAATACTCTGACATCCCCGGGCCGTTGGGACAAGACGGCCGCGTAATGCAAGTTTTGTGCAAGTTTTGGGGTAAGACCCCTTTACTTGCGTTTTGCCTATCAATGAAAAGCAGGTGGGAGGCCGCGCTGCGGAGTGCCGGGAAGTGTGGCTCCAACGGTTTTATTGCGAACGCGAACTGATCAGAGCTCGGACCTGATCTTCTCGAGCATCTCGCGCCCGTTGCTCTGGTACGCCGGACAAGCCTCGAGGATCTCGCAGCCATAATCGTCGCAGTGCGCGCAAGTTATCACGCCGCGCCCCGAAGCGCATCGGTGGACTCCGCACATGTCACAGTAGCCGCACAGCCTCGCCCCGGACCTGCAGCCGTCACAGAGGAGGCTCTCCACCGTGACCTCTTTCCCGAACTGCTGGCTCCACTCTTCGGCGACCTTCTCGAGCGCTGCCTTGTCGTCGGCCTGCGTTGCGATGTAAGCCGGGCAGACGGTGCAATCGATCCCGCAGAATGCAATCGTCTCTTTCACGATCTCAGCTCCTCCCTTCGGGGCTCGCCAGGCGCGAGCCGCCGCCGTCGAGGCCTCGACGGGTAGTGATAATATAGCAGACGCGCCCTGGTACGGCCCGGGCACTTTTGGCGGAAGGGGAGGTCACATGCCAAGCCTGGCATCCCGGGTTGTCGTCACGAATCTCAGGTTATACTCGGCCCTGAGCTGGCGCCCCTGCTATCCCGTCGGCTACCAGAGATATATGATGTCCAGCCTCGCTCCCAGGATGATGCCGACACCAAAGGGAGTCAGGCGCGAGCCGGCGTCCGCGGATGGGATACAGGCGGCCTGGGCGATCCCCGACGGTGCTGACGACAGCCGCGTCATCCTTTACCTCCACGGAGGCGCGTTTATCATCGGCTCCATCGAAAGCCACTGGAAGATGGTCGCGAGGATGGCCCGCGCGGCCGGTTGCCGGGCCCTGCTGATCGACTACCGGCTGGCGCCGGAGCACGAGTTCCCCGCGGCGGTGGACGACTCGGTGAGGGCGTACAGATGGCTGCTGGCCGAGGGCTACCGGCCGGACCGCATCGTGATAGCGGGGGACTCGGCGGGAGGCACCTTGACCGCCTCCACGCTGGTGTCTCTGCGGGACGCCGGAGACCCCCTGCCGGCCGCGGGCGTGATGCTGTCGCCGGCTACGGACATGGAGATGTCCGGCGAGACCTTCAAGACCAAGGTCAGAGAGGACCCCCTGATCCGGCAGGCGTGGGGCGGCAAGTGCATAGGGATGTACCTGGGCGCCGCCGACCCGAGAGACCCGCTCGCCTCACCACTCTACGCGGACCTCAAGGGTCTTCCGCCGCTGCTGATCCAGGTCGGCACCCGCGAGGTGCTGCTCGATGACTCCAGGCGGTTCGCGGAGCGCGCAAGGGAAGCGGGAGTCGAGGTCGACCTGGAGGTCTGGGCCGGGATGTTCCACGTCTGGCATTTCAACTGCGGCAGGATGCCGGAGAGCAACGACGCGGTGCGCAAGATAGGGTCCTACTGCCGCGAGAAGATGAATGGCGCGACAGGAGGTCAGTAGAGAGTACCAGGTACTTTCCACTCACCTGGTCCCGCCCGGTGTCTCCAGCCGGTAGCCGACCCCCGGCTGACTCTTTATGTAGACAGGCCTGGAAGGATCGAGCTCGATCTTCTCCCTGAGGCGCCGGATCATGATCCGAAGACGGGTGGTGTCGGCGGCGTCTGCGCTGTCCCATATGCGACCCAGCAGTTGTTCGTGCGTTACGAAATGCCCTGCGTTCATCACCAGCAGCTTGAGGAGCTCGTACTCCGTCGGGGTCAGCGACACCGGGTCGCCCCGGACGAGCACGGACCTGTCCGAAAGGTTGACGCTGAGCTCGCCGATCTTCGCGAGGACCGTGCTGTCGTCGGGTACGAGACATTTGAGCGCCTCGCGGATCTCCGCCAGCAACTCCCCGGAGTAGAGCTGTGGCCCTGAATCGATCTTCGCGGAGTCGACATCCGTTTGCGAGAGGTGGTGTCCGTATCCGATGGACGTGATGACTATGGGAGCCTCGGACCAGGCCCGAAGGGATTCAACCACTTCGCCGATCCCGCGGAACTTCATATCGATCAGGATGACGTCGACGCCTCGAGCGATCGTGGCGTCCGCGATCTCCTCCGCCTCGTAGACGAGCGACCCCTCGGAGTCGTGCGAGACTCGAAGGAGCATCCCCTTCTTCGATTCGCCCTCGAAGACGAGGATGCTCGAGTCGAGACGTTGGGCGCCGTTCATGCTACGGCCTCTGGCCCCACACCCGCCGGCACGCCCGGCGGGCGGAAATCATCAGATGTCGAAATACAGATAGAACTCATAGGGGTGTGGGCGGAGTCTGATCGCGTCTATCTCGTTCTCTTTCTTGTACTCGATCCAGACGTCGATCACGTCCTCCGTGAAGACGCCGCCCTGCATCAGGAACGCGTGATCCTTCTCGAGAGCTTCCAGGGCCGCCTCAAGCGAACCGGGCACCTGCGGGATGCTGTTGGCCACGTCAGCGCTGAGCTCGAAGATGTCGACGTTGTCCATCGGCTCGCCGGGATCGATCTTGTTCTTTATTCCGTCTATGCCGGCCATCAGCATCGCGGAGAACGCGAGGTAAGGGTTGCTGGAGGGGTCCGGAGGCCGGAACTCGACCCTGCGTGCCCGGGGATTCTCGCTGTACATGGGTATCCTCACCGCGGCGCTCCTGTTTCTCATGGAGTAGACGAGGTTGACCGGGGCCTCGTAGCCCGGGACCAGCCTCTTGTAGGAGTTGGTCGTAGGCGCGGCAAACGCGCAGATGGCAGGAGCGTGTTTGAGGAGACCCCCTATGTACCACTTCGCCAGCTGGCTGAGGAGGGCGTAACCGTCCTTGTCGAAGAAGAGGTTGGTTTCGCCGGTCCAGAGAGACTGGTGAGTGTGCATGCCGCTGCCGTTGTCCATGAAGACGGGCTTGGGCATGAACGTGGCGACCTTGCCGTGTTCCTTGGCCACGTTCTTTACTATGTACTTGTAGAGGAGCAGGTTGTCGGCGACCGTGACCAGCTTGTCGAACTTCATGTCGATCTCAGCCTGGCCCGCGGTGGCCACCTCGTGGTGGTGAACCTCGATCCCGATGCCCGAGTCGATCATCTTCAGCATCATCTCCGAGCGCAGGTCCTGCATGGAATCGTGAGGCGGGACGGGGAAGTAGCCCTCCTTGTACCGGGGTTTGTAGCCGAGGTTGGGCTTCTCATCGCGGCCGGTGTTCCAGTCGCCCTCGATGGAGTCGATGAAGTAGTAGCCCGAGTTCTCCGTCTGGTCGAAACGTACGTCGTCGAGCACGAAGAACTCCGCCTCAGGCCCGAAATAGGCGGCGTCGGCGATGCCCTCCGACCTGAGGTAGTCGCCGGCTTTCTTGGCGACGTACCTGGGGTCCCTCGTGTACGGCTGCTTGGTTATGGGGTCGTAGATATCGCAGATGATGCTGAGGGTAGGGATCTTTGTCACGGGATCCACGATCGCGGTGGCGGGATCCGGCATGAGGATCATGTCGCTCTCCTGGATCTTCTGAAAGCCACGGATCGAAGAGCCGTCAAAGCCGATGCCGTCCTCCCAGATGCTCCCGGAGTCTGTCAGCTCTGAGGCCGGGATCGAGAAATGCTGCCAGAGTCCCGGAAGGTCGTTGAACTTGAGATCGACCACCAGGATGCCTTTTTCTTCGATGAGTGATGCGACTTCGCTGGGTTTCATGTGCCCCTCCTCGTAGGTGAAAGTGAGGAGAGATTATCAGCGAGATGTTACGGGGATGTTTCGGGAATCGAAACTCTATGTAACAATCTGTAAACATCGTTTGGACTACTGCTTCATGCCTCGATCCCAGGGCGATTACGACGAATATCGGGAGGTCACCATGGACCAGGAGAAGATGCTCGAACTCCTTACGGAGAGCTGGTTTCCCGCAACGAGGTCAACCTCGACAGTATGGTCCTGGCGCCACCTGGAGGGAAGCGCCTGATATAATTGCCGTCTGATGAACGGCCGGGAGGACGGACATGGAACACACCACGCGGGACGCGCAGGCTTCTGACTCAGGCGAGATGGCGAAGCTCTATTACCTCGCCGGCAAGAGCCACGTCGCAGTGTCGATCTACGACCTGATGGTGCCCGGGCCTTATGGGATGACCGGCGACCGCATCGACAGGATGGCACGCATAATCGCCGCGGAGGCGCCTTCGTGGCTGAGCTACCGGCACTACCGCGTCATCGAGGTAGACGGGAAGGTCGCCGGCGGCCTTGCCACCTTCACCCCCGAGGACGACAGCAACAAGGACCTCGGCAAGGCGATGATGGAGGTCGGCTGGGGCGTGGCGCAGATGCTGGCGATGAGCCGCAGGCTCAAGGTGTGGGCGAAAACCGACACCGGGAGAGAGCCGGGCTACCTGGTAGTCGAGAACGTCGCCACCTTCGAGGAGTACCGCGGCAACGGTTTCACCTCGGAGCTGCTCGCCGGCGCGATAGAGCGGGCCGGGAACGAAGACCACAAAGGACTGCAGCTCACCGTCATGCTCGGCAACGAGCCGGCCATCGCCGTCTACGAGAAGGCCGGCTTCAAGGTGGAGAAGACCAGGGAGAACAAGAAGTTCGAGAAGGTGTTCTCCTCGCCCGGCGTGGGCCAGATGCTCCTGAAGTTCTAAAGGAGACGGCTCCCCTTCCCTCGCGGGCCGCAATCCAGTGGCTCATGGCCGGCATAGGTGGCGCACTAGGAGACCGAATGCTGAAACGTCCTTGTGGCCCACACCACGACGATGACTGTAAACGGGACCATGAACAGGAACGCGTAGCCGACCTTCGCATTCAGGAAATGCCCCGCGGCCAGTTGCCGCCCCGCCTCCACGACGTAGTAAGCCGGATTGAAGTGAGCGACGACCTGAAGCCATTTCGGCGCGAGCTCCATCGGCAGCAGCATCCCCGAGAGCAGGATGATCGGCAGGTTGATCCCTTGGATGATCGGCGAGAGTTTGTCTTCGTCACCCAGGATCACCCCCAGGGCGTTGCCGAACGACGATGTCGTGATGAGTATCATGGCCAGCAGGACAAGCTCAACGAGGAAGCCGAGGACGTTGAGGTTGTAGCCGAACGGTATCGCGAGCAGGACGAACAATACGACGACCACCGTCATGTTGACGAGGTCGCGGAGCACACGCCCGGCCAGAAGAGCGAACCTGCTGGTGGGCGTGACCCGCATTCGCTCCAGGACCCCGTTCTTGACCTCGTCAATCATGTTATAGCCGACGAAGAGTCCGCTCAGGAACGCTATTATGACCAGTAGCCCTGGTATGAAGGTGTTCAGCACGTGGCCAGCGGTGAAGCCGGGCACGCCGGTGAGCTTGTTCAGCAGTGGCGCGAAGAGGACCAGGTAGACGATCGGCGTGATCATGCTGACTATAATGAACACGGGATTGCGCAGGGTCTCCAGCATCTTTCGCTTGAACAGCAGGCCGGTGTCGACAAAGACCTTCATGGCGCTCATCCCTCGGGCGTCAGGTCACGGAGCGAGTAGCCGGTCTTCTGCAGGAACACGTCGTCCAGGGTTGCCTCGACGACTCTTACCGTCTCAAGGGAGACCCCCTGCCCGTCGAGCAGCCGCATGAGCTTGGGCAAGCCGGTAGCCAGGTCACTCACGCAGAGCCTTATGTGTCCGTCCTCGGCGCCGGCCTCGAGCACGAAGTCCGCGTGCTCGAGCAGGTCCAGCAACGCTGCAGCGTTCTGCTCATGCCGCTCAACGCTTATCGTGATGCAGTCGTGGGCGACCTCCTTCTTCAACTCCTGCGGTGTCCCTTCGTCCACTATCTTGCCCCCGTCCATGATCGCCAGGCGGTCGCAGAGCACGTCTGCCTCGTCGAGGTAGTGCGTGGTGATGAAGATGGTTGCACCCTCCGTCTGCAGCTTGTTGATCTGAGCCCAGAGGTTCGCCCTGTTCTGAGGGTCGAGCCCGGTGGTCGGCTCGTCGAGGAAGAGGATTTGCGGGCGGTTCATCAGGCCGACGGCGACATCGAGACGGCGGCGCTGGCCGCCCGAGTACGTGTAGGCAATGCGGTCGGCGAACTCCTCGAGATCGAGCAGATCGATCAATTCGGCGGCGCGCGCCTTGGAGGCGGCTGCGGTCATGCTGTAGAGGCGACCCTGCAGCACCAGGTTCTCACGACCGGTCGCCGGCAGGTCGGAGCCCCCGCTCTGCCCGACGTAGCCGATATTGC
>PMJJ01000021.1 GCA_003157385.1 Actinomycetota bacterium | reverse complement strand
CTCAAGGCCTACGACCACGAGATCATCGACCAATCGGCGAAGATGATCGTCGAGACGGCCAAGAAGACCGGGGCCGCGATCTCCGGCCCGGTCCCGCTGCCGACGGAGAAGAATATCTACTGCGTCATAAGGTCGCCTCACGTGGACAAGGACTCGCGTGAGCACTTCGAGATCAGGACGCACAAACGGTTGATAGACATAATCGACCCCACACCGGCCACGGTGGATGCCCTTATGGGCATGGACCTGCCGGCAGGGGTGGACATCGAGATCAAGCTATAGGGGGGCAGGCTTCAGCCTGTCCGCACGGCCCATTGGGGCCTCAAGATTTGTACCGGCGGTGCCTCGAAGATGCACCACTGGGGAGACGAGACGAAGCCTTGCTGAAGGGTGAGCAGAGATGAGCAAAGCGATATTAGGCGAAAAACTCGGGATGACCCAGCTGTTCAAGGGTGACCTGCTCATCCCGGTGACGGTGCTGCGCGTCGGGCCTTGCGTGGTGACTCAGCTGAAGTCGAAGGAGAAGGACGGGTACGAGGCCGTCCAGCTCGGCTTCGGGGAGATCCCGCGCGAGAAGGTGGAGAAGAAGGTCAACATGCCGATGCAGGGCCACTTCGACAAGGCGAAGTGCCCGCCGCAGAAATACCTGGCCGAGGTCGCGCTGGACCCTGGCGAGTTCAAGGTCGGGCAGCGCCTTACGGTCGACTTCGCCGAAGGCGACCAGACCGACATCACAGGCGTCTCCAAGGGAAAAGGCTTCGCCGGAGTCATCAAGCGTCACGGCTACTCCGGGGGGCCCGCCTCGCACGGTTCGAGGTTCCACAGAGCGCCCGGTTCGGTGGGGCAGTGCGCGACACCCTCGAGGGTCTTCAAGGGGAAGAAGCTCCCCGGAAGGATGGGCGGCGACAAAGTCACGGCCCAGAACCTCCAGGTCGTCGAGGTGGACAAGGACAAGAGCCTGATGATGGTCAGGGGTTCGGTGCCGGGTCCGCGGGGGAGCATCGTGCTCATCCGCGAGTCGGTGAAGATCGCGAGCAAAGGTAAGCGGTGATGGACGTGAAGGTACCGCTGAGAAGCGTCGAGGGTAAGACCGTGGGCGAGATCGATCTCGCCGACGCGCTGTTCGGGATAGAGCCGAACCAGCATGCCGTGCACATGGTAGTGCGCATGCAGCGCGCCGCGGGGCGCTCGGGGACCGCATCCACCAAAAGGCGGGGCGAGGTCCGCGGAGGCGGCGCCAAGCCCTGGCGCCAGAAGGGCACCGGCAGAGCCCGCGCCGGCAGCAGCCGCTCGCCGATATGGAAGGGCGGCGGCACGGTGTTCGGACCCAAGCCTCGTGACTACGATTTCCGCGTACCGAAGAAGGTTCGCAAGCTCGCGTTCTGTTCGGCGCTCTCGGATGCGGCGAAGGGCGAGCGGGTCTCGGTGGTGGAGGACTTCGCGTTGGACGTCCCGTCCACCAGGACCGGGGTCGACATCCTCGACAAGCTCGAGGTGCCGGGCAAGGTGATGATCATCGTGGGCGAGGATGACGTCAACGTGGAGAAGTCGTTCCGCAACCTCCCCAGGGTGGAGACGTTTCTGCCCAGCGAGATGAACACCTACGACATCCTGAGGTTTGACAGCCTCCTTTTCCTGAAGGGGGCGCTCGATACGTTGCAGGGGGAAGGTGCAGATGAAGGATCCGCATGATGTGGTCCTGTACCCGATCATAAGCGAGAAGAGTTACGCCGCGATCGACATGCGTCAGTACACGTTCATGGTCGATCCACGGTGCAACAAGTCGGAGATCAAGGACGCGGTCGAGGACATATTCGACGTCAAGGTCACGGGCGTGAACACCATGAGAACCAAGGGCAAGCCGCGGCGAAGGGGCATGACCCAGGGCCGCACGGCTCGCGGCAAGAAGGCGGTCGTGACCCTGGCGCCGGGACAGAAGATAGAGTTCTTCGAGAGCCGCTGATAGCGGGGGAAACGAAATGGGAATAAAGAAATACAAGCCGACGTCACCGGGCAGGAGGTTCGCGACGGTCTCCGACTTCGCGGAGATCACGCGCGCGGAGCCCGAGAAGTCTCTGACCGCGCCGCTCAACAAGACCGGCGGCCGGAACGCCCACGGACGCAAGACGTCGAGGCACAGGGGTGGAGGCGCGAAGCGCCTGTACAGGTTCGTCGACTTCAAGAGGGACAAGGACGGCGTGCCGGCGAAGGTCGCACACATCGAGTACGACCCCAACAGGTCGGCGAGGCTGGCGCTGCTCCATTACTCCGACGGCGAGAAGAGATACATCTTATGCCCCTCGGATCTCCAGGTCGGCGACATTGTAGAGTCCGGGACTGGTGTGGACGTCAAGCCCGGAAACGCGATGCCGCTCGGCATCATACCTCTGGGCACCATGGTCCACGCGGTCGAGCTCAAGCCCGGGCAGGGCGCAAAGATCGTGCGCAGCGCCGGCACCTCCGCGCAGATAATGGCGCGTGAGGGCGGTTTTGTGCACCTGAGGCTTCCGTCCAACGAGGTCCGGAAAGTACATACGGAGTGCAGGGCCACCGTGGGAACGGTCGGCAACGCCGAGCACGAGCTGATACGCATCGGCAAGGCCGGCGCGTCGAGGCATATGGGGATCAGGCCACAGACCAGGGGCGCGGCGATGAACCCGGTCGACCACCCGCACGGCGGCGGCGAGGGCAAGTCCAAGTCGGGACGCCACCCGGTCACCCCTTGGGGCAAGCCGACCCTGGGTTACCGCACCAGGAACAAGAAGAAGCAATCGGCCAAGTATATAGTCAGGACGAAGAGGCAGAAGTAGAGAAAACGCCGGGCGAGCACGGGAGGGCGAGTTGTCCCGTTCACTGAAGAAAGGTCCATACGCGGACGAGAAGCTCCTTGCGAGGATCATAGACATGAACCGTCGTAACGAGAAGTCCGTACTTAAGACGTGGTCGCGGCGGTCCACCATCTTCCCGGAGATGGTCGGGCACACCATCGCCGTCCACGACGGCAAGAAGCACGTTCCGGTGTATATCACCGAAAGCATGGTCGGGCACAAGCTGGGAGAGTTTGCCCCGTCGAGGACCTTCAGAGGTCACGGAGGAAAGCTGGCCAAGGAGAAGCGCGCCCGGATCAAGTAGGGCGGAAGGATAAACGGTGGAGACCAAGGCAGTCGCAAGGTACATAAGGATAAGCCCGCGCAAGGCCCGCCTGGTGGTTGACATGATCAGGGGCAGGGACCTCTACGCGGCCGAGCAGATCCTGGATTTCTCCGACAAGGGTGCGGCCAGGGTCGTCTCCAAAGTCCTGAGGAGCGCGGCGGCCAACGCGGAGAACAACAACGGGATGGCCGCGGAATCGCTCTTCGTCTCCAAGGTCTTCGTGGACGAGGGTCCCACGCTGAAGCGGTTCAGGCCGCGCGCGATGGGCCGCGCCACGCGCATCAACAAGCGCACCTGTCACATCACCGTGATTCTCGACGAGAAGGAGCAGGAGTTGACCGCCAAGGGGCGGCGCAGACGTAAGAGGGCCGGCGTGACGGAGGCTGCAAAGAAGGTGAAGCCGGAGGCGCAGCCGGAGGAACCATCCGCGGAGGAGACGTCCGAGGAGAAGCCGGAGAAGAAGCCTGCGGCCAAGAAGGCGAAAAAGCCGGCCAAGAAGCCCGCCGGTAAAAAACCCGCGGCAAAAGCCAAGAAGCCAGCGGCAAAGGCGAAGAAGCCTGCTGCCAAGAAGGCCGCCGCCACGGAGACCGAGCCACGGGCTCAGTCGGAGGAACCATCCGAGAAGCGCAAGTCGACTGAGAAGCCGGCTGCCAAGAAGATAGCAGCCAAGAAGGCTGACGAGGTCAAGGGCGCCTCCGGGGAGACAGAAGAGAAGAGCTCGGCCGCCGACGAGAAAAGCGAGGAATGACGTGGGGCAGAAAGTACACCCTTACGGTTTCCGCCTGGGGGTCATCAACAACTGGAAATCCAGGTGGATCGCCGACAAAGAGTACCCCGACCTGGTCCTCGAGGACATCAAGATACGTGAGTATCTGAGGGGGAGGCTCGCGAACGCGGCCGTCTCCAATATAGAGATCGAGCGCAAGGCCAAGGAGCTCTCAGTGGACGTGCACACCGCCAGGCCCGGGATAGTGATCGGGCGCAAGGGCAGCGAGGTGGACAAGATCCGCGACGACCTCATGAGAATGGTCGGCCACGACGTCTCGATCAACATCATCGAGGTGCCGATACCTGACCTGGACGCGAAGCTGGTGGCCCGCAACATCGCCGAACAGATATCTGGAAGGGTGTCGTTCCGCCGCGCGATGAAGAAAGCCGTGGGGAACACCATGAGGCTGGGCGCTCAGGGGATCAAGGTGCAGTGCAGCGGCCGGCTCGGCGGCGCCGAGATGGCGCGTCGCGAGTGGTACCGCGAGGGAAGGGTTCCCCTGCACACCCTGCGGGCCGACGTGGACTACGGATTTGTCGAGGCGCGCACCACCTTCGGGCGCATCGGTGTAAAGGTCTGGATCTACAAGGGTGATGTGACGGGCAGGCGCGAGGAGGAGCGGGCCATGCCCGCATCCCTGGGCTCGGCGCGCTCGTCCAGGCCTAGGCCTCCCAGGCCGGACAAGCCGGCGGGCGCTCCCGCCATGATGAAGCCAGCGAAGGCCGAACCGGCAATGGCGGAACCGGCCCCGGCGGAAGCCCCGGCGGAGCCTGAGGCGCCGGTTGCGGAGGTGCCCGTGGCCGAAGAGCCCGTTGCCGAGGCGCCCGGTGAAGATGCCCCGCCCGCCGAGGAGGCAGCGCCGGAAGAGGAGACAGAGTAATGCTTCAACCGAAGAAGCCGCCACACAGAAAGGTCATGCGGGGCCGCTTGAAGGGCAAGGCCAAGGGTGGCACGCGGGTCAGCTTCGGGGACTACGGGTTGCAGGCCCTGGAGCCGGCATGGATCACGGCCAGGCAGATAGAGGCCGCCCGTGTCGCGATGACGCGCTACATAAAGAGGAGCGGGAAGGTATGGATAAACATCTTCCCGTACAAGCCGATCTCGAAGAAACCTGCCGAGACCAGGATGGGCAGCGGCAAGGGCAACCCGGAGTACTGGGTGGCCCCGGTAAAGCCGGGCAAGGTCATGTTCGAGCTGGCCGGCGTCTCGGAGCCGGTGGCGCGCGAGGCGATAAGGCTGGCCGCGCACAAGCTTCCGATCAAGTGCAGGTTCGTCAAGAGGGAAGAGTAACGACCTTCACGGGGGATTGCTACTGATGATAAAGGCAAACGAGCTCAGGATACTGGACGAGGACGGGCTCAAGGACAAGCTCCGCGAGCTGAAGGAGACGTTGTTCAACCTGCGTTTCCAGCACGCCACCGGCCAGCTGGACAACCCTATGAAGATCAAGGAGATGCGCAGGGACATCGCGCGGGTCTGCACCGTGATGACCGAGCGGGAGTTCTCCATACACGTCGAGGCTTTCGAGGAGGCGCTGGCCGCTCCGCCGCGTACCATCGAGGAGCCCGAGGAGGAGCTCGAGGCCGAGACCGAGGCTGAGATCGAGGAGGACCTCGAGGAGCTCGCCGAGATCGAAGAGACGGTCCCGGAGAGCGAAGAGCAGATGGAAGAAGAGGTCGAAGACGAGTTGAAGGATCTATAAGCGGGGGATCATGGCGAAAAGGCCGTCGCGCAAGGTAAGAGTCGGTAGAGTCACATCGGACTCCATGGACAAGACCATCGTGGTCGCAGTGGAGTCCATGGTCAGGCACCCGCTCTACGGCAAGACCATCAAGCGCACCACCAAGCTGTACGCGCACGACGAGGACAACCAGTGCGGAGTCGGCGACGTCGTCCAGATAATGGAGACGCGGCCGGTGTCCAAGCTCAAGCGGTGGCGGCTGGTCTCGGTCATCGAGAAGGCCCGCTAGGGCTTGATGGACCGCCGTAAGACAGGGCCGGGAGACGACAGATGATACAGCAGGAGAGCAGAGTAAGAGTGGCGGACAACACCGGAGCGCGCGAGGTGCTGGTGATAAAGGTCCTCGGCGGCTCGGGGCGTCGCTATGCCTTCACAGGAGACATCGTGGTCGGCACGGTCAAAGAGGCCATCCCCGGCTCGGCGGTAAAGAAGGGCGAGGTCATCAAGGCGGTGGTGGTCCGCACCAAGAAGGAGCGGAGGCGGCCGGATGGCACTTACATAAAGTTCGACGAGAACGCGGTCGTCCTGATCGACAACCAGATGAACCCGAGGGGAACGAGGATCTTCGGGCCGGTGGCGAGGGAGCTCCGGCAGAAGAACTTCATGAAGATCATCTCCCTGTCCCCCGAGGTCCTCTAGAGGTGAAAGCGGAATGAAGAGCCTGCATATACGAAGAGGCGACACGGTTGAAGTCCTCAAGGGCAAGGACGCCGGTAAGCGGGGCAAGATCCTCAAGGTCGATCCCGTCAGGCGGCGGGTCGTGGTCGAGGGCATCAACCGGGCGCGCAAGCACATGAGGCCGAGCCAGGCGAACCCGCAGGGCGGAGTCGTCGACTGGGAACTCCCCGTCGAGGTCTCCAACGTGATGCTGGTCTGCCCCGGTTGCGACAGGCCCTCGAAGGTGAAGCGCGTGCGAAGAGGCGGCAAGTCTATTACCAGGGTATGCAAGAAGTGCGAGCGGGAGTTCTGATGGACGAGGTAATACAGCAGGCCGGGCGCTACGTGCCCAGGCTCAAGATCGAATACAAAGAGGAGATCGTACCGGCCCTCATGGAGCGGTTCGACTACACCAACCAGATGCAGGTGCCGCGGCTGGTGAAGGTTTCGGTGAACATGGGCATAGGCGAGGGGACAACCAACCCCAAGTCCGTCGACACGGCGGCCAAAGACCTTGCGATAATAACCGGCCAGCGGCCGGTGATAATCAAAGCGAAGCGCTCGGTGGCCGGCTTCAAGCTTCGCGCCGGCATGACGGTCGGATGCAAGGTCACGCTGCGCGGAGACAGAATGTACGAGTTCCTGGACAGGCTGCTCTCGATCGCGCTCCCGAGGGTGCGCGACTTCAGGGGGCTCTCCAGGCAGTCTTTCGACGGCCGCGGCAACTACTCGCTCGGCCTGGCCGAGCAATTGATCTTCCCTGAGATCGACTACGACAAGATAGACAAGCTCAGGGGCATGGACATCACCGTGGTCACCACGGCGGTAAGCGACGAAGAGAGCGAGGCCCTGCTCGAAGAGCTGGGCTTCCCGTTCAAAGCCCGATAAGGGGGGCGACACTTGGCTAAGAAAGCCCTGGTAGAAAAACAGCAGAAGAAACAGAAGTACTCCACCCGCGAGTACAACCGCTGCAGGCGATGCGGGAGGCCCAGGGCCTTCTACAGGAAGTTCAAGCTGTGCCGCATATGCCTCAGGGAGCTTGCCCACGAGGGCGAGCTGCCCGGAGTCACCAAGTCGAGCTGGTAGGGGAGGCAACTCGATGACAATGACCGATCCGATAGCGGACATGTTGACCCGGGTGAGGAACGCGTCGACGGCGCGGAAGGACCGGGTCGAGATCCCCGCTTCGAGTACCAAAGTAGAGATCGCGCGCATCCTGAACCGCGAGGGTTATATCAAGCGGTACGAGGTCGTGAAGAAGGAGAACTTCGACACGATCGTGGTCACCTTGAAGTACGGCTCGGACAGGAAGGGCGTTATCAAAGGTATCAAGAGGATAAGCACACCCGGGCTCCGGGTATACGCGCGCAAGGACGCGCTGCCGAGAGTGCTGGGCGGCCTGGGCATCGCGATACTGTCCACGTCGAAGGGCGTGATGACGGAGAAGGACGCGCGCGTCGCCGGTGTCGGCGGAGAGGTAATGTGCTTTGTATGGTAGCCACTGAGAGGACCAGGTAATGTCACGCGTAGGCAAAATGCCGATAGAGGTGCCGGCGAGCGCCAATGTGACCATCGACGGGACGACCGTGGTGGTCAAGGGGCCGAAGGGCGAGCTCTCGCAGGTCGTATCGGAAAGGATTGACGTCAAGCAGGAAGGCTCGCTGCTCACGGTTGCCAGGCGGACCGATGAGCCCGTGGACCGGTCGAGACACGGGCTCTACAGGACGCTCATCTACAACATGGTCCGCGGAGTGACCGACGGCTACGAGAAGACGCTCGAGATACAGGGCGTCGGCTACAGGGCGGCGATGAAGGGTACGGACCTGGAGCTGCAGCTGGGGTACTCGAACCCCAGGACAGTAATCGCTCCCAAGGGGATCACGTTCGAGCTGCCGGTGCCGACGCGCATCATCGTGCGGGGCATCGACAAGCAGCTCGTCGGCCAGGTCGCAGCCGATATCAGGGCGCTGCGCAAGCCCGATCCCTACAAGGGCAAGGGCATCCGCTACCGCGACGAGGTCGTGCGGAGGAAAGTCGGAAAGGCGATAAAGTGAGCAAGCGCGTTGTCATCAAGCGAGCCACCGGCAGGGACCGCCGGCGCAAGCACATACGCAAGAACCTTTCGGGCACGGCGGCTCGGCCGAGGATGTCGGTCTTCCGCGGCAACAAGACAATGTACGTGCAGGTGATAGACGACATGGCCGGCGTCACGCTGGCGTCGGCATCCACGCTCGAGAAACAGTTCCGCGAGAAGGGCAAGATGACCAAGACCGCGGCGGCCTCAGCCCTTGGCGAGCAGATCGCCAGGCGTGCGGTCGACGCCGGGATCAGCCAGGTCGTCTTTGACAGGGGCGGATACAAATATCATGGCCGCATCAAGGCGCTCGCCGACGCGGCACGAGAGAACGGGCTCATCTTTTAGGAGGTACGATGGACCTTGAGGTCCAGTCAGAAGAGATACAGGAGCAGGTAGTCCACATCAACAGGGTGGCCAAGGTCGTCAAGGGCGGCCGCAGGTTTTCCTTCACCGCCCTGGTGGTGGTGGGTGACGGCAAAGGACGGGTAGGCGTCGGCTATGGCAAGGCGCGGGAGGTCCCGCTGGCGATAGAGAAGGGCGCTCAGAAAGCCAGGCGCAGCATGTTCTCTATAGCGATGGCCGGCCAGACCATCACGCACCAGATCGAGGGCAAGTTCGGCGCGGCGCGCGTCCTGCTGAAGCCGGCGTCCCCGGGCACCGGCATCATTGCCGGCGGCGCGGTCCGGCCGGTTATGGAGCTCTCGGGCATCAAGGACATCCTGACCAAGAGCCTGGGCTCGAGTAACCCGCTCAACGTGATAAAGGCCACCATCAACGGGCTGCAGGAATTAAGAACCCCCGAGGAGGTCGCCCGGACCAGGGGCAAGCGCGTCGATGAGATCCGGGGGAGGAACGTTTTCGATGAGCTCGATTCTTAGGGTCACTCTCAAGAAAGGCCTGGTCGGCAGGCCCGAGGACCAGCGCGGCACCGTGCGCGCGCTGGGCCTGAAGCGCATCGGCCACACCGTTGATAAAGAGGACCGGCCCGAGATCAGGGGCATGATCTTCAAGGTCAAGCACCTTGTCGAGGTCGAGGAGGTCGCCAAGGGCGCGGCGTCCAAGGACGAGGGATAACTCAAATGGAACCTGACGAGCGACTGAGCCTCCACAACCTGAAGCCCGCACCCGGATCGCGCACCAAGCGCAAGAGGATCGGCAGGGGCATGGGCTCCGGACACGGCCAGACCTCCGGGCGCGGCGACAAGGGCCAGAACGCGCGCAGCGGCGGGGGGACCCGCGTCGGCTTCGAGGGCGGGCAGATGCCCCTTTACAGGCGCGTGCCCAAGCTCGGTGGCTTCACACCGCGGAACCGTAAGGTGTACGCGATAGTAAACGTGTCAGATCTCGAGGAGCGGTTCGACGAAGCCTCCGTGGTGGACCCGGCGTCGCTGGCGGCCTGCGGCCTCATCAAGAAGGAGCGCGAGAACGTCAAGATACTCGGTGACGGCGAGCTGAAAAAGAACCTCACCGTGAAGGCGCACGCCTTCACCCGGAGCGCGCGGGAGAAGATCGAAAGCGCGGGCGGCAAGGCAGAGGTGATCTAGCTTGAGGATATTCTCCGGGTTCCGGGACGCATTCAAGATCCCGGACTTGAGGAAGAAAATCCTCTTCACCTTTTTCATCATCGGCCTGTACCGCATAGGCTGCTGGATCCCGGCCCCTGGTGTCAGCATCTCCAACCTGGCGAGCCAGCTCAAGGGCAACGGCCTGCTGAGCTTCCTGAACCTGTTCACCGGGGGTGGCCTGCAGAGGATGGCCATCTTCGGGCTGGGCATCATGCCCTACATCACGGCCTCCATCATCATGGAGCTGCTCTCCGCGGTCATTCCCAAGATCAAGGAGTGGCACGAGGAAGGCGAGATCGGGCGCAAGAAGATCACCCAGATCACGCGATACATGACACTGGTGCTGGCGATGGTCGAGTCGGCCAGCCTCATCGTCTCTTTCAGCCACGCGACCAGCTCCAACTCGCAGCCTGTCCTGCCGGGCATGACCTGGGCCAAGGGCATCCTGATCACCTTGACCCTGGTCGCCGGAATGGCGCTGCTGATGTGGCTGGGCGAGCTCATCACCGACCGCGGCGTGGGCAACGGCATGTCGATCCTGATCTTCTCGGGGATCATCGCGGCGCTGCCCGGCGAGCTGTCAACCCTCTATCGCACGGTGATGGCGCGCCAGCCGGTCTACCTGGTGCTGATCATCGCGGCGGCCCTGGCTATCATCGTGGGAGTGGTGTACATCGAACAGGGTGAACGCAGGATACCCGTGCAGTACGCCAAGCAGGTGCGGGGGCGTAAGATGTATTCCGGCGCGAGCACTTACATACCGGTGAAGGTCAACACCTCGGGCGTCATCCCGATCATCTTCGCGAGCGCGGTCTTACAATTCCCGCTCATCATAGCCAACTTCTTCCCTTCCTTGAAGGGGTTTGCCAACTCGTTCTCGACCGGGTCGGTGGCGTACTTCATCCTCTACACCGGCCTGATCGTGTTCTTCGCCTATTTCTACACGGCGATCATCTTCGACCCGTTCGAGCTGGCTGACAACCTCAAGAAGTATGGTGGCTTCATACCGGGCATCAGACCCGGGATGCCGACCACCAACTACGTGGCGAAGGTGGTCAACCGGATCAACCTGCCGGGTTCCCTGTACCTGGCGGCGATAGCGCTCATACCGGCGATAACTTTCGTGCTGTTCGGCGTCGGGCAGGTGCCGTTCGGAGGCGCGGCCATCCTCATTATCGTGGGTGTCGCCCTGGAGACGATGAAGCAGATCGAGGCGCAGATGCAGATGCGCCATTACGAGGGGTTCCTCAGCAAGTAAGGAGCAGGGATGAACATTGTGCTCCTGGGGCCCCCGGGCGCAGGAAAAGGCACTCAAGCGGAGCGGATGGTCGAGGCCTACGGCGTCCCCCAGATATCGACTGGCGATATCTTCCGGGCCAACCTGAAGGCGGGCACGCCCCTGGGGCTGGAGGCCAGGAAGTACATGGACGCCGGAGACCTGGTGCCGGACGAGCTGGTCGAGCGCATAGTGTTCGACAGGCTGGGGGAGCCGGACGCCTCCAGCGGCTTCATACTGGACGGGTTCCCCAGGAGTATCCACCAGGCGGAGGCGCTCGACTCCCATCTGAAGCGCGAGAGTGGACCGCTGGACCTGGTCGTCAACATAGACGTCGACCCGGAGATCCTGGTGGGACGGCTCACCGGCCGTCGCATGTGCAAGGATTGCGCGGGCATCACCCACGTGCTCAGCGAGCCGAAGGCGGCCCAGGGGGTCTGCGGCGAGTGCGGGGGAGAGCTCTACCAGCGCAAGGATGACAACGAGGAAACGGTGCGCAACCGGCTGGAGGTCTACAAGGCGGAGACAGAGCCGCTGATAGATTACTACCGGCCCTCGGGCAAGATGGCAACGATCGACGGCTCGGTGTCGCCCGATGAGGTGTTCGAAGAGGTAAAGGCCGCGATGGACTCAGCCGGGGTGTCGAAGTGATCATCCTCAAGTCGCGCGAGGAGATCGACAAGATGAGGCGCGCGGGAAAGCTCACCGGGCGGGTGTTGCGCGCGGTGGTGGACAAGGCCGACGTGGGCGTTACGACGATCGAGCTGGACAGGATCGCCGAGAAGATGATCAGGGACGAAGGGGCCGTGCCGGCGTTCAAGGGCTACCAGCCCGAGTTCGTGAAGTGCGGGCCGTTCCCGGCGACGCTGTGCACCTCGATCAACGATGAGGTGGTGCACGGCATACCGGATGGGCGGCCACTGGCCGACGGCGACATACTGAGCATCGACACCGGAGTCGAGATGGATGGCTACTTCGGCGACGCCGCGGTGTCGATCATCATCGGCAGGCCGGACAAGGGTGCCACCAGCCTGGTGCTGGCGACCAGGAACGCGCTGGACGCCGGCATCAACGCGTGCATCGCCGGCAATCGATTGGGGGACGTGTCGAGCGCGATACAGACCGTCGCCGAGGCGGCGGGGTTCTCGGTGGTGCGCAGGTTCGTGGGACACGGGATCGGAAGGCAGATGCACGAGGACCCACCGGTGCCGAACTACGGCTCGCCCGGAACGGGGCCCGTGCTGAAGCAGGGGATGGTCCTGGCGCTGGAGCCGATGGTCAACATAGGCACGTCAGACGTGGAGGCCTCCGCCGACTGCTGGCGGGTCACCACCAGGGACGGCGCCAGATCGGCCCATTTCGAGCATACGGTGGCCATAACGGAGTCGGGAGCGGAAGTGCTCACCGTCCAGGAAGCGTAGCCGTCCGGTGGAAAAAACGGAAACGCTCGTGTAAGATATAGTTTTGTGCGCTTTTTAGGGAGAACAGAGCAAGTTTGGCACCAAAGGATGAAGCCATAGAGGTGGAGGGAACGGTGCTCGAGCCGTTGCCTAACGCCATGTTCCGGGTAGAGCTGGACAACGGCCACAAAGTGCTCGCGCACATATCCGGCAAGATGCGCATGCACTACATCCGCATACTGCCGGGCGACAAGGTCACGGTGGAGCTGTCGCCGTACGACCTGTCGCGAGGAAGGATAACTTACCGCCACAAATAGGCGTACAGACTGCGAGGGAGAGATGAAGGTAAGACCGTCGGTAAAGAAGATGTGCGACAAGTGCAAGATCATACGCAGGCATGGCAAGGTCATGGTGATCTGCCAGAATCCCCGCCACAAGCAGCGGCAGGGTAGATAGTACGGAGGACGTAGCTTGGCTAGAATCGCTGGTATTGACCTCCCCAGGGACAAGCAGGTACAGATCGCTCTGACCTACATCTTCGGCATCGGCAGGTCCAGCGCGCTCAAGACGTGTGACGGGACCGGCGTGGTCCCGGAGACGAAGGTGCGGGACCTGACGGACGAGGAGATAGTTAGGCTGCGCGAGTTCATCGATGCGAACTACCAGATCGAGGGCGACCTGAGGCGGGAGCGCGCGCAGAACATCAAGCGCCTGATGGAGATCGGCTGCTACCGGGGCCTGAGGCACCGCCGCGGGCTGCCGGTGAGGGGACAGAGGACGCACACCAACGCCAGGACCCGCAAGGGCCCCAGGCCGCAGGTGGGCATCAAGAAGAAGCAGCGACAGCAGGCCGCGGGTAGATAAAGCAGGAGGACGGCAGTTGCCAAAAGCAGGAAAAACAAAGTCCAGGGGACGCAAGAAAGTAAAGAAGAACGTGCCCAACGGCATAGCCAACATCAAGGCCACGTTCAATAACACGATCATCAACATCACCGACCCCGAGGGCAACACCATCGCCTGGTCGAGCGCCGGGACGATCGGGTTCAAGGGCTCCCGCAAGAGCACTCCGTACGCGGCCCAGCAGGCCGCCGAGGCGGTCGCCAAGCAGGCGGCGGAGCACGGGCTGCGCAAGGTGGAAGTCCGCGTGAAGGGCCCCGGGTCCGGCCGCGAGACCGCCATCAGGACGCTGCAGGCCAACGGGATCGAGGTCGGCTCCATCAAGGACGTGACGCCGGTGCCGCACAACGGCTGCCGGCCGAAGAAGAAAAGGAGAGTATAGGGGCCTTATCCCCGAGGAAATCATGGCGAGATACACGGGACCCGTCTGCAAACTCTGCCGCAGGGAGAGGACCAAGCTCTTCCTCAAGGGCGACAGGTGCACCACCGACCGCTGCGCGGTCGAGCGACGCACCTACCCTCCCGGCCAGCATGGCAGGCGCAGGGTGAAAGAGACCGACTACCTGATACAGCTCCGCGAGAAGCAAAAGGCGCGCCGCGTATACGGCGTGATGGAGAAGCAGTTCAGGGACTACTATGCCAAGGCGGTCAAGCAGAAAGGCCGCACCGGAGAGAACCTGATCCGCCTGCTGGAGAGCAGGCTGGACAACGTGGTGTACAGGGCGGGG
This sequence comes from Actinomycetota bacterium, assembly GCA_003157385.1. GTDB lineage: Bacteria > Actinomycetota > Geothermincolia > Fen-727 > Anoxymicrobiaceae > FEN-680. Next base: position 10,519 of record PMJJ01000021.1, on the reverse strand, counting down.
TTCGCCGTCAGCTGCAAGCAGGCCAGGCAGCTGGTTCTCCACGGGCACATACAGGTCAACGGCAGGAAGGTTGATATACCTTCCTACCAGGCCAAGCAGGGAATGGTGGTGTCAGTGGCGCCCAAGTCGCGCGAGTCGGCGGTGTTCAAGATAGCTACCGAGAGCTTCCACCGGGAGCAGGTGCCCTGGCTGCAGGTGGACAGAAAAGGAATGACGGCGACTGTCATAGAGCTGCCGTCGGGCATCAATCCGGACGTGCAGATACGCGACGAGCTCATCGTCGAGCTCTATTCGAGATAGACCAAGGATCACGGAGGGAAGACATTTGCTAGGAATCCAGAAGCCCCAGATCAAGGTGCTTGACCTGAACGAGACCGAGGGCATCTTCGTCATCGAGCCGCTAGAGAGAGGGCTCGGCCATACGCTGGGCAACAGCATGAGGCGGATACTGCTCTCGTCGATACCGGGTGCGGCGGTGACCCAGGTGAAGATAACGGGCACGCATCACGAGTACTCGGCCATGGAGGGCATCCGCGAGGACACCATCGAGGTGATCCTGAACCTGAAGGAGCTGGTGCTGACCCTGGACGGCGACGAGCCGACTACGGTCAAGCTGCGCGTGACCAAGCCGGGAGCGGTCACCGCCGGCGACATCGACGCGCCCTCGGGCGTGACGGTCGTGAACCCCGAGCACCACATCGCGACGCTGACCAAGAAGGGCAAGCTGGAGATGGAGATGGCCGTCGAGAAGGGCCGTGGCTTCTCTCCCGCCGAGGACAACGAGAGGGAGGGCGACCCCATCGGGGTCATCCCCGTGGACGCGGTGTTCTCGCCGGTAACCAACGTGACGTTCAAGGTGGAGTACACGCGCGTCGGTCAGAGGACCGACTTCGACAAGCTGACCCTGATGGTGCGGACCGACGGCAGCATGTCGCCGGACGAGGCAGTGAGCATCGGGGCGCGGATACTGATCGAGCACATCACGCTGCTGGCCGACCTCTCCGAGGAAGCCGGCATCGGCGAGGTGTTCGAGCCGACCGAGTCGGCGACCGCCGCGGGCCTCGACGCCAGCATCAGCGAGCTGGACCTCAACGTACGCGCGTATAACTGCCTGCAGAGAGCCAAGATCGAGACGCTCGCCGACCTGGTGAGCCATACCGAAGACGAGCTGCTGGGAATAAGGAACCTCGGTGCCAAGACAGTCGAGCTGATCAAGGAGAAGCTCGCTTCACGGGGCCTTTCACTCAAGCAGCCTGAGTAGGACCGGGTGAGTTCAGATGCCGAAGCCTAAGAAGGGGCCGCGCCTCGGAGGCAGCGCCTCGCATCAGAAAGCTATTCTGTCCAACCTGGCGCGCGAGGTCATAGTGCACGGACGGATAACCACCACCGAGACCCGGGCGAAGATGGCCAGGCCGGTCGTCGAGCGGCTCGTCACCTACGGCAAGAAGGGCGACGTGGCGGCGCGCCGGCAGGCGCTCAAGGTCATCAACGACAGGGACGTCATCCACAGGCTGTTCGCGGAAGTGGCGCCCAGGTATTCCACCCGCGATGGCGGTTACACCAGGATACTGAAGCTCGGCACCCGCCAGGGCGACAACGCGTCGATGGTGATACTCGAGCTCGTCTAGCTGGATCAAGTTGAGGATCGGAGTGTCTCACTAGAGGCGCTCTTTTTCTTCTGCGTCAGCCGCGACCGTTCTTCCTGACCCGGGTCCCCAGCAGGGACGCCGCGACCAGCAGCGCCTTCCAGCGCCGCGGGTAATCGATGGTCTTGATCTCCCCGCTGTTGAGCCCCCACAGAACCTCCGCGGCCGGGACCCGCGTCGAGGCTATCTTGAACAGCAGGTCTCGCTCGATCGCCAGCGCTCTGACACGACCACCGAAGCGCGACGCCAGCATCTCGCAGGCGAGCTGCAGCCGGCCTTCACGCAGGTCCGCTTCCTCCATGTCGACCGCGTCCAGGGAAGAGAGCAGCCATAAATCCCCGCCCGAGTACCCCAGCACCAGCGAGGCCCAGGCCCTGCCCCTCTCGGTGATCGCCAGCAGCCCTATGGTGTTGTCAGGGACCAGCGCCGAGACCGCCGCCTGCACCATCCCGGCCGAAGGCACCGGTATCCGCGACGGCCCTGGTGGCCAGGTGAAGATGGTCCTGCGCCACTCCCGGGCCACACCCTTGAGATAGCCGCCCCACTGCTCGAGCATGTCGGCGCGGAAGTCCATCCCGCGCTGGGCGTGACCGCACACACGCGCCAGCGCGCTGTTCTCCAGGGCGACGACGACGTCGTAGCCGGTGCGCCTGGCGACCCGGTCGAGCCGCCAGCTTCCCATCCAGTCGACTTCGACCTCGGTGCCATCGAGCAGGTCGATCGCCTTGAGGACCCTGAGGCCTTCGAAGACCACCAGCAGTACCCGCCTGGCGGGCGCCTCGGCCGATCGAACGCGGGCGAGCTCTCTGGGAAGCTTCAGCAGCCGGCTCCAGTTGTCGCCTCCCAGGTCTATGACGGTGATGTCCTTCGCTAGCATGCGCCCCCTCCTACCGCGCGGATGGAGTAAGGCTGCAGAACCAGCGAGAACGCGGAGTCGCCGGCGATGCCCTCGCCGGTCTCAAGGTCCACGAACGGCCCGCCGGAAGAGTGGCTGATCGTCGTCTCGATGGTGGAGTCGGTCGGGTTGGCGATGAAGAGCAGCAGCCTGTCGCCCTTGCGCCAGACGGCCACGTCCACCGCCTCGACCGAGGGCACGAAGGCCGGCTCGATGCCCGCGGAGCGCGTCAGCGTGTCTATCATGGGGGAGAACGGAGCCGCGTCCTCGACGCTGCAGAGCTCGCCGGGCACCAGCCCCACGTGGACGAGCCTGCCGGCGCCGACGGGCGTGACGTAGGTCATCGTGGGTGCCCCGCTATCGTCGTCCGCATAGAGTGCAAGCTCGTCCACGTGCACTCCGAACAGGTCAGCGTCTCCAAGGACCTTCGCGGGCTCGCGCATGTGGCGAGCCAGCGTGTCGCAGGGACCCATTCGGCCGTCGAGCGATGGCGAGCGCGGGCCGACGACCAGCGTCCCGCCGGCCTCGGCGAAAGCCAGCAGCTTCGCCTGGACCGCGGCGTCCATGAACTCATAAGTGGGGACTATCACCATCGCATAGCCGGAAAGCGTCGCGTCTGATATCGAGGTGTCGCCCATCGCGAAGTGCGCGCCGGCGGCGGTCAGCGACCAGTACCAGAACGCCAGGGTGCGCAGGTAGCGTGAGGCCACCGGCTCGCTCAGGCCGAAGCTCTCCGTCGATGTGAGCTTGTCGGGCGGAGAATCGAACATGCCGGTAAACTGGCTGATGAGCAACGAGATCGGGCTCAGCAGGGAGGCCGCGTTGGCCAGGCGGTCGTACTCGCGGTTCAACAGCAGCATCACCGGGCGCTCGCACCTCATCTCCTCCAGCCCCCAGGCCCTGACGTTCGCCAGCAGCCTGGAGAAGAAGTCGTAGTGCGGCTGGCGTATCCTGCCGTCGCGCTTGACCGGCGACCCGTACCAACGCTCGCGCTCTACTATCATGTAGAAGTTCACGCCCCTGATGCCGTGCATCAGTATCGACCAGGTGGTGAAGGTCTGGTCCTGAAGCGACAGCGGCAGCGCGTAGTAGATGCTCCCCGAGGAGAACTCCGCCATCACGGGGAGGCGGCTCATCGCCGAGGTGTATTTGACCCCGCAGCGCACGCCGTGATAGGCGGTCTTCTGGGGGTAGGCGTCGATGCCCTGGAAATCGATGAACTCCTCCGCGCCGGTCATGTCCAGCGGGGTCACCGGAAGCGTCACCGGGTAGTTGTGAAACAACGGCACGCCGTCGCCGAAGAGCTCGCGCAGCATCGAGGCGATGGTCCTCACCGACTCGTTGATGTAGTGCTCGCCGAACTCGGTCCAGTCGAGCATCCGCGGCAGGTCCCGGGGCCTGGCCGATGACATGCGTCGGGGGGGGTCGAGGAGCTGCCAGGAAGCGGCCTCGGTGCCGTAGGTCTCGTTCAGCCGCTCGATGGTCCCGTACCTGTTCTCGAGCCAGGAGCGGTAGAGCCTCACCGCGTAGTCGGAGTAGTCCCAGTCGAACGGGTTGGCCCGCATGAACTTGGAGCACTCGTTGTCGGCCTGGATCGCGATTATCGGGCCGGACGGATAAAGGGACCGCTCGCCGCCGAGCGCGCCGGCAAGGGCCTCGAAGTAGGTCTTCACCTCCGCCTGGAAGCGCGGGTGGTGGTAGCAGGGGAGCGGGAACATCCGCGGAGGCGCCGGCAGGACAGGGTGGGTGCCGTCCGCGCACCTGGCCAGCAGGTCGGAGTCGGCGAAGATGCGCTCCGGGTAACCGAAGTAGGTCATCTCGGCGTTGATGTGAGGCCCGGGCCGCGCCAGGACCTTCACGCCCGCGTCGTGGCATATCCGCAGGAACCGCCCCACGTCCTTGTGCGGGTCCCGCTCGCCGAAGTCGAACTCGCAGGGCGCCGTCTCGTGGACCGACCAGGGCATGTAGGTCTCGACCATGTCGAAGCCCATGCCCTTCACCTTCTCGAGCACCGGCCCCCACAGCTCGGGGGAGATCCGCCAGTACTGGAAGCTGCCGGAGAAGAAGCTCACCGGCGCGCCCTCTATGAAGAGCCTGGAATCGGCGATCCTGTAGTTCATTGCCGGGCAAGCCCCCTTGCTATCCTTGTCCCGCGCGGCAGATGATAACACAATCGGGTGGAGCCATTGCATTGCCGGCGTCTCAGAGATTATGATTTTTCCGACCTGTTGGTCTTATTGCTGGCGGAGGAGGAGAGCGGCATGCCTATCTCGTACGAGTGGACCCCTGAAGAGCAGCAGGACTATGCGCGCAACAAGTTCTTCAAGTACATCAAGGACTACGTCAATCCGTACCATCCCTACTATCGCAAGCTGTTCAAGGAGAACAAGATAGACCCCGACAAGCTCTCCACCCTGGACGACCTGCGCAGGATACCCATCACCACCAAAGAGGACACGCTCGCCGACCAGAAGTCGTTCATCATGCAGCCCAAGACCGAGGCTACGGAGTACGACGTGGAGGAGATCGGGACGGGCAAGAAGCTCGACTACGCCTACCAGACTCTCAAGACCCGGTTCATCAGGGACGTCTACGGCAAGCCTCGCTCTTTCGAGGAGCGCGTCAGGCAGACCGCCGCCTCGGAATGGAACCCCATCCATTTCCACATGAGCGGGGGCACCACCGGAGTGCCGAGCATGGCGACCTACACCAACCACGACATCAAGAANNCTGCGACCACGGGAGCGCCATCTTCCACACCTGCGGCGGCAAGGCCATCCCGACCGAGAAGCAGGTCGTCATAGCGGGGATGATGCCGTTCGACATGTACATCGCAATCCCCTCGTACATGACCTACTGGCTCAAGACGGCGGCAGAGATGATCGAGGGGGGCATGGTGCCCAAGCCCGACCCGGTCAAGTACGCCGTGCTCGCCGCGGAGCCGCTCTCCGACGAGTACCGCAGCAAGCTGAAAGAGCAGTTCGAGAGGATCGGCTCGCCCGAGGTGAAGATAATCGAGGGCTACGGCTCGACGGAGTTGCGCGCCGCGTTCTTCGAGTGCGACGAGAAGAGCCAGATGCACCTGAACCCTGAGTTCTACTTCTGGGAGGTGCTGGACCCCGAGACCCGCGAGCCGGTCAAGTGGGGCGAGCCCGGCGTGCTCTGCTTCTCGCACATCGGATGGCGCGGCACGGTGCTGCTGCGCTACTGGATGGGCGACCTGATCCAGGGCGGGGTGACCTGGGAGAAGTGCTCCCACTGCGGGCTGACGCTGCCTATATTAAGGCCTCCGATCGGTAGGGCTACCCGCGACTTCACCAAGATAAAGGGCGCGCGCGTCCCTCTCATGAACTTCCAGAACGCGATCAGGCGGGTCGACGGCGTGGAGTCTTTCCAGGTCATCGTCACCAAGGAGGACGAGGAGGACGTCACCAGCCGCGACCAGGTCATCGTCTACGCCTCGCTCAATGAAGGCGCGGACGCGGACGTCGTCAAGTCAAACATAACCAAGCAGGTGAAGATCGACACGGAGATATCTCCAGACAAGATCGAGATCGAGCAGCCCGAGAAGATCGAGCAGCGACTCTTCGAGCGCACCGGGCTCAAGGCGGAGTGGGTCGTCGACAAGCGGCAGCTGCACGTGTGATCGGGCAGGTCCGGAGAGCGCGGGCGTAGAAGTAGCTGGACAAATAGAATAANNACCTGCTTAGTTATGGCCTGGCCTTCTTCTATTCAGCCGCAGACTTCAGCCTGACCGCGCTCTTCCTCTCGTCGAGAAACCGGATCGCCGCTCCCATCGCTTTCTTCGCGCACTTCCTCCAGAAGATCATCGCGAAGCCGTGGGGTATCAGCCGGCACTCCGAGGGCGGCACCGCCAGGACCTCGTGCTCTACGCCCTGCCGCTCGAGTTCTCTTGCGAAGGCCTCGGACTCGGTGTGGAGCTTGTCCTTGAGTGCGTAGCAGATGAAAGAAGGGGGATAGGCCGCCTTGATGTGCCTTATCGGGGAGGCGTCCCTGGCCCGCTCCTTGAAGAGTCCCGGGTCGCGGGAGAGGAATGAGCGGAGCATCATCCGCACGAACGGGAAGCCCGTCTCCAGCACGGTCTCACAGTCGAAGGCGCCATAGAACAGCACCAGCCCCGCGATCCGGGGCCGCTTCATCCCGTCCACCCTGAACGCCTTCGCGAGCCGTCCGTCCGCGAGCGAGGTGGAGTAAGTGCTCACCAGGTGGGCGCCGGCGGAGTCTCCCGCAAGGAACATCAGCGAGGGGTCGCCGCCGTATGCCGCCGCGTTCTCCAGAGCCCAGGCGACCGCGGCGCCGACGTCCGAGATGTTCACGGGATAGCGGAAGCGCGGAGCCCTGCGGTAATTGACGTTGAGCACCAGGTAGCCGGCCGCGGCGAAGACCTTGCACATTCGCGTGTAGTAGCTCTTGTCCATGGATATGAATCCGCCGCCGTGCACGAAGACGAGGACGGGGAATGGACCTTCGCCGTCCGGCTTGATGACGTCGAGGCGCTGCCTGGCGTTAGAGGGCTCCTTGACGTAGGAGACGTCGCGCACGTGCAGGGCCACCTCTGGAGGGTTGATGTTCACCAGGGGCATGTACAGGTGCTCGCCCACGGTTGCCACGTACTTGTAGATGGTGGCGAAGGTGTCGCGCTCGCGAAGCGGCTGCTCGCCCACCCGGGTGCTACTCCGCCCGGTCTTTCGCGGCCTCCCATGAGGGTGGCGGGATGACGTTAGGTTCGCGGCGGGGTGGCCTGCGCACCCGAAGGCCTCTGGGGAGTGCGATAGCCAGCAGCAGGAACCACAGCAGCGCCGGCAGGCCGATCTGGAAGGTGCGCGACTCCAGGAAAGAGACGGCGGTGTCCGCGACGCCGATGGCGCTTTCCATGCCCGCTCGTACCGCGCCGCTCATGGCGGCCATGGCCTCGATCTGTACCTGGGCGTTGTCCACGCCCCCGATGGACGCGTCGAACTGCTTACGGACCTCGCCCGCACGTGTGATCATGCCCTTGTTGTGCCGTTTGAGAAACTTGGCGAGGAAGCGCAGCGCGACCGCGAAAACAAGCGCGAAAAGTATGATCGCCACCACGGCGATGACCTCGAATATCTTGGCGGCCACGAACACCTCCAGCAAGATTCCGACCGTGCCTGGAACAATATATCCGATAACCGGGTGGGAGTCCAAGGCGCGCCTCGAAACGGAGCGGCGCCTCGAGCAGCGCCCGGGCGGCATACTCTATAATATGAGCAGGATGGACGATATACCCGTTGGTACCCAGCAGGCAATCTCACTGACCGGCACCTCTGAGTCAAAGGCTCTCAGGCACGAGGTAGCGGATTTCCTGCGCACCAACAAGGAGCACACGGTCCTCGAGATCGACAAGGTCATCGAGCAGGGGGAGGCGGAATACGCCGCGCTGCCCCCCGACGTCCTGGCCGACGTGCGCCAGTCCTTCAGGGATTTCTACCAGCTCTACATGGACTACTTCGAGGCGGCGGAGCTGCCCCGCAAGTTCATCAAGAGCCTGGCCACCGACGTGGGGCGCAAGCGCGCGGGCCAGGGCATGAGGCTCAACCTGGTGATCGCCAGCTTCGACACCGGCGAGACCTACATCTGGGAGAGCGTCACCGCCGAACTGCTTCCCCGTGGGTACCCGGCGGAATCATGGGTCGAGCTCGCCAACATGCGCGACAACTTCACCAAGATGGTGAGGCACTACATGCGCAGGGCGTACCACGCCGAGGAGAAGTCGTCCGTCGAGAGGCAGCTCGAGGAGTTCAGGGCGCTGTCGCGACTGGGCCAGACCATAGTGTCCACCGTCGATCTGGAGAAGGTGCTGCGGCAGATACTGGAGGTCGCCACCAGCCTGATGCAGACGAAGATGGGCTCGATCATGTTGCTGGACGCCGGCAAGACCAGCCTGGAGGCGGTGGCCGACATGGGGCTGTCCCGGGCCTGGGTCGCGCGCGAGAGGATACCGATCGAGAACAGCCTGTCCGGGGTGGCGATAAGACGCAACGAGTACGTGCTCGCCCGGGACGACGAGCTCACCGAGTTCGACCTGCCCAGGCCCGCCGCCGGTCGCAAGATCCGCTCGGCGCTCTCGATACCGATCACCAGCGACGAGGAGCCCATCGGCGTCATCGAGCTCTACGAGACCACCCCCCGGACCTACACCGACCTTGACATAACCATGCTCACGACGCTGGGCCCGCAGGCGGGCGTGGCCATCCAGAACGCGCGGCTGTTCAGGGAGGAGAGGCGTCGCAGGCGTCAGGCTATCCTGCTGACGGAGTTCGCTCTGGCCGTGAGCGAGTCGCGCGACCTGGACGAGTTGCTCGAGACCATCGCTGAGAAGACCGCCCAGGCGCTGGGCGTGGACCGCTGCTCACTGTTCTTCTACGAGCCCGAGGCCAACGCCCTGACTTTCATGTCCGGCTACGGGCGGAGCACGCTGCAGGTGTGGCTGCTCAACCAGTTCCACATCCCCATCAGCGAACTGGGCCAGGCGACGGCGGAGGCCCTGCGCACCAAGGAGCCGGTGGCCATCAAGGACGTCGGCGAGGAGATAAGCCTGGAGTCGAGGATCTTCAGGGGGCCCGGGGTCCACTCCTACCTGCAGGTGCCGCTGGTGGTCAAGGACGAGCTGATCGGGCTGATGAGTCTTGAGTTCACCTCCGGCGAGGCCGACTTCACCGACGACGACATCATGCTGGCCGACGCGCTGGGCCGCCAGGCGGCAGTGACGATCCAGAACAGGCGGCTGCAGGAGAAGCTGTTCCAGCAGCAGATGACCATCAAGAACGCGGAGATAAACGAGCGCCTCTACCGCGAGCGGGAGAGGAGCGAGGCGGTGTTGCGCGCGACGCCCGACGCGACCCTGCTGGTGGACAAGGAGTTCAAGGTGGTGCTGGTGAACCCGGCGGCCGAGTTCCTCACCGGCTGGGGCCAGGAGGAGGCCAGGGGCCGCAGCTGCCACGAGATCCTCTACGGTTCTGAGACCGCGTCCGGCATGTGCCCGGGTCCGGAGTGCCCGATCAACAGGATGTTCACCGGCGAGCACGTGGCCTACAGCGAGGACGAGATCATGACCCGGTCGGGCAAGAGGATCCCGGTCGGCGGGACATTCGCCCCCATAATCGGGCCGGACGGGAAGATCGAGAACGTGGTCGCCATCTACCGTGACATCAGCGAGCAGAAGGAGCTCGAGAAGTACGCGCTGATGCAGCGGGAGATGGAGATCGCCTCAGGTATCCAGACCAGCCTCCTTCCGCGGGAGAGGCTGCTGGCCGGCGGGGTGAGCGTGCACGCCCGTCAGCAGCAGGCCCGCGTGGTCGGGGGCGACTGGTTCGACTACTGGTGCTACGGCGAGAAGATATTCCTGGTGGTGGGTGACGCCTCCGGGCAGGGGGTCGGCGCCGCGCTGTTCGCGACCATGGCCATGAGCGCCCTGCGGGTGGAGGCGCGCGAGCACAACAAGATCCTCGAGATAATGGAGCACGTCAACCGTAACCTGTACCTGGGCAATCGCTCGGACAGCTTCGTCACCGTCTTCTTCAGCGTGCTCGACCTGACCACCATGACCATCAGCTACTCCAACGCGGGCCACGAGGAGCCCATGCGCATATCCACGGACAGGACGCTGGAGCCGCTGACCTCCAACAGCCGCTCTCTGCTGGGCATCTTCGCCAGGGCCGGGCTGGACGTGCAGCGCAAGAAGCTCTCCTCCGGCGACCGCATCGTGCTGTTCACCGACGGCGTCATAGACGCGCAGAGCTCCAAGGGGAAGCTATACGGCCTCAAGAGGCTCAACAGGTACATCAGCGCAAACCGGGACAAGGAACCCCGCGACTTCATCGATTCGCTCATCGAGAACGTGCTCGAGTTCTGCGACGGCGAGGCCAAGGACGACATGACGGTCGTGGTCTGCGACATCCCGTAGTGAGGACAGGTACTTTCTACTTCTTTT
>PMJJ01000114.1 GCA_003157385.1 Actinomycetota bacterium | reverse complement strand
GAGGTCGTGGCAAAGTGGACGGGCATCCCGGTGGCTCGCCTGATGGAGGGCGAGGTCGAGAAGCTCATGAAGATGGAGGACCGCCTGCGCGAGAGGGTGGTCGGTCAGGAGCCGGCGATAGTGGCCGTGTCGAACGCCATCAGGAGAGCCCGCGCGGGTCTGCAGGACCCCCACCGGCCGATAGGGTCGTTCATATTCCTCGGCCCCACCGGCGTGGGNNGAGCGAGTACATGGAGAAGCACACGGTATCGAGGCTCATCGGAGCGCCGCCCGGATACGTCGGCTACGAGGAGGGCGGTCAGCTTACGGAAGCGGTGCGACGAAGGCCTTACACGGTCATCCTGCTCGACGAGATAGAGAAGGCGCACGAGGACGTCTTCAACATACTGCTTCAGATACTGGACGAGGGCCGGCTGACCGACGGCCACGGCCGCACCGTCGACTTCAAGAACGCGGTAGTGATCATGACATCCAACATCGGCAGCCAGTCCCTGAACCTGGCCACCGGCATCGACCGCGAGGAGGCATCGCTGCTGGTGATGGAAGAGTTGCGGCGGCGCTTCCGCCCCGAGTTCCTCAACAGGGTCGACGAGATACTGGTCTTCAACCCGCTGAGCATCGAGGACATCAGGACGATCGTGGACATCCAGGTCCACCTGCTGGACAGGCGCCTGGCGGACAGAAAGATTGAGATTTCACTGACGGACAGAGCCAAAGACCTCCTCGCCGAAGAGGGCTTTGACCCCTTCTACGGCGCCAGGCCCTTGAAGAGGGTCATCCAGCGGGAGATCCAGGACGCGCTCGCGTTGAAGATACTGAACGGCGATGTGAGCGAAGGGGATGTGGTCCAGGTCGATGCACGGGAGGGCGAGATAGAGTTCGAGGTCAAGGTCCCGGCCTAGGCTAGTGCCGCCTCTCCGCGTGCGGCATCAGTATCGCGAGAGCGATATATGCGGCAAGTACCACAAGCAGGACTATGTGGAGAGGGATTATCCACTTGAGGTTCGGGATCAGCGCCAGTATCCCGGTCCCCAGGACCACGACCAGCAGAAGTGCCAGCACTCTGTTGCGCCTGGTCACCATCTCGTGCTTGGCCCGGTTGCTCGGATAGGGGATGAAATCTTCCGAATAGTCATCCACGCGTTCCGTGTAGTGGCTTCGCCTGACGTACGGTTCGGGGTCCCCTGAGGAGTACGCGTAGTGGCCGCGGCCGTAGTTGTGGGTGCTTACAGCCAGTGCTGCCATGCCCCGCCTGAAGTCACTGACTGTATCAACGGGAGAGTCGAGCACACGCTCCTTGAGGAACTCCGGAAGGAACAGAAGTCCCGCACTGAGCATCAGCAGCAGTAGCAACAAGATTTCCAATGCCCGCCCCCTCGGTGCCTTAGTGGCTCACTACTACATATTGATGTCTTCGGAATGGTAACACACAAGATACAGCCGGGCAAGAGGCTTTTTTAGAGATTTCTCGGCTATATTTCGGCCTCCGACGGTGCATGGATCGCCGAAAATGCCTTGTTAAAAGGATAAATTAGAGTTGTTGGAGTGGTTTATATTGGCTATATTTTTTTTTGAATTTTATTTATGGAAGGTATCACGGTTGAGTTTTTTGTGAGTATTGTGACTTCCGGACAGAACAATTGGCCGGGCCTGTGCGTCTGTATTCCTTGACGCGGAATAGCGCGTGGCGTCCTCATTCCTGTGCCCCGAGCGTATTCTGTCTTGAGCGGAGGATGAAGCGTCGGCAGATGACAGTCGATAAAGTTCGCACGCGCGGAGGAAGTTGCCTGGCGGGAGCATATCGAATTAACATGTAGGCTGCCTTTCGGGTTGTACGGTGGAAGGTGAGATGGGAAAGCACTCGAGTCAGAAGATTTCATACTGGGAGGCCAGGCGGCGCAGGAGGGACTTGCGCAAGAAAGCCAACGCCAAGGGTAAGGGACCGCGCTCGCGCAACCCCTTTAACAGCTACTGGTTCATCATCTTCTTCGTGATCGGCATCGCGCTGGGAGGTGCGCTGGGCTTCTACGCGAAACCGATCGCCAAGCTGAGCGCCAAGATATATCTCTCCTTCAAGGAGAGCACCTGGAAGGCCGAGCCCAAGGAGCAGAAGAAGGTCCAGAAGGCGCTCACCACCCTCTCGACCGATCCCAACAAGAGCGTCAACACCCTGGTGATGGGGAGCGACGCCGGCAGCAACAAGGGCGAGGGCGGCTGGTGCCGCAGCGACGTCATGATGCTGGTCTGCCTGCAGGAGCGCGACAAGAAGGCAGTGGTTATCTCCATCCCCAGGGACACCAAGGTCGAGCTCCCAGGCCACGGCACGCAGAAGATAAACGCTGCCCACGCGTTCGGCGGGCCGTCCGGAGCGATCGACGCGGTGAAGAGCTTGACAGGGCTCGACGTGAATCACTACATAAGCATGCAGTTCACCGGGTTCGAGAAGATAGTCAACGCGGTAGGTGGCGTGCCCATCCACCTCAACCAGCCCATCAACGACCCCCACGCCGGTTACCTGCCCGCGGGCGACCTGAACCTCGACGGGTGGCAGGCGCTGGTGGTGGTCAGGAGCCGCAAGCTCCCCAATGGAGACGTCGACCGCATCAAGAGCCAGCAGGCTTTCATCAAGGCCTTGATGGCCAAGGCGGATGCGATGAAGAGCGTTTGGAAGGCGAAGCAGCTGGTGGACATAGTCGCGTCCAACTGCAAGATGGATTACTCCTCCGGCCAGCTGATGAGCCTGGCCGACGAGCTGCGGGGCTTCAACATAGCCAACGTGCAGTTCGTGACGGTGCCCGGGGACTCGAGGTACATAAACAGCGTGAGCTATTTCGTGCCGGACATGACGGGGCTGGCCCAGGTGTCATCGGAAATCAAGGCGAACACCAGCCTGTCACCGCAGACCATCGCCAACCTGCAGTCACCCGACACCAACAGGGTCGAGCAACTCAACGCGCCGGACGCAGATGTGATCAGCGTGCTGAGCGGCATGAAGACCTCAGCCTGGGCGGTGCCGACGGTGGCGCAGGAGTTGCGCCTGATGGGACACGAGAAAGTGTTTGAAGGGTCCTCAAAGCAGCCCCTGGCCAAGACGACGATCTACTACCGTCACGAGGCCAAGGACATCTTCGACAACGTCAAGAAGTCGGTGCCCGAGTTCGCCAACGCGGACGTGGTGCAGAACGAGGAGATCCCCGCCGCGTACAACTCGCCGGTGGTGGTGGTGCTGGGCCAGGGATTCACCACGCCCGGCATAGTCTCAATATATGGACGCATAGCGAGGCCGGCCTTCAACTTCAATAATCTCGGCCGCAAGGTCAACTCCTTCACCTAGGCCGGGCCGCATCACTTTGCGCCCTGCCCTTGATTCTCGTCAGGCAGCGGGCACAGCGACACCGATATCTCCCCCGATGACGAAGCCTGCGCCAGAAGCTCCGCCTCCCTTGGCGACACCAGCAGCGTGAGCGATTCCGATGCGGAAGAGCTCCCCTCGTCGCTCTGCGAGCCCGCGAGCCCGCCGGTGCTGAGGATGAGCCTGCCGGCGAGCAGCGTGGCCGTCGATGGAGGCTCGCCGGAGGTCGAGAGCACGTCCACCCTGTCGCCGGGACGAAGGTCCTGCGAGCCACCGCTGCCGCCGGTCACCTCGACCGAGTACGCTCGGAGGTCGGGGGGTATGCGCGATGCGAGCGTGCCGGCGCCTTTCCCCCCGGCGATGGAAGAAGCGGTTATTGGCTCGCCCTTGCCGATGAACCTTATGGCTCGCGATCCGGTGATCTCGTCGACCTTGCGCAACGTACCGGGCACCAGGTAGCCGGAGGGGATCGACGTGCTCGAGAGCATCTCGCGCGCTATAGTCGCGCCCATGGCGATGTCACCCCTCGCGGTAGGTACCGCGACCATCCCTCCGCCGCGGTCCCCCTTTGCTATCCGTGCGGCGTAGCCAAGCAACATGAGGCCGGCGACGATCGCGAGAACGATGCCGGCCGCCCTGTTGAGCCCGGGCCGTGATTTGAGGATGGCGAAGATTCCCATTTTTACCTCGTGAGATCGGAGGCGTCGAGCTGCGTTACGCGCGTGGCAGCAATCCAAGCATATATAGACTAGAGCAATGCAAGCACTCTGTCAGGGATCGAGGCGGAGGACACCCGCCCGGGTTGTCACACCCGGCTGGTACGATGCGGGCATGAAGACGATATCGAAGGTAAGCGCGGTGGTGGTGACATTATCGGTGGCGGCGCTAGGCTCCGGCGGCGGCTGGGCCTGGGCGGCTCTCGCCTGCGGCCTCGCGGCGACGCTGGCGCTGTTCGTCGCCTGCGGGAGCCTGGGCTACTTCGGGACTGTCGAGCGCGAAGACCCCCTTGCGGAAGTCGTGTCGATCGAGAGCCGCGCCAGGTATGGATGTGCCATCGATCCGGGGCCACTCGCCGAGAAACATGCCGGCGCCCGCGCTAGAGCTCGATAAACTCGAAGGTCCAATTCTCCAGGTCCAGGTAGAGCATCTTTCCCCTCAGGGTAGTGCCCGTCCCCACGAGCACCTTGACCGCCTCCTGGACCTGGATAACTGCCGCGAGCACAGGGGTGGTCGCCGGGTTGCCGGTCTCCACTTCGACCCCCTGCGCCTTGCCCTCACCGTCCGTGGGGGGCATCATGCCTTCCAGGCCCGCCTCCCCGGGGTAGATGGTCGCGACCTGCAGCGCCGTGCCGGCGATGGCCCCGTGCACCATGACCACACCGGCGTCGGCGCACGCTTTCTGCAGGGAGAGCCGATCGTCGATGTTGTCCAGCGCGTCGATCACCACGTCGACGGCGGCGAGCAGGTCGGGCAGGTTATCCCTTCCGGCCAAGACCCTGTGCCTGACCACGTCGACGTCGCAGTTGATCTCGCCCAGCCTCTCCGCGGTGACGTCGACCTTGAACCGCCCCAGCGCGCTCGAGCAGGCGAAGTTCTGCCGGTTGAGGTTGGTCTCGTCGTAGACGTCAGGGTCGGCGATCATTATGGTGCCCACCCCCATGCGCGCCAGCAGCTCCGCGGCGGTCCCGCCGATGCCCCCGGCGCCGACGAGCAGGGCGCGCGACTCGAGCAGCCTGGCCTGGCCGTCCATTCCGATGGTGCCGATGTTCTTCAGGTATCTCAGAGGCAGCAGGCCGTGCTCGAGGGCGAAGGCCGAGACCTGGCGGGTGTCCAGGCCATAGCGGGTCGCCAGCGCGGAGACGTCGTCCAGCGTCACGCAACGGTAACTCTCGCAACCCTCATCGCGATGCGCCGCCACTTCCTCGAGCGATTCGAGCAGGCCGGGTACGTCGTCCATGTCAACCTCCGGAGATGGCCGGTACGACCGCCACCACGTCGCCATCGGCGATAGCGGCGTCCATGCGGCTCCGCCTCTTGTTTATGGTAACCGATCCGACCAGCCTGTCCTGGAGCCCCAGCGCGTCCAGCAGGCCCGCGACGTCGGTGCCGTCGGGCAGGGTCATATCGAAACGGTTAGTGTGCAGCTTCGGGTTCGCCTTGTCGAGCAGGATCGTCGCTACCTTGACCTCGATGTTCATGCTGTTCTCCGTGTCGCGCCTGCGTGCTACTGACGGCCCGTGGTCTTGCCGCCGGCCTGAGTGACGTTCGACCTTGCCCTGATGTAACGCTGGAGCTCGTCCACCGTAAGTATGCCCTGCACCCGGCCGTTGTCCATCACCAGCAGGTACTGCTCGGCGCGCATCACCCGGCGAAGCACTTTGTCCAGCCGTTCCTCCGGTCCGATAATTTGCTCCTCGGTGAGGACGTGTGCCACCCGCCCGGCGTTCAGCACGTCCCACTCGGAGGGGTTTATCGTGGCCAGGTCGTCCCTGCTGACCAACCCGAACACCTCCCCGTCGTGGTGGGCGACGGGTAGAGCCGGAAGGTGGTAGGTGGTGAAGTACCGGTTGCGCAGGTCGGTGAGCGTCGTATCCTCGTTGATGATGGGGATTCCCGTGTACATGAGGTCTTTGACTTTCGTATCCGCCACCGCGATTTGCAGCAGCGTCTGCTGGTAGGAAGACCTTGCCAGCATGAAGATGAAGCCACCTATTACGACGAACCACACGCCGGTGAGAATCCCGTTGAGGAAGACAAAAACGAATCCTCCTATAGCAAGCAGCACGCCTACGACCTCACCGCCGTAGGTCGCGATCCGCGTGGCCCGCCGCAGGTCCCCGGTGATTTTCCACATTATTGCGCGGAACACCCTGCCACCGTCCAGCGGAAAGCCGGGGAGCAGGTTGAACACCCCGATGAACAGGTTGATGTAGACAAGCAGCCAGAGCGGAAGGATCCACAGCGGACCTCGGTTGGGGTTCGCGCTCACCACACGGTACAACACGTAAAAGACTCCAGCGAGGAAGAACGTCATCGCCGGACCGGCGACGGCCATCTCCAACTCGGAAGTCGCGTCGCTGACGTCCTCGCTCATCTCGGCGACTCCACCGAAGAGGAAGAGCGTGATGCGCCTGATGTTGATTCCCTTGCGCTTGGCCACGTAGCTGTGGGAGAGCTCGTGGGCCAGCAGGCAGGCGAAGAAGACTATTGCGGTCCCGAAGCCGAACACCCAGGGCCACACCCCCACCGGGAACCTGCCCGGGTGGCCCGTTGCGCCCGCGCCGCGCATCGTCTCGGAGAGTGAGACACCGACCAGCGCGAAGATCAAGAGCCAGGTGGGGTTGATGTCGATCTCGATCCCGAAGACCTTCGCGATCTTGAACCCGCCGCCAGGTAGCATGTCTTCCCTCCCTCAGGGCTCGAAGTGGGAGACTTGCTTGAGCATGCGGAAGCGGCGCTCGATGTCAGCCGTTTCCAGCGAGGCCATCCCCTCCACGCTGAACTTCTCCACGCAGAAGGAGGCCATCACGGTGCCGTAGATGACCGCTCTCCTGATGTTCGCCTCCGACGTGTCGCCGGTCGCGGCCAGGTGGCCCATGAACCCGCCCGCGAACGAGTCGCCGGCGCCCGTGGGATCGAACACGGACTCGCACGGATAAGCGGGTGCGCTGAAGATCGAGTCCCTGGTGAACATGAGCGCCCCGTGCTCGCCCTTCTTGACGATGGCCGTCGAAGGCCCCATGTCCAGGACCGCCCGCGAGGCCTTTATCAGGTTCGGCTCGCTGGCGAGCTCCCTGCACTCGGAGTCGTTGAGCACCATCACGTCGACCCGGCGGATGGTGTCGAGGAGGTCGTCCCTGTATCCCTCGATGTAGTAGTTCATAGTGTCACACGCGACCAGCTTCGGTGATGCGACCTGGTCCAGCACCGACGACTGCAGCGCCGGGATGATGTTGGCCAGGAAAACGAACTCGCTGCCAAGGAGGCCTTTCGGGACTTGCGGTTTGAATCCTTCGAACACGTTGAGGCGCGTCTCTATGGTGTCGCGGTCGTTGAGGTCGTAGCCGTACACTCCCGACCAGCGGAACGTCTCACCCTTCTCGACCGTGAGCCCGGTCATATCGACGCCGCGGGACTCCAGCAGGTCGATGCCGGCCTTGGGGAAGTCGTCTCCGACGACCGCGACAAGCGCCACGTCGGTGAAGTAGGAAGCGGCCACCGAGAAGAAGGTGCCAGAGCCGCCCAGTGCATCGTGGACCGCTCCGAAAGGCGTCCGCACGCTGTCGAGCGCGACCGAGCCCACCACCAGGACACCCACGGCTAATCCTTGACCGGCAGGTATTTTTCGAGCAGGACCCGCAGCCGCCTGCGCGTGACGTCCGGGATCTGCTCGTGGCTGGTGGCAATGGCGGGAGCCAGCGCGCTGCGGCACGCGCAGCTCGCCAGGTCGGGCACGCGGGTGATGGCCTGCCCGATTATCCGCCCGGCCATCTCGGCGTTCTTCTGGACGTACCCTATTATCATATCGAGGGTCACGTCCTCGGCGCCCTCTTTCCAGCAGTCGTAGTCGGTCACCAGCGAGATGGACGAGTAACAGACCTCGGCCTCCCTGCACAGCTTGGCCTCGGTGGCGGCCGTCATGCCGATGACGTCCACCCCCCAGGTGCGGTACAGCTTAGACTCGGCGCGCGTGGAGAACGCGGGTCCCTCGATGCACAGGTAGGTGCCGCCCAGCGTGACGTTCGCGCCGACGCTTTCAGCGCACTCCGCGAGCGCCGCGCCCAGATCGTTGCAGAACGGGTCGGCCATGCCGCCGTGGATGGCCGGCGTGTCGAGGAAGAAGCTCGACTCGCGGCCCTTGGTCAGGTCTATCATCTGGTCGGGGATGACGATGTCCATCGGGGCGAGTTCTTCGCGCATGCTGCCAACGGCGCTCACGCCGACGAGGATTTGAGCCCCGAGCGCCTTGAAGCCGTAGATGTTGGCGCGGTAGTTCACGCCCGGTGCCGTGATCTTGTGACCCGGGCCGTGCCGGTTGAGGAAGATGACCTTGACGCCCTGAAGGAAGCCGATGACGTACTCGTCGGACGGATCGCCGTACGGCGTCTCGAGCTTGACACTGTTGTCGATCTCAATATCGGCGATGTCGTACAGGCCGCTACCGCCGACTATCCCGATCGGACTCTTGTCCTCCCTCGCTCCCATGCGGACCCCTCCCAGTGCATGCGGGTATGCCATTCAGGCGGACGTGCGCTCGTGCTTCGAGCTGTGACGGGCGCCGGGCTCTCGCCTGGCCTCAGGATGCTGTCTTCTCGGACTTCTTGGAGTCGTCGGACNNGGAGTCGTCGGACTTCTTGGAGTCCGTCCTCTTATCCTTGCCGTTGTCCTTCGCGTCCGACTTCGGCTTGTCCAGCTCTTCGGCGATCTCCGAGTACTGCTTGCCCGGTTTGTTGTCGGGCTTCTTGGAGTCGGTGGCATAGAATCCCGATCCCTTGAAGACTATGCCGACAGGGTGGAAGACCCTTCGGACCTCCCCGCCGCACTTCTCGCAGGACTCGACTGACTCGTCGATCCCGTGGGTGGCCTCGAAGGACTCGCCGCATTTCTTACATTTGTAATCGTACCGTGGCAACTTGTGGTTTCACTCCTCGAAACGGTCATGCACGAGATAAACGACCGGCCAGCCGTTCGGCTGATGCCGGTCTATAAAAATAATACTACATGAAGCGAATCCCTATCAACGAGAGATATCATTCGCGACCGCACGCGGGTAGCCCAGCTGACGACGCACCCGCCGCGCCCGGGATCGGGCGGGGGCGTGGCCCGGTAGCGGGGCCGCGGGTCCGACGCCGCCGCGGGGCTCCGGACGGGTTCCGATGGTGGGCAGCTCGGACGTGTCGTCCGAAGTGGTGGACTGGCGTGCCGGACTGTTATTATTATCGAGGCAAATAGACACTCAACTCTTACAAAGGCACCGGAGGCCGGGAACCGCATGTCAGAAGGCAGGATACTGCTCGCCGACGACAACAAGCTCGTTGTCAAGATAACCTCCGCGATACTCCAGGACGCCGACTATGACGTGAGCGTCGCCTGGGACGGGCTGGAGGCCATCAACAAGGCCTACGCCGAAGAGCCCGACCTGGTGGTGCTGGACGTCGAGATGCCCAAGATCAACGGGTATCAGGTGTGCAGGCTGCTCAAGGACGACGAGATCACCAGGGACATCCCGATCGTGATGCTCACCGGGCGGGACCAGCAGAGCGACAAGTTCTGGGGCCTCAAGACCGGCGCCGACGCCTACGTCACCAAGGGGTTCAAGCCCGATCAGCTGCTGGGCGTGATCAAGGAGCAGATGGAGGCCGGGATGACCCGGCGAGGCTCCGAGGAGCGCGCGCGTCTGCCGCGGCAGGTGCTGGAGGAGTCGGGCGTCTTCAGCAGGGTCATCGACCTCCTCGACTCCAAGCTGTTCGAGTCGACCATACTGAACGAGCTGGGTTCACTGGCGAGCGCCAGCCAGGACTACCGCGAGACGGTGAGCACGGTCCTCGAGATAATGGCGCGGGTCGTCGGCAACGCCGTCGGCGTGGTGCTCATGTTCGAGGAGGAGGACATGGTGGTCCAGGTGAACCGGCCGACCAGGACCGAGTCGCTCGCCGAGATCAAGGGCAAGGTGTTCGAGCTCGCCGGCGCCTACGGCTGGGAGGTGGGCGGTAACCCCGACCGGATCAAGGTGAGCCTGTACGGTGAGGAGAACCTGAAGGAGCAGATGGAGGGGCAGCCCAGGCCGTACTCCCACGCGTTTATCCCCCTCACGGCGCAGAAGAAGGTCATCGGGCTGATGGCGTTCTTCCAGCCACAGAGCCCGGCGTTCGCGCGCGACGCCCAGATCATACTGGGGCTGGTGCAGAACCAGGTGACGATCGTGATCGACAACGCGCGCCTCTACGAGGCGGCGCGCCAGCTCGCTATTACCGACGGCCTCACCAAGATATACAACCACCGGTTCTTCCAGGAGCTGTTCGAGAAGGAATACAAGCGGTCGGACCGCTACAACACGGTCTTCAGCCTCATCATGCTGGACATCGACCACTTCAAGAAGGTCAACGACACCTACGGTCACCTCTGCGGCGACGAGATTCTCAAGGGGCTCGCGACGCTCATCAAGAGCTGCCTGCGCTCGATGGACATCGTGGCGCGCTACGGCGGCGAGGAGTTCGCGGTCCTGCTGCCCGAGACCAACGGTCCGGAGGCCTACCAGACCGCCGAGCGGATCAGGCGGTCGGTGGAGGAGACGACCTTCATGGGTACCGAGGCCGGGCTGAAGGTCACGGTGAGCCAGGGCGTGGCCACCTACCCCAGCATGGACATCCACGACCGGCAGGAGATGATCGCCAAGGCCGATGGGGCTCTCTACGAGGCCAAGGAGACCGGTCGCAACAAGGCCATCTTCCGCGAGTAGTGGGGACAGGTACTTTCTACTTTGTAGTCTGAATCTCAGGTCAGTTATTTGGGAACTTCTCCGGGAGCGTGATATTCTATACCGGCCGCTCCGAGGGCGGGGCGGTACGTCGCAAGTGCGAAAAGACCGTTACCTGGCTTAAATAAAGGAGGAATCAGTATGGCGAAACAGCAACAGGAAGTCTATCTTGTCGACGCCTGCCGGACCGCGTTCGGCAAGGCCCGGCCGGACGGGTTTTTTGGGCTCACTCGCGCGGATGACATGGTAGTCAAGATCATCCGTTCGCTCGTTCACAGGAATCCCGACGTGGACCCGGCCCTGATCGATGACAACATCTGGGGCGCGACGACGCAGAACGGGGACCAGGGTCTGACACTGGGTCGCACCAGCGCCATCCTGGCCGGGCTGCCGGCAAGCGTGCCCGGCTATTCCGTGGACCGCATGTGCGCGGGCGGAATGACCGCCATCAACGCCGGCGTCGCCACCATCGCCATGGGCATGGCGGACGCCATCATCGCCGGAGGCGTGGAGCACATGGGCCACCACCCCATGGGCCAGGGCGCCGACCCCAACCCGCGGTTCATCTCCGAGAAGCTGGTCGACCCCAGCGCGCTCAACATGGGCATGACCGCCGAGAACATTCACGACATGTACCCCGAGCTGACCCGCAAGATGGCCGACGAGTACGCGGTCTACTGCCAGCAGAAGGCCAAGGCCGCACTGGACGCCGGCCACTTCGACGACATCCTGATACCCATGACCGTCTGGTCGAGCGAGGGATGGAAGGTCGCCGACACCGACGAGCAGCCCCGGCCCGAAGCTACTGTCGAAAGCATGAAGGGCCTGCGGCTCCCGTTCCGCAAGGGCGGGCGCGTGACAGCCGGCAACTCCTCCGGTCTCAACGACGGCGCGGCCGGCGCGCTGCTGTGCTCGGGCAAGCTGGTCAAGAAGCTCGGACTGGAGCCCAAGATGAAGGCTACCGGTTTCGCTTACGCCGGCGTGGCCCCCGAGGTCATGGGCCTTGGCCCGATCCCGGCGACCGAGAAGGTGCTCAAGCGCACCGGCCTGAAGTTCGACGATCTCGACTTCATCGAGCTCAACGAGGCGTTCGCTGTGCAGTGCCTCGCTTACATCGACGCGTTCAAGATGGAAGGCTACAAGGACAAGCGCCTGAACCAGCTTGGTGGCGCCATCGCGTTCGGCCATCCGCTCGCCTCCTCGGGAGGCCGGCTGGTTGCCCACCTCGCGAAGCTGTTCGAGCTGCACCCCGAGGCGAAGTACGGCATCACGACACTGTGCGTGGGGCTCGGCATGGGCGCGGCGACTATCTGGGAAAACGCGAAATAAGACAACGACCCGCGCACGCGCGGGTTTTCGAAAGGAGGCAGGATGGCCGAAGAGTTGATAACCCAATTCAAGGTGACATATTTCCAGCACCCCAAGGCGGGCAAGATAGCCATCATGACGATGGACAACGGCGCCGACTACAAGAAGCCGAACACGTTCGGCCAGGGCGCCATCGACTCGCTTAACGAAGCGATGGACAACCTGGACAAAGACATCAAGGGCCTGATGCTGACCGGCAAGACTTTCATCTTCTCGGTCGGCGCCAACCTCATGGAGGTCCCGGCGATAAAATCAGTCGCCGAGGGCAAGGAAGTGGGCACGTCGGGCCACGCGGCGTTCAAGCGCATCATGGACCTGAAGGTCCCGACGCTGGCCGCCGTCAACGGCGCCGCCATGGGCGGCGGGGTCGAGATCGGTCTGTACTGTGACTACCGCACCATATCCAAGGGCGCGGCGCCTTACGCGCTGCCCGAGTGCTTCCTCGGACTCGTTCCGGGCTGGGGCGGCACGCAGCTCGTTCCCAGGCTCATCGGGCCCGAAGGGGCCATCGAGCTGATCATCAAGAACCCGCTGCAGAACAACCGCATGATAAACGGACCCAAGGCCTTCAAGATGGGCCTGGCCGACAAGCTCTACGAGGCGGTCGAGTTCTTCGACCAGTCGCTCGAGCTGCTGGCGAAGCTCATCACTGGTGAGGAGAAGATAGAGCGCAAGCCCGCCGACCTGTCCAAGATCAAGGAGCAGGTGGCTGCCGCGCGCGAGTTCGTGAAGAGCCGCGTGCATGGCGGCGCGATCGCGCCCTACCGGGCGTGCGACCTCATCGAGGGCTCGGCGAAGTGGAGCCTGGACGAAGGCTTCGAGCAGGAGAGCCAGACACTGGGCGAGCTCATCATGAGCGACCAGCTTCGCGCGTCGGTGTACGCGTTCGACCTGACCCAGCGCAGGGCTAAGCAGATGGTCGGCATCCCGGCCGTACCGCCGCTGCCGGTCAACAAGGTCGGCGTCATCGGCGCCGGTCTGATGGCCTCGCAGTTCGGCCTGCTGTTCCTGCAGCGGCTCGAGGTCCCCATCGTGATGAAGGACATCAAGCAGGAGTTCCTGGACAAGTGCAAGGGCTACATCGAGGCGCAGCTCGACGGCGTGGTCGCCAAGGGCAGGATGGACGCGGCCAAGGCCGGCTTCCTCAAGAGCCTCGTGACCTACACGCTCGATGACGCCGACTTCGGCGGTTGCGACTTCGTGATCGAGGCCGTGTTCGAGGAGATGGGCATCAAGCAGAAGGTGTTCGGCGACGTGGAGAAGGTCGTAAGCGAGACCTGTATACTCGCCACCAACACCTCTTCGCTGTCCATCACCGAGATGGCCTCCAAGCTGAAGAACCCCGAGCGCGTTGTCGGATTCCACTTCTTCAACCCGGTGGCGGTGCTGCCGCTGCTCGAGATCATCAGGGGCAAGAAGACCAACGACGTGACGATGGCGACAGCGGGCGCGGTGGCCAAGAAGATCAGGAAGACGGTAGTGGCGATGAAAGACGCCCCGGGATTCCTGGTCAACAGGCTCCTCATCAGGATGATGAGCACCACCAGCGCCATAGTGGACGGCTCGAACACGCCGCAGGAAGTCGACGAGGCGATGGTGGAGCTGGGCCTCCCCATGGCGCCGTTCGACCTGCTCGCGCTGGTCGGTCCGGCCGTCGGGCTGCACGCGACCGAGACTCTGGCCGCGGCGTTCCCCGATCGCTACAGCGTGAGCCCGAACATCGTCAAGCTGGTAGAGATGAAGAAGGGCGGCGTCTATCTTCCGATGACCAAGGAGATCGACCCCGAGGTCGCGGCCGTATGGAAGAAAGACGAGTCGAAGCCCAAGCTGTCGGCCGACGAGATCCGGGCCAGGTGCCTGGAGGGGCTCGCGGACGAGGCCAGGCACATCCTGGACGACGGCGTAGTCGCCGAGCCCCAGGACATCGACACGGGCCTCATCATGGGCGCGGGCTACCCGTTCTTCATGGGCGGGCTCACCCGCTACCTGGACCAGAAGGGCATCAGCAAGAAAGTGAGCGGCAAGCCGTTCCTGACTGATAAGGAGTTCGTGGAATACCTGAACAGGTAAACCGCGATAGCGACATAACGAAAGGCGCGTCTCTCGCAGGCGCGCCTTTTGCGTTTCTCGGGGTATCCCCCTCTTCGTTCCGCGGACTACCGAGTCACTCGGGAGAGGAGACCCCTCGCCAAATCATGATTCGTCGACATAGCGCCGGCGTCATCATCAAGCAGGAAAACGCACCTGGCAATGGAAGCAAGCGGGGGATAGTGGTAGCATCAACACACGGTAGCCGGGTAGTGGGGCGCCGCGGTCACCCGCGAGAGAAAGGATCAGCTCATGGCCGATGTTCAACAAGGTACGAATGTGACTATTGCTGCCGACATCGCGGTCGAAGGCGTGCTGACGTTTGCGGCGGGTGAGCAGGTGACCGTCCAGCAGGTGGCGCCGAATCCCCAGAGGCCGGAGTACAAGTACACCGTGTTCTCGGCGAAGACTGGCAAGTGGTTCATGCTTAGGGACGCCGACATCATGGCGCCGCAGCCAGCCGCCTACGCTCCGCCCCCCATTCCTCCTCAACAGCAGCAGGCCCCTTACACGCAACCGCCCCCCGGGCCGCAGCAGCAGTTCGGCGCTCCTGCGCCACCTCGCGCTGCCGGCGCCGGCGTGGACTTCTCCGGCATGGAGTCGTCGGACTGGCTGGTGGCGATAGGCGGAATAATCATGTTCCTAAGCATGTTTATCTATTTCGGCGGGTACCTATATCCGTCGGCGATCGGGGGGCTCGGCCTCATAGTGCTGGTGGTGCTCGACAAGCTTGTACGAGTGCCAGCTATTACGGAATGGAGGGGTCTTACGGTCTTGTACATTGTCGTCGGGGCCATAGGCGTTTTCTTTGGATTGCTCAGCCTGTTGAACGTGCTGTTGTGGTGGCACGCAACAATCCTGGGAATCCACGCCCCGATCTCCTGGTACATCGGGCCGGTTATCGACCTCCTGGCCAGTGGCGCCGTCCTTGCCGGCGGGCTCATGAGGCGCAAGGAAGGTTACTAGAAGCTGGAACGGACTCGATGGCATGATTAATATCGGGGAGCCCCGCTCGAGCGGGGCTCTTCTTTGTGAAAACGGATCAGGCACCTTGTCGAATTGCCTAGCGGGCCTGGCGCCAGATCATCCAGGTGCAGCACTCGTCGCCCTTCGGCATCGACTGTCCCGACTGCATCTTGAGCGAGGGGTCGATGGCGGCGAGCCACGTCTCGAACGTCGCGTCGTCGACGAGGTCGCATGGGACGTCGTCCTGCCGCCCGGCCTTCTTGAGGTTCTCCCACCACGAGCAGGACCGCACCGTAAAGACCGCGCTGTCCGGCGTTTCCACCCGCCAGACGCACTCGGTGCCGTCTATGGCGCAGAGTGCCTCCAGTAGTTCGCTGACCGTCTCCAGGTCGGGGGGGTCGTCCGGGTCCAACTCTATGCCCATCATCGCGGTGGCGCGCTTGAGCATGATGAGCCCATACTGGCGCCATACCTCGATATCGAGATCGACCGCCCCCTGGAAGCCGAGCTTCTTCTCGACGGCCAGGAACCACAGCCCGTCTATCGCGGTCAAAGCGCTGAGACGAAGCTCTTCGATGATGCTCGGGTCGACGTCCATTGAGACTCCTTACTCGTCCTACTTGATGTCGAAGCAGGCGATGCCGTCGAGGAACTCGTCCAGCAGTTTGTCGGCGCGGACCTTCACCGCCATGCGGCTCGGCGCCTGGCACTCGAACCTCTCGATGGCGCCTGTCGTGAATCGCGAACGGCGCATCCTCAGCCCGACCTCCTCGCACTCGAACAGCTCCGGCCTGCGCAGCCAGACAGCGGCGACCACGTCCCAGGGGACGAAGCCGCCCCGCCATGGGACGAGCGGGAGCAGGTTGTTCAGCTTCAGCCAGGGCTCGATCCGGCGGGCCAGCCACGATGCCTGGTAGCTCTTCATCCCCTGCAACGCCTCGAGCTCGCGGCGCCCGAAGACCACCTGCTGGCAGAGGTCTGAGGTGAACACCACCTTCTCGCACGGAGCGGAGAGCACGATGTCGGCGGCGCGCGGGTCCTTGAGGAAGTTGAACTCCAGAGGTGAGAGGAACGGCACGCCCATGCCGGCGTCGAGCGAGCCGCCCATCAGGACGATCGCCCGGACATACGTAGCGAAGTGGTCGTCCAGCACCAGCGCGCCGGCCACGTTGGTCAGCGGCCCGATGGCAAGGATGGTGACCTCACCGGGATGAGAGCGCACCGCTTCGATCAGCGTCCTGGTGGCCGGTGTTTCCTTTCCAATATCCCGCTTGCTCGAGGCCCCGGGCCTGACCGGTATCTCCTCGCGACCCGCCGCNNTCTGGAGGTGCCAGCAGGTACATGATCGCGAGGGCGTCGTCGATATCCCTGAACCCGGCGCCGATGGCGGGGTCCGTGTCAACGATGACTCTGGCGGGCACTGTGCCTCCTTGGACGTCGCCTCATGGTGATACGATATATCACGCCGGTCGTTCCCGCACTCCCGGGCGGCGCCCGGCGGGCAATCCTTCCAGCAGAGAGGCAGGTGCTCTTGCCGATGACGTTCGCTTCTTTCGGGTGTGCGCTCGATGTCCTCGACGCGCCCGACAAGCTCGCGCTGAAGCTCGCGTACCTGGACGCGCTGCGAAAGGGGCTCCTGGGCCCAGACGTCGCGCGCGACCCCTACGACCTGCTCGAGGTAGCGCTGGAGGGCACCGCCGGACTGGTCACGGTCGGCAAGCTGGAGCTCGAGCCGTGGATGACCCCCCGGCCGGCGCTGGAAGCCGCGGGCGAGGTGGACGTGATGCTGTACCGGGAGTTCCTGGACACGGGCGGCTGCGCTATAGTCTCCGCACGGCTGCGGGAGTTCGTCCGCGACCGCGTCCTGCCCCTCACGCCCTTCATGATCGGGGTAGACCATTCGCTGACCGGGGGCGTCCTGGACGCGATCTGCGGCCCCGACCCGGAGGAGATGGCGCTCCTCATCATGGACAGTCACCTCGACGCGATACCGTCGCAGGTGCGGAGGGCCGCCGCGACGGAGGCGGGCGCGGACGACGCGGCAAGCGAGGCGGGGCCGGAGCCCGAGAGCTACAATTGCGGCACCTGGGTGGCCGGCGTGATCGAGCGAGAGCTGGTGGCGCCTTCAAACATCGTGGTGCTCGGCGCCTCGGACAGGCCGCCGGACGCCGGTGGTGCCGAGGATGAGGGCATGGCCGCCTTCAGGGATGCCTACTCCTCCTTCGAGGAAAGAGGCGTGCGGGTAATAACGAAGCAACGGGTCCGCGAGATCGGCCCGGCCGAGGCGGCGCGGGAAGCGCTGGACGGGCTGCGCGCGAAGTCGATCTACGTCTCGCTCGACGCGGACACGGGCGCGGGTGAGCAGGTAAAGGCCGTTAGGTTCCTCGACACCATAGGGCTGGACCCGCGGGAGGTCGTCGGCCTTTGCGGCTGCGTCGCGAGCGAGGCGGCCGCCGCAGGATTTGAGCTCGTGGGCTTCGACGTGATGGAGATCGACGTCCACCTGGCTGATATTCCGGGCTCGGACGACCGGACCATCGAGATGTGCGCGGCGGCGGCAGGAGAGATCATGGGAGCGGCGGGAGTCGGCTAGCGGGGCGGTGGAGCTTGTACGAGCACCTGGGTAAGGTGGGAATCGAGAGCGGCAGGGCCAGGCTCGAGTTCGACCTGGAGGCCGGCACGTTCGATCTCCACGACGGCGACACTCTGTTCTTCAATAACGCGACCGCCGGGATACTGATCCGCCTGAAGCGCGGGCACGCGCCCATCGTCACCGGCGGGCCGTGGCAGCTCGACGACGCGGTCGAAGGCGCGCTGGAGCTGTTCAAGCTCGAGGACTGGGGCCGGGCGATGCTGCGGGTCGAGGCTCAAGAGGAGGGCGCGCTCGTTCTCAGGCTGGGCATGGTGTGGGAGAGCGACAGGGAGCCCCCCGCCATAGAGGCCCTCCTCCCGCTGCGGGTACCACCAGGAGGCATACTGCCGGGGCGCGAATCGGTCAAGCAATGGCGGACCTACGTCCACGGCTGGCAGTGCTGGACTCCGACCGCGGCGCTGGCGAGCCGGCGCTCAGGCGACTTCCTCCTCCCGCAGTTCCTGCCCAGGAGGCTCAAGCCGATGGTCGCCAACCCCAGCACCCCGGTCTCCTCGGACAACGGAGCTTTCGAGAGCGAATGGTTCAGCGGGATCGCGGATTTGGAGAAGCACGATTCCGCGGTGGTCGGCTTCACCGGCGTGTCGCGCGCGCTGTCCAGGGTGTCGGTCCGCATGGGCCGCAAGCAGGAGCAGTGCGAGCTCGAGGCGTTCTGCCTCTTTGACGGGACGCGGCCGCCGGCCGGCGATGCCACGTGGAGCGAGCCGCTGGCTTTCGTGCCCGGCGACGACTCGGGGGCGAACCTGGCCAGGTACGCTGAGCTGGTCGCGAAGAGGCAGGGCGTGGCCGCGGTCCGCAGGGCGGCGCCCGGCTGGTGCTCGTGGTACCAGTTTTTCACCGGGATCAGCGAGAGCGAGGTCCTGCTCAACCTGGGCGACCTCGCCGGCCAGTTCTCGTTCCTGGGGATCCAGGTCGTGCAGATCGACGACGGTTACAGCCCCGATGTCTCCGACTGGCTGGAGACGAACGACGATTTCGCGGGCGGGATGGAAGCCCTGGCCGCGGAGATCATCAGCAGCGGGAAGACGCCGGGGATCTGGCTGGCGCCCTTCACGGTCACCAGGCGATCGAAGATCTTCAAGGAGAAGAAAGAGTGGCTGCAGGCCGACAAGAAGGGCAGGCCCGTGCTCGCCGGATACAACCCGGCCTGGGGCGGGCGGTTCTACGGCCTCGACCTGACCCACCCTGAGGTGCTGTCCTGGCTCGAGGAAGTCTTCGAGACGCTCGCCGGCTACGGTTACAGGTTCTTCAAGCTCGACTTCATGGCCTGCGGCGTGCTGGAGGGCAAGAGGCGGGACGGATCGGTGACCCGCGCGGAGGCGGCCCGCAAAGCACTGGCGGTCATACGCGAGGCCGCGGGCAAAGACGCCTACATCATGGCTGCCGGCGGCCCGGTGATGCTAGGCACAGGCATCCTCGACGCGCAGCGCATCAGCGGCGACGTCGCGCCCTACTGGAAGAAGCCCTACCAGAGGATACTGCGCGACCGGGCGACGCCGGGGCTGCGCAACAGCCTCTACAACACCATGACGCGCGCCTTCATGAGCGGGAGGATGTTCGACGGAGACCCGGACTGCCTGCTGGCGCGCACCACCGACTCCGGGCTCACCGCGGCCGAGAGGCGCACGCTGGCCTCGGTGATCGCGGCACTCGGCGGCGCGTTCATGGTCTCGGACGACACGGCGCGGTGGGGTCCCGAGGAGCTGTTGCTGCTGGGGCAGTCGCTGCCACACGCCGCGGGCCTGCCGGTCTGCACCGACGTCTGGAAGCGTGAGGCGCCCATGTACCTGCGCACCTGGATGCGGGACGCGGAGGGCGAGTACCTGCTGGCGCTGGTCCTGAACTGGTCGGACAAAGAGGCGGACCTGGCGATCGACTTCGGCGAGCTCAAGCTGCCCGAGGGGCGCTGGCACGTGGTCGAGTTCTGGACCGGGGAGTACCTGGGCGAGCTCACGGGAGCGGTGATGGTCGAGGCGGTGGAACCTCACGGGTGCGCGCTGGCCAGGCTCACCCTGGCGGAGGACCGGCCCAGGCTCATCGGTTCGACCCTCAACTTGTCGCAGGGGGCCGCCGAGCTGGTGGCTTTCGACAAGGCCGACTTCGGGGTAAGGCTCGCGGTGAAGTCGGCGCTGGGGGGAGCGGCGTCGCTGACGCTGAGCCTGCCCGGGGCGGGGGAGGTCACGGCGCGTGTCGATAGCGTCACGGACGCGCCGGTGGAGGTGGAAGTCGAGAGGCTGACTACGATAGTGTACCGGCTGAAGCTCGATGTGCCGGAGGATGGAGCGACTATAGCGGTCACCTACGGGAGGCCTGACTAGCGCGGCCCGGGCCGCGGCAAGAGGGGGTAGAAGATGGCTGTTGCCAAGATCGACGGGACGAGCATCGCCTACGAGGTCACCGGCGAAGGGCCGCCGCTGGTCTTCCTCCACTGCTGGACGGGCAGCAAGCGCTTCTACTTCAACCAGGTCGAGAAGTTCTCCAGGGACTACAGGTGCGTGTGCGTGGACTTTCCAGGGCACGGCGAGTCCGGCGAGCTCGAGGGCACCGACTACTCCGTCGAGCGGTTCGGCGAGATGACCAGGACGCTGCTGGCCAGGCTCGGCATAAAGCGCGCGGTCTTCGTGGGCCACAGCCTGGGCGGGATGGTCTGCTTCTACCTGGGCATCCACTACCCTGACAGCGTGGCCGGCTTGGTGCTCCTGGATACGACCTCGCACCTGTCCGGCTTCTTCTTCCAGAGGCTGGGGGCGCTGGCGGCCGTGGCACTGGGGGCCGTGGGCGCGGCACTGTGGAACACGGGCTTCAAGCTCACCAAGGCCGTGGTCGCGGGGACCGCGGCGACCCACCCGCTGGCCGGGCCCGACCCGAGACTGCTGAGCGCAAGGGAGTGCAGCAGGGGCTCCAACAGAGCGATGACCCTGACGCTGAACAAGGCACGGAACTTCAACGCGACACCCAGGCTCGGCGAGATATCTGCACCCTCGCTTATCGTGGTGGGCAACGCCGACCTGCTGGCGGACGTGCGCCACGCGAACAGGATGGCCGCGGGGCTGCCCAACTCCACGCTGCTGGTGGTCCGAGGGGCGGGCCATATGACTCTCTTCGAGAAGCCTGAGATCGTCAACGACGCGATGGCCGACTTCCTGGCGCGCGCCTGGCCGCCGGCGAAGGCCGCGAAGAAGGCGGCAAAGAAAGCCGCCAGGAAACCCGCGAAGAAGACAGCGAAGAAACCCGCGAAGAAGGCCGCAAGAAAACCTGCGAAGAAGAGCACGAAGAAGGCCGCCGCCTGAGGTGAAAACCGTACCAGCACTTCCCTTCATCCTGGCTGAGCGGGAAGTCAGCTATTTCAGGGTGAATAAAAGTGCCTGGTACGGTTTTTCACCTTCGGAGTAGAAAACAAGTAGAAAGTACCCGTCCCCGTTCAGTCGGGGATAAACAGGTGTACCTTGTACTGCTTCCACCCGAAGCCGCTGATCATCTTCTTGGTGGCGGCAGACTCCAGGAACTTTTTCAGCGCCAGCGCTCCAGCGTAGTTCGTGCCGGGGAACTTGGAGTGGTTGACGACCGTGACGGTGTACTGGTTGAGCAACGTGGGGTCGCCTTCGACCATCGGCTTCAGGTCGAGGGATTTGGAGAGGACCGTGAAGCTGGCGCGGTCGGTCAGCGTGTACGCCTGTTTCTCGTTCGCTATCCTCAGCGTCTCGCCCATTCCCTGCCCCGCGGAGATATACCAGGGCGGCGCGGGGGTGATGCCGGCGCGCTCCCAGAGGGTCATCTCCATCGCGTTGGTGCCTGAGGCGTCTCCCCTGGAGACGAACGGGCTCTTCGCCGCGGCGATGGCCTTGACCGCCTCGACGCCGTCTTTCATCCCCCTGATATGGGCCGGGTCGGACACGGGCCCCACGATCAGGAAGTCGTTGTACATCAGCTTGTCGTAGCTGGCGGCGTCGCCCTCCGCGACGAACTGCTGCTCGGCCTTGGGCTCGTGGGTGATCATCAAGTCCGCGTCGCCGTTGCTGCCCATGAAGAGAGCCGCGCCGCTTCCCAGCGCGACCGCTTTGACGGTGTAGGGGTACTTCGCCTCGAACTCCTTAACGAACTCGGCCAGTATCCCCGAGTCCTCGGTGCTGGTGGTGGTGGCGAGGATGATGCTCCCCTTCTTGCCGCTCGCGCTCGACGAGCCCGACCCGCAGCCCGCGGCCGCCGCAACGAGCAGCGCCGCAAGCGCCAGCGTCACCAGCAGGACGGCGCGCGTCTTCACCTGATCACTTCTATCCTGGTGATCATCCGGATCCAGAAGAAGCCGTCCTCGCTGGCCACCACCAGGCGCGCCGGGCCGTCGTCCCTGGGCAGAGGCTTGCCGTCCTGCTCATAAGCGATGATGGTGTCGGGCCTGGCCGCCACGTCGTATGCTACGCGCCCGACGTAGCCGTCCCACGCCTCGACCCGGAGCTGCTTATACGGGCGGGCCACGCCGACAGAGTCGAGCACCGCGGCGAGCGGCGTTCCCTTCCAGGTGCCGTTGATGTGCATGCCGTTGGAGCGCTTCAGCACCGCGTTGACCGTGATGGGGTTGAGGGAGGGGAGCGTCGCGGTCTTGAACTCCGCAGTGGAAGCGCCGTCCTTCACCTGGATGGTCTGGCAGTGCTCGTACATCCCGTTGAGGCGGGCCTCGCTGGGCAGCAGCGGCGTCGATGAGGACGTCTTCACGCCCGAGGAGCAGCCCGCGCACAGCGCCAGCACCAGCGCGATCAGGCAGACCAGAGAGCGAGACGCCTTTTTCACTTCGTCTCCACCGAATGGAGCAGCCAGCACATCGCTCCCCTCAGCGGGGCGGGCAGCACCAGTGTCAGGGGCAGCGCCCCGCCGTAGGCCGCCAGGTGCCCGGGTCCGCCCAGCGCGGTCAACACCTGCGACTTAACGTCGGCCGCGGGCTGTGCCTGTGGCTGCGAAGCGGGTGCCGTCGCGGCCTGGGCCGCAGGCTGCTGCGGCTGTGCGGGCGCGACCGGTTGAGGGGTCGGGGTCGGAGCTGGTTGAGGGGCCGGAGCGGGCGCCGATACCGCGCCGTAGACCGCGCAGGAGCCGTCCGGTATCGAGGAGGCGGACGGCGCCTGCATGCCTGAAGGTACCGGCGAGACCTCGACCGAGCACACCATCCTCTCGCAGTTGGGCGTGTTGGCGTCACCACCCGCGTCGCGTTTCCCGGGGTGGTTCTGCGGGACGATCAGGCGCAGAGGTCCCTCATCGCTGGACAGCGCCTGGCCGCTCTTCTCGTAGGCGAGGATGACTTTGAGTCCGTTGGGGTAGGTCGCCCTGACCTGGTCGATGGTCAGGCTGACAACGTAGCCATCGCGCGCTTTCAGCTTCACCGCGGAGGCGCCGGCGTCGAGCGTCAGCGACTGCTCCAGGAGCGTGGACAGCGGCACCCCTTTGTAGTCGGCTTCGTAGTAGGTGTATGGGGCAAGCTGCTTGAGGAACGTGTAGTGCCCGGAGAAAGACGGCATCGCTTTCAACTCGGCCATCGAGAAGACCTTAGTGGTCGCGGCCATGGAGCGCTCCGGAATGGAGAGCGGCAGCACCAGCCCTGCGATGAGGATGAGCGCGACCAGCATGGCAACCGTCGGAACCTGCGGAGTTGTCGCCGCGTCCCCCGCCCGCCTTCTGCGCTGCACGTAGTACATCCCGATCACCAGCAGGAGGAGCGCCAGCCCCAGACCCCCCGCGACATAGCCGCCTATCCTTCCGCCCGGGACGCCGTTACCGACGTCACCCACGATCCAGACCTGGCCGGTCGGGACCTTTTTCGGGTCCGGCGCCTTCAAGCCTTTCGGGAACGGCCGGACCTCGATGACCCTGAGGTTGGAGACCCAGGACGGCTTGTTCATGTCGGTGACCTGGTACTGCGGGGCGACGTAGCGTACCGGCCCGGTGCCGTCGGGCTCGGGGTCCAGCGCCTTGCCGCCCATATCGTATGCGAGGATTGGTTGCAGGCCCTGCTTGTTCTTCCTGGTGAGTTGCCCGACGGTTAATATCTTCCCGACCGGCGGCCAGAAGTATCCGTCCGAACCGATGAGTTTGACGCTGTCACTACCGGAGCCGGCCCCGACGGAACTCAGCAGCTCACCCGCGGGCACGCCCTCATACCTGGTGTTCTGGATGGTCTTGAAGCGGTTGATGCTGCGGTAGGTGCCCTTGGCCGACTGCATGCCCTTGATGGATCCGACCGTCAGCACGACCTTGCCCGAGCCGCCGAGGCTGGTGACGAAGAGCCCGACTGAGACAAGCAGCAGCAGTATCGCTATAAACAGCAGCAGCCGTAGATGTCTGACTGTCCGCCCTCCTTTCCAATCACGGGAGGCCGGGCGGTTTCCCGCCGGACCCTGTCGGTCTTCGTCCATGGCTCTCGCTTTAGGCTCGAAGACTCGGAGAGACCTCTCCAGGCACGCTGACTAAACTAACCGCGGCGCGGTGGGGTGTCAAGCAAAGGCGCGGGCGTCGAAGACGGTCGAGGAAACGCCCTGCCGCCTACGTCGCATCACCCGGCCGCGGTGTTGCTTGTTGACATTCCTCCACACCGATGGTAGTTTCTGCCGCTGGAAGGGTTTTCCGAGCAAGCCGCTCTAAAGCGTGAGCCACGAGCGGTCTGCCGATAGGGTGCGACTGGAAACGGTCACGCCTCCCGCGCTTGGAAAGGAAGACCTCAAGAGAATTGGCTTTCCGATGGCGTCCTTCCGATAGGGCGCCTTTTTTTGAGCCGTCTTTCCGTGCGCGGGAAGGCGGCTTTCGTCGATCAAGGGGGTCCGGAATGGAACTCAGGAACGGTAAGAAGATCACTGCGCTGCTGGCGGTGGCGCTGATGACCGCGCTTCTCCTCGTCGGCGCCACTGGAGCGTCGGCGTCCAGCCAGTACTACTGGGCCAACATCAGGATGGGGACGTACACCAACCTGAACGGCATCACCGCGACC
>PMJJ01000128.1 GCA_003157385.1 Actinomycetota bacterium | reverse complement strand
GGTCGGCTCGTCGAGGAAGAGGATTTGCGGGCGGTTCATCAGGCCGACGGCGACATCGAGACGGCGGCGCTGGCCGCCCGAGTACGTGTAGGCAATGCGGTCGGCGAACTCCTCGAGATCGAGCAGATCGATCAATTCGGCGGCGCGCGCCTTGGAGGCGGCTGCGGTCATGCTGTAGAGGCGACCCTGCAGCACCAGGTTCTCACGACCGGTCGCCGGCAGGTCGGAGCCCCCGCTCTGCCCGACGTAGCCGATATTGCGACGCACCTTGTCGGGCTCCGTGAACACGTCGAACCCGGCTACCAAGGCGCGGCCTGAGTCCGGCGGGATCAAGGTGGTGAGCATTCGCAGGGTCGTGGTCTTCCCGGCGCCGTTCGGTCCCAGGAACCCGAAGATCTCACCTGGCAGGACCGACAGGTCAACGCCGTCGACCGCTTTGACCGCACCCTTTTTGGAGGGAAAGTATTTCTTCAGGTCCTCCGTCATGACGACCGGATCAGCGGCCATTACAATCTCCTGAGCGTAAGGTGAAGCAAATCATCGGATATCTCTTGTATACCGCCTTCGAGCCAACCATCCTGCCTGTTTTCATGCGGTTGCACCCCTTGACCATTTCTTTACCCCGAAATTTCCCTGTGTCCGGCGCCTGACATCCGGATTCTACCATTCTCAGGTCAGACATAACGCTTAGAACACCGATTGACGCAGAGGCGAGGGTGCCAGCTTGCGCTGCGTTGGGAGAACAGCGTGCCTCCACCGCCGGGGCAGTAACAACAAGCGGGCGCTTGCCTTGGTAAAGGGTTTGCGAGTCGCGCAAGGAACATCTATTGCAGAGGGTTCCACGGAGGAGAGGGGGAGCAATGGAGGCAGAGGTGACCGAGGTCGAGATTGACGATTCCATGGCGGTGATGGGGAAGTTGTGGTGGGTCTGGCTGCTGGCCGGAATCGTATGGGGACTTCTTTCCCTTGCCATCCTGCGGATGAACACCGCGTCCGTCACCACCTGGGGCGTGGTTATCGGCATACTGTTCATCCTGGCGGGTTTTCAGGAGATCTTCGTCGGCGCGATCTCATCGAGCTGGAAGTGGGTGTGGATGCTGATCGGCATCTTGTTCATCTTCGGCGGCATAATCATGATCGCGTATCCGAACAAGACTTTTGTGGGCTTCGCGGAGATACTCGGTTGGATCTTCCTGGTGTTCGGGGTGGTCTGGATAATCGAAGCGGTCCAGCAGAAAGGCTACAACGACCTCTGGTGGATCCTGCTGATCGCGGGCATCCTGATGGTAGTGCTGGCCTTCTGGTCGAGCGCGCAGTTCCTGACGACAAAGGCTTACACCCTGTTGCTCTTCAGCGGCATCTGGGCTCTGCTGCACGGCGTGACCGACATCATCAAGTCCTTCGAGATCCGCAAGATCAAGAAGATGGCGGCTTGACGGGAGGCGTAACGCGCTGACCGCAAGCAAGCGGAGAATCGCAAGGTCTCGTGAGCAAATCGCGAGGCCTTGTTCTTTAAGCAGAGCGAACGCAGTGGAAAGTCCGCGTCCCCCGAGGTAGATTTATCCCATGCATTGACTCTTGTATGGAACGGATGCGCACGCGCGAGGGGAAGGTAGAACCGGATGACCAAGCAGACCACCAAGCAGAAACACGACAAGCAGCGGGCCGAGAAGAGGAAGCACGAGCACGAGACGGAGGAGATGGCCGAGCATGCCGCCAGGAAGCGGCGCGCGCACGTAGAGGAGACTATCGCGATAATCGTGATGCTGACATTCGTTCCCTTCATGGTGTTCGGGGCCATATTCTGGCCCGGGACCACCGGCTCGGAGGGCGGAAACGGCGGCACCGGTTTGCAGAATGGAACGTACACGGCGACCTACCTCGGTAGCAGGCCGGCCACCAGCACGCAGACCGCGCTGGCGAACCTCGACGTAAACGGCAACAGCGTGTTCGTGACCGCGGGCGACCTGTCCGGGAGCGCGGCCAACAACTCCGCGGCCTTCTTCGAGGGTTATAAGGGAGAGCCGATCCAGATAACGGTGAAGGATGGCTCCATCAGCTGGTGGGCGCCGGTGTCCTCGCCGAAGTAGGAGCGGGCGGACCGACAACGAATGAGCAGGCAAATAGCCCCTACTCGATGATGGGGGCGGAAAAGGGGGGATTGGTGATGGAGGAGAAAGGGTCCGGATGGATGGCGTTTGCCTCGATCATGTTGATCGTGGCGGGGATCGGCAACTTCATCTGGGGCATCACGGCGGTCGCGAGGCACAAACTGTTTATCAACCAGTTGCTTTTCGCCAACCTCACTTTCTGGGGTATCGTCTTCATGATCGCGGGGGTGTTTCTGGTCATCGCCGGGATCGCCGTCCTGAACAAGGCACCATGGGCGCGCGTCTTCGGCATCGTGTGGTGCGCCCTCAGCATCATGTTCTATTTCATGGTGATCTGGGCGTTCCCGGCCTGGTCCATCCTGGTGATCGCGATCGACGTGCTGATCATCTACGGGCTGGCCGAGTACGGGCACCGCGAAGTGGCCTGAGGGCCGGCAGATAAGAGAACCGAAAGGCCGGACTGCCGTCAGTCCGGCCTTTTTCATCTGGCGACGATCGGCTCTAAACGGTGTGGCGGTTAGACGTGAGCACGTCCCGGTCCGGCACGGGCTCTGCCATTGTCTCCAGGTGCAGCACGTCCTTGAGCCACTCGCTGGCGTAGTCCGCGACCTCCTCCCACCCTTTCTCCAGGATGATGTTGTGCGAGCGGTCCGCGAACTCGTGGTAGTCCGTCACCGCGGACGAGTGCGTGTACTTGTGGAAGTTGGACTTGCTCACGGAGGCCGGGACAGTGTGGTCCTTCCCGCCGGCGATCAGGAGCAGGGGCTTGCGAAGACCGTCGTTGTAATCGATCTCTGTGGGGGCGTTCCGCATCAGGTCGGCAAGCGCGGCCTGGAACAGCAGCCGCGCGGTGTCCGGAACCGCGTAGCGCTCGTAGGCGCGTCGTGCTTCATCCTCCGGCATGGTGTTGGCGAACCCAAACTTGTACTGCTTGAAAGTAAGAGCAACCACGCGGTGCCGGTTCGCAGGCCGCCTGATGGCGGGCCAGGACGCCTTCAACTGGGCAAGCGGCACGCGGTTGACCCCTTTCGGTGGAGCAGAGTCCATGCCTATGCCGGCGGCTCCCAGGCCGCGGTCGAGCAGGATCTGGACGATGAGGCCTCCGAATGAGTGGCCCACCAGGATAGGCTGCTCGTCCATCGGTCGGACGATCTTCTCGAAGTGAGAGACGATATCGGCTAATCCCAGGCCGGCCAGCGCGGTGGGGGCGTTATCGCGGACCTTGCCGATGTCGCCGTCGTGCCCCGGCCAGGCCGGTGCCATGACATGGTACCCTTGGGCGGCGAAGTGTTCCTCGAAGTGCTCCCAGCAAAGCGGGGTCATCCAGAGCCCGTGAATAAACACCACCGTGCGCGCCGTTGATTCCATGTTGTTCTCTGACACCCTGCCCACCTCCGAAATCGGAAGAATGACTCAAGGTATCGTGTTCGTGCTCGGTATACCTTCTCCTACAGTCGGCTCGAGGACTCGAACTCCTTCGGAGAAGGTATACCTCGCCCTACTGAACTCGTCGGCGTAGCGCCAAAACGCACCACTGGTGCCTGGCACCGGTGGTGCGTTGTAGGACTCACGGCAGCATCTACTTCTACGAGTATGAGCCCTCGATCTGCTCGCTGAACTTGTCGACCACGACCCGGCGCTTCAGCTTCAGCGTCTGGGTGAGCATGCCGTTCTCCAGCGTGAAATCCTCCTCGAGGAAGACGAACTTCTTGGGGATCTCGTAGCTGGCGTAGTCGCCTTTCAATGCCTGCGTGATCTGCTCGCTGATCATCTTGCATATCGACTCGTCGGCGATTAGCTCGGCGGGCTCTCCGCTCTTCTCGGCCTGCTTGACCAGCACCTCGAAGTCGGGGACGACCAGGCAGATGTTGAACTCCTTGCCCTCGCCGAAGATCATGGCGT
Source organism: Actinomycetota bacterium (assembly GCA_003157385.1). Lineage (GTDB taxonomy): Bacteria > Actinomycetota > Geothermincolia > Fen-727 > Anoxymicrobiaceae > FEN-680. The sequence goes on along the minus strand of PMJJ01000128.1, from coordinate 37,852 downwards.
TAGCAACCAGCGGGAGGAGCTTTATCTCTTCCTCGATGGAGCTCGGGAACACGTACTTGCCGTTTAGCAACTTGTACTGCTCCTTGATCCTGCCGGTGACCTTCATGAAACCCTCGTCGTCCAACTTGCCGCGGTCGCCGGTCCTGAACCCGCCGTCAGGGGTCATAACCGCGGCGGTCGCCTCCGGCTTGTTGTGATAGCCCTTCATGACGTTGGGGCCGTAGACGATGATCTCTCCGTCCGTGGCTCCCGCGTCGACCACGGAGCTGTCGATCACGATCTTCACGTTGGGGATGGCCGAACCGACAGTGCCGATCTTGTTCTTGGCCGGGTGGTTCATGGTTGCCGCGGGCGAGGTCTCGGTCAGGCCGTAGCAGTCGTAGGTGGGGATGCCCAGGTCCGAGAAGAAATAGGCGATCTCCGGGTTCATCAAGGCGCTGCCGGTGACGGCGCCCACGATCTTGCCCCCGAAGGTGTCGCGGATCTTCTTGAAGACGATCTTGTCGGCGAGGTTGTACTTGACGTTGACCCACATGCTGGTCTTGCCCTCGGCGGCCAGCTCGCGCTTCTTTTTGGCCGACTCGACGCCCATGACGAACAGCTTCTTGGGCAGCCCGCCTTCTTCGTTCATCTTCGCCCAGAGGCCGTCGTAGACTTTGTTGAAGATGCGGGGGACGGCGATGAGGAATGTCGGCTGCGCCTTGCCGAGGTCCTCGACGATGGTCTGGACGCTTCCAACGAAACCGATGGAGCCACCGATATTGATGAAGTTGAACAGGTCCGCGGTTATCCCGAACGAGTGCGCCCAGGGGAGTATCGACAGGCTGCGGTCGCCGGGGTTGAGGTCGGGGAAGCAGCTTCCCGCGTCTATCGCGTTCGAGGAGAAGTTGCCGTGAGAGAGCAGCACGCCCTTTGGCTCGCCGGTGGTCCCCGAGGTGTAGATGAGGACGGCGATGTCGTCGGTGTCTGGCTTGACCGACGGCACGGGCTTCTCGCGCCCCTTGCTCTCGAGCGCGGCCATGGTGTCCGGGCCTTCCCCCTCGATCATGATGACCTTGGAGAGCCCGGGCAGGTCGTCGCGGACCTCGCTGAACTTCTCCATCACCTCGGGCTTGGAGAGGAACAGGAGCTTGACCCCGCTGTCCTTGATGATGTAGCGCCAGGTTGTGACCAGCTCCGCCTCGTACATCGGGACGAAGCGCGCGCCCAGCCCGAAGGTCGCGAATGCTACGATTGCCCACTCGGTCCTGTTGTTGGCGATGAGCCCTACGGCGTCGCCCTTGCCGATGCCCTCGGCGGCGAGACCGGCCCTGAGGTCGTCCACGCGCTTGGACACCTCTTCGTAGGTGACCCACTGGTATTCGCCCGCTTTGTTCTTGGTGCCGAACAGCTTGTTGGAGCCGTGTTTCTTCACGCTCTTCTCAAACAGGTCGACGAGATTGTCCGTCCGGTCACTACTGGTCATGATGCACCCCCAACGATCGAATGCGAGTCGACGTTACATCCCAATGCGGCTCAATGATTATATCCCGTGTACCGAGGAGAGTAACAGACTGCCCGGGCGGCGCGCCACGCCGCTCACCCTACGCGACCGGCCTCGATGTTCTCGAGGAGGGCCTCCAGGCGCAGGTACGCGCTCTGTTCGCTGAACTTGCGCACGTCGGCGTGGTCGACGTCGATCATCACCGTGGGCAGCCCGTACTTCTCGCCGATAAGACGCTGTTCGTCCATCTGCATGACCGAGAAAACCTTGCAGCTGCGGTTGCTGGCGAACACGACTCCGTCTATGCCGACCTCCTCGATGGCGGAGCCCAGGGCGGCCAGCCGCAGGTCCATCCCCATCGGGCAGACAGAGTGGTTCTGGCTCCTAGCCAGGTGCCATAGAGGGTCGGTGTCCTTGTCGAGGTCGAAGGGCGCGAACGACCCCTCCAGCGAGCCTATGCAGGAGGTGTAGGGGGCGGCCACGATGTTGGCTCCCAGCTCGGCCAGGCGCTCGGACATCTTGCGCAGCTGGTGCCAGGGGGCGATGTTGTCCCACAGCAGGCGGTACTTCTCGTTGGGTACGGGGAAGACGCCGGCGGCGACGCGCTCGGCGACCTCGTCGGCGAGGAGCTTGTAATGCTCGGCGAACTCCGGGGTGCCCCGAGAGGTGAAGAGAGGCGCCATCTGGACGAAGGAGTCGAAGACCGTGAGCCCGCTGGGGCGGTGCCTGGCGAAGGACATGAACCTCTTCCACTGGCGGACGCCCTCGGCGGTGTGATGGGCGGCCTCGCGGAACCTGCCCTCGTCGAAAGTCTCGCCGGTCATGCTCTCGACCATCGCGATCAGGTCCCTGAACTGGGACAGGATGTAGGCGAGGTCCTTCTCCTGCTGCGGTCCGTAGCAGAAAGGCACGTCAAGGATGAAGTGCGGCACGCCCATCTCGCGCCTGTGCACGTCGAACCATTTCACCAGCAGCGAGCAGTTGTTGTTGTCGCTGACCAGCAGGTCCGGCCTGGGCAGCCCGAAGGTCGGCGAGTCCTGGTAGCCGTCCGAGAGGGACCCGATGTCTATGCGGGCGTACGAGCACAGGTCCATCGAGTAGCCCAGGGCCTCGGCCTTGAGGCACTCCTCGGAACCGACTCCTTTTCCGGCGCAGAGCGCGGCGTGGCTCTCGGGCACGCACAGTACCACGTTCTCGAATCCCCTGAATATCTCGGGGGGCACGATGATCGCGCCCCAAACCACGAACGCCCCCTCTGCCGCCCGACCGTGGATCCCCATGTAGGCGTTCATCAACAGCTCGGAGAGGTGCTTGCCGGCCCTGGTCTTCTCACGCGTCATGGCGTCCCTCCCGTCCCGAGAGGAGCTCGGCGAAGGCGTCGATGCGGGTCCTGAAGGTCTCGGCGCTGCCGTCGTCGTCGATCGAGACCTCGATGGAGAGCACCGGCACGCCCGATTTCTTCAGCTGCTGCTCCAGGTAGGGCAGCTCGAAGTACTCGTACTCGCAGAACTTCTCGCCCACGAAGACAAACGCGTCCGCGTGCCTGGAGGAGACGATGTCGACGACCGCGTCCACGCGCCTGTCGGCGGTGTGGAGCAGCGTGGTGCAGGGAAAGTGATCGCGGTAGAAGGCCACGTAATAGTCTCTGACGTTTCCCCAGGCTTCCGGCGAGAAGGCGTACGAACGGTGCATGGAGGCGATGTCGTTGCCGGCCACGCGCAGCCCGGCCAGCTCGATGAGGTCGCATATCACAGGCGGGGGAGGAAGTATCCCGCTCGCTATCACCCGCGTGGCCGAGGGCTGCGTGATGGAGCCCTCACAATCCGAGAGCGTCGACTCCAGCAATGCTATCTGGTCCTCGACCGCGAGGAAGTTGGCGCTGGCAAGCGCCGCGCTGAAGCCCGCGAAGGTGAGAACGCCTTCGGCGACCGCGTCCTCCAGCCGGCGGCACAGCCGGCGCGCCCGCTCGTACAGCGAGACGCTGCGGGCGAAACGCTCCTCCGAGAAACTCACGCCGTAGCTCGCCTGTAGCGCCTTGATGAGGTTGGCGATCTCGTTGGCGAGGTAGCCCGAGGCGCCGTCCTCCTTCATGGGGACGTGGACGCGGAACATCGGAGGCGTGATCCGGCGCGAGCCGGCGATCCCTTCCCGCAGCAGCTCGGGGAGGTTGCGCAGCGTGTCGCAGGCGTTGTAGAAGAAGAGCCCGTCGAGCAGCCCGGGCCCGTCGGCGATGACGAACTGCGCCAGTTGCCTGGCCACCGAGCAGGCGTACGGCTGGACGTGCCTGTCCGCGTCGCGCGTGTCGGACACTGAGTCGCGCAGGCCCCACAGCACCACCGGCAGCAGGCCCATGCTGTGCATCAGCTCAAGCGGAGGGTAGAGAGGGAAGCAGCCGACGACCGGCTTGCCGCCTTTGCGCAGTTGCTCGATCATCGCCCGAGCGTTCTTCATCTCTTCCTTCCGGGTGAATCCTTCCGGACGTGCAAATCCTATCACCCACGGTCGCCGTCCCGGTTCACACGCCCGGATATTGTCATGCCCGGAAGTTTACCGCAATGATAAGATGTCCGAAGTCAGGGTGGCTGCCCACACGCGGAAGGTTCATCATGCTGAAGTCCCTTGATCTCTCATCGCGCGGGATGCGTGTCGTTGCGGCCGCAGCCGGACTCGGTGTTGTTTTCGCGCTCCTGTTCTCGGGAGCCGCCAGCGCGAACTACGTGTGGTCGTCTACCGGCGGTCCCGGCGCCGGCGCCGGGGATGGCGTTATGAGTTGCGTGCCAGACAGCAGCGGATCAACCTGTATGTCGGAGACATGACCGCCGGCAAGGTCTGGCGTTATGACATCGCGGGAGACACGTGGACCGACTGGCCCGGCCTGGGCGGGGGCTGGGTACGGGGCCTGGCCTTCGACCCGGGACACGGGGCAAGCGGCACGCTGTATGCCGGCACGGGAGAAAGGCTCACCCTGCCCCGTCCCATTTCAGAATGCAACACAAGGGCTCTAACTCCTTTTGTTGCATTACTTGCTTCCGGGCAGTTTCCGGTGGCCGAGTGCGACAGGGAACCTGCACGACTTGGTGAAATGTAGCAGTTGATCGCTTTCAAATGAGCCCGATCAGGAGGAGTTTAGTTGTTTAGAAGAGCTTTAACGGTCTGCGTCGTAGTCTTGCTGGGTCTATCGATGGTCCAGCTCGCATTCCTGGCCGGGTCCGCTCAGAAGGCGCAGGCGTTGCTGCCCAGCTTCGGCCGCGGGCTGGTGAGCGCGACCTTCGACGATTCCTGGGAAGGACAGTACACCTACGGGCTCCCTAGCATGACCGCCCACAACGTCCCGGGCACGATGTTCACTTGCACCAGCTTTGTCGACAGCGACCCCACCCGCCTGACCACTGCTCAACTACACGCGTTCCAGGCCGGCGGCAGCGAGATCGGCTCCCACCAGGTGGACCACGTCGATCCCACCACCCTGACCCCGGCGCAACTCACATACCAGCTGACGGCTTCGAAGGCCTGGCTGGAGGCGCGGTTCGGGCCTGTCTACGACTACGCCAGCCCTTACGGGACCTACAATGCCACCACCATCGCCGCGATTCGTCAGTACTACCTGTCCCAGCGCACCGTGGACGACGGCTACGACTCGATAACCAATTTCGACCAGTACACCCTCAAGGTGAAGCACCTGTTCAACACCACGACCCCCGCGGACGTCGCCGGCTGGCTCGCCCAGGCGAAGGCCGACAAGACCTGGCTGATCCTGGTCTTCCACCAGATCGACCTGGACACCAGCGCGGAGCCCTACGGTGTTACCCCGACGGACTTCGATACCATGATGCAGGACGTTCAGACGTCGGGCGTCCCGTCGGTCACGACCAAGCAGGCGCTGGACGAGCTCCTGCCCTACTTCCAGAAGTACAGCGTCAACGCGTCGGTGACCGGCGGCGACGGTACGGTGACACCGGCGCAGCAGAGCCTCGACTATGGCTACAAAGGGACCATGAACATAAGCGCCGCTCCGGGGTTCTCGATCAGCTCGATAACCGACAACGGGGTCTCGCAGCCGGTGGCGAACCCTTACGTGATCCCGTACGTCACCCAGAACCACTCGGTCGCGGTGACGTTCGCGCACACTATCTGGTACCTGGCTGAGGGCTCCACCTCGTGGGGGTTCTCCGACTACATGTCGATCCAGAACCCGAACTCGTGGCCGGTGACCGCCGACATCAAGTACATGCCTTCCGACAGCCCCGACGTGACGCAGGCGGTCAGCCTGCCGCCCATGAGCCAGACCACCGTGAACCCCGCCGACCTGCTGGGTCAGAAGGACTTCTCCACGGTGGTGCACAGCCGCGACGGGACCAGCGCGATCGCGGTCGACCGGACCATGACCTGGACGGGGACGGGGGCCCCTTCCCCGGAGGGGCACAACTCGATCGGCACCAACGCTCCGGCCAAGAACTGGTTCCTGCCCGAGGGTTCCTCGAACTGGGGGTTCGAGACCTGGGTGCTGGTGCTGAACCCGGGCGTGATCGACGCCGAGGTCGCCCTCACCTACATGACGCAGGCCGGCGGCCCCAGGAAGGTGTTCCACTCTGTTGCGGCGCACTCGCGGGCCACCTTCTCGATGGCGAGCGACATAGGCCAGCAGGACGCGTCCGTGCAGGTGACCTCGGGGGTCCCGGTCATCGCGGAGATCTCCATGTACAGGTACAACAAGCGCGAAGGGCATGAGTCCATCGGCGCCACGACGCCGTCGACGGATTACTACCTCGCCGAAGGCACCACGTCTTTCGGCTTCTCTACCTACCTGCTGGTTCAGAATCCGGAGGGCGTCCCGGCGACCGTGACCATCACTTACATGACACCCTCGGGCCCCAAGGTGCAATCGCCCTTCACCATGCCGGCGTTCTCGCGCCAGACCATCCTGGTGAACGGCGTAGCGGGAATGGACAAGACCGACCTCTCATCGCACGTGCACGCCAACGTGCCCATCGTCGCGGAGAGGTCGATGTACTGGGGCCAGGGGACGCCGCTGGGCGAAGCCGGACACGACTCGATAGGGATAACCCAGCCCCACTCGGTCTTCTACCTGCCCGACGGACAGAGCTCCGGCGGCAGGGAGACGTTCACCCTGGTGGAGAACCCCAACCCCTCCAGTGTGGCGGTCGAGTTGTCGTACCTGCCGGCGGGAGGAGGCAAGACGGTCAGCGTTATAGCCACCCTCGCCGCCGAGACGCGCGCAACCTTCGCCATGAAAGACGCCGTGCCCAACGGGCGAGCTTCGATCATGGTCTCCTCGCGGACGGCGGGCAAGAAGATAATCGTCGAGCGCTCCATGTACTGGAACAACCGCGGCGCCGGGACCAACAGCATCGGCGGCTTCTCCGACTAGCTCGGGCTTGCTCGGTATACCTTCTCCAGCGTCCGTTCGCGGACTCAAGATCCGCTGGAGAAGGTATACCTCGCCCGTCAGTAACTCATTGGCCTGTAAGGATCTTCGGCCTCCAGCGAAGCGCCCGCCTTTCCGGCGGGCACTTTCTTTTTGGGCAAACGAAAGAAAGTGCCGGGTGAGCCTTTTGCTTGCTGGTCCTCGCGTCTTTGAGATCAGCAGACTTGCTATACTCCCCGAGACGCTGCGGAGGCTACGCAAAACGCTTACCTGCCCCCGTCTGACACCCCCTAATAAAAAACGCACCAGGCGTCAGGCATGCCCGGTGCGCCGCCGGTGATAGAATGAATGGCTGTGTGCTCGAGCGGGAGGGTCGCAATGGATGGATCGAAGAAGGTCGTGGTCATCGGCTCGGGGCCCGGCGGCGCCGGCGCGGCGGCCCTGCTCGCGGCGCGCGGCCATGAGGTGGACCTGCTCGAGAGGAACCCTTTCCCCGGCGGCAAGTGCGCGTCCTTCGAGAAGGATGGCTACATCGTCGACACCGGCGTACACATGTTCTCGATGGGGCCTTACGGCCCGCACGGGGACGTGGCGCGTATCGCCGGCGGCGAAGCGGAATGGGTTGCGCGCAACCCCGCGGTGGACATCATCAACTGTGACCACGTGCTCTGGCGCGTGTACCAGAACATGCTGGGACCGCGCGGGATCTGCTGGCTGGGGTCGTCTATCGCCAGGGGGATGGTCGCCGACCGGATGTCTCCCCGCGCCGCCGCTGGGAGGAAGCTCCTCGAGCGGGAGACCTACCGGGCCACCAGGCGATACGGTCCGTGCGAGGCCCTCAGGACGCTGGTCCGCATCGTGCGGCTCGACCCGGGGCTGGTGGACGAGCTTGACGACGTGACGCTGCAGGAGTTCGCCCACGGCCTGTGGGATGAGGACGCGTTCCTGCAGGAGCTCGCACACATCTGCATGGTCCTGATGGTGGTGCCGTACGACCGCGCTTCCGCCGGCGAGTTCCTTGTCTGCTTCGGCCAGATGCTGGAAAAGCAGGCGCTGAGCGTGCCCAGGGGCGGCTCCAGGGAAGTGACCGGCTCGTTCATCCGCGGGCTGGAGAAGTCCGGCGGCATCCTGAAGCTCGGCCGCGAGGTGACTCGGATAGTGGTGGAGAACGGCAGGGCCACCGTCGTCGAGTGCGCCGGCGGAGAATCTTTCTCGGCGGACGTGGTGATATCCAGCGCCGGGATCAAGCGGACGCTGGAGCTCGCCGGGGAGGAGAACTTCCCCGGGGAGTACGTCGAGGGCGTGAAGGGGCTCGAGTACTCATACTCGTTCATCACCACCAAGTTCGGGCTCGACCGGCGCGTGATCGACGCTGTGGCCCCGTGCATCTCCACGACGCCTTACCTGCATCCCGACCATATGTTCGACTACATCGACGAGGGGACGGCTCCGGTCGATCCGATGCTCTACGTGACCATCCCGACCGAGTGGGACGAGTACGCCGCGCCGCCCGGCAAGCAGCTGGTGATAATGGGCGTACCCGGCCCGATCGAGGCGACCCCCGGGAGAATACAGCAGTGCGAGAAGATACTCGACCGCGGCGAAGAGCGGCTGTTCGAGCTCTACCCGCGGGTGCCCGCGCACATCGAGTGGAAGATGCGCTACCACATCGGTCACACGGCCGCGCTGACCGGCAAGCCGACGGGGGAGTGCATCGGTCTCGCCCAGAGTGTCGGCCAGACGGGAAGGCACAAGCCGTCACCGAAGACGCCGGTCGAGGACCTCCTGCTGGTGGGGGCGGACGCGGGTGGCCGAGGGGTCGGCACCGAGCAGGCCAGCGCCAGCGCGATCTACGTGGCGGGCCTCATCGGCTGAAAACGCACCGTGGTGCGTTGTCAGGTGACCTCGATCTCGAGCCCGTCGAACCGCTTTATCTCTTCGGGGTCATCCCTCAGGCAGGACACCAGCAGGTCGTGGAACGGCTCGTCAAAGAAACCAGCAAGGTGCACCGGGCAGACACGGATGAGTATTGATCCCATGAGGTGGTGCACCGGGTAAGGTTTGCGCTTCCTGGCCCGCGCTTTGACCCCGGGGTCGCGGACCTCGATGTTCAGCGCCCCCTCGATCCGTGAGGTCGTGCTGGGCCACATTATCTCGTCGTCGCGCATGTAGATAGATGTCACCGGTGGCCCTCCGTCACGCACGCCGCCTTTCTCGATCTCGCAGAGGAACTCGCTGCCCGGTTTCACGTCGGCGATGCCGCAGTAGAGCGGGAGCACCACTGCTTTGGTGCCATGGTGGGCCGATACGAACGTGATGAAGCGGTCGACGCGCTCGTGCCCGCCCAGCCGCTCGAGCCAGTAGCGGGAGGCCACGCCGCCGTTGCACTCGGCCAGGACGTGGAGTTTCTCCTCGCCGGTCACGGCCAGTATCGCCTCGACCGCGTCGCCGACGTTGCGAGCCCCGACCTCGAGGGGCTCGGTCAGCAGGTCCGGCGGCTGGTAGACGACGGTCCGGAAACCTTCGTCTCCGAGGCGGCGGGCGATCACGTCGAAGAAGTCGCTCACTATCATGCTTCCGGTGACCAGGAGCACCAATGGCTTTTCCGTGTCCTTGCCCGCGCGGGCCGCGGCCGTAGAAGGATCGACGTAGTGGGACCTGCCGGTCCACCGGCCGAACCATTCCACCAGCGCCGATATTTTCGACAGGATAAACTCGGGTCTTTTCACCGGGCCTGGTTTCGAGGTCTGGTCCATGATCGCAACATTCTCTTTGATCGAGGGAGAGCTTCTATTGGAACCCCACCACGTCGTGCCTGGCGCGCATCTTATCACAACACATTTCAGCGGTGGACAGCCGGGCACATCTTACGGAGTGAACGGGGGGCACGGCGAGGCTTCTGATATGATGACCAGAAGAGCCCCTCACCGGCGGCTTTCGTTCGTGCGGTGTTATGCGGCGGCCGCCGCCTGGCGCGCCTTCTTCGAGGCGCTGGCGGAGTGCCAGATGATGTCGAGCACCAGTCCCAGCGCTACCCACAGCCAGCGCGCTCCGTGGATGCCGGAGCCGGGCACGTAGACGAAGGAGTAGAAAATGGTGGTGAACGGCACGAAGATGATCCCCAGGAGGGGCCACCACCACATCCCGTGGAACGCCCGGGTCACGTATGGCGTGAACACCCAGACGAAGAACAGCGCGATGCGCGGCGCGAACATGGCCAGGATGACTATAAGGCAACCCACTGCAAACCTCCTCCGCTTGACTCGCTTATTCATTTGGCGGCCAGGCCGCGGTTCCTGCTGAAACGCAAGTTTTGGCGTCAGACGCCTTAATTTGCGTTTTTGCCGGTGGGACGCCTGACGTCGAGCGTGCCCCGCGTATAATCTATGGCGGCGAAAGAGAGGCCGGTCGATGATTGAGATAGCGGACTTCGAAGAGGTCACCCGCATCAGGATGAGCCGGGAGGTCGACGGGAAACCCGTCTACTGGGTCGCGGCGTACCTGGTTGACGGGCTGCTGGTCGACACCGGCTGCGCGCACACGGCCGACGAGCTGGTGGCCGCGCTGGAGGGGCGCAGGCTCGACCTGGTGGTGAACACCCACTTCCACGAGGGCCACGTCGGCGCCGACCGCGCGATCATGGAGCGCTTCGGGGTGCCCGTGCTGGCGCACCGCGACTCGGTCCCGAGAATCGGGCTCGCCCCCGAGCTCAACCCTTACCAGGAGTACGTGTGGGGCTACCCGCAGCCCGCGTCGGTCTCGACACTGGGCGCGCAGGTGGACACCGCGGCGTATCACTTCGAGGTCATAGAGACGCCGGGGCACTCGGCCGGGCACGTGGCGCTGTTCGAGCGCGAGAAGGGCTGGTGTTTCACCGGCGACATCTTCATCACCGAGCGGCCGAAGGTGATCAGGGCGGACGAGGACGCCGTCAGGCTGATGGGTTCGATGAGGATGCTCGCGGCGCTGCCGTCGGACAGGCTGGTCCTGTTCACCTCGATGGGCAAGGTCGTCGAGGACGGGCGTGAGGCGTTGCTTGCCTGCGCCGACTACCTGCAGGAGCTGAAGGACCGGGTGCGGGGGCTCCAGGAACAGGGCCTGACTCCCATCGAGATAAGGGAGCGCGTCTTCGGAGAAGGAAGCTCTCTCGCGGTCATGACCGGCGGCCACTTCTCCTCGGACAACCTGGTGGCGTCCCTGCTCGCGTAGCGGAAAACGCAAGTCAATGGGTCTGCCCCCTTTCTTGAATTTTGTGGTAGATTTGTGCGCCGACAGGAGGTCTCGCGCGGATGGACATGTACTTCTTCGAGTTCAAGATGCCAGGCAGGACGCTCTGCTGGGACGGCGGCTCGGGCAGGATCGGCAAGCCGATGCAACGGCTCGGCGGCAGCCGGGTGCTGGTCGTCACCGACAAGGGAGTGCGCGGCGCGGGCTTGATCGACGGCGTCATCGAAGGGATCGAACAGGCCGGGCCACGCATCGTGGGCGTGTTCGACGAGGTCCCCTCCGACCCCGGCATCGCCACGATAGAGAGCTGCACTCGCCTGGCGCAGGAGCTCGAGGCCGACGCCCTGGTGTCCATCGGGGGCGGCAGCTCCATCGACACTGCCAAGGCCACGCTTATCCTGCTCTGCGAGGGAGGCGACCTGCGCGACTACGAGTGGAACGAGTACTTCGCCTCGTGCCCCGTGCTGCCGCACATCGCCATCCCCACCACCGCGGGGACCGGCTCCGAGGCCACGCACGTCGCGATGATCACCGATGAGGGGCGCAACCGCAAGCTGATGTACCAGGGAGGCGACCTGATCCCGAGCATGGCCGTCCTCGACCCGCGCATGACCATAAGCCTGCCGCCCGCAATGACCGCGGCCACGGGGATGGACGCGCTGACCCACGCGATCGAGGCGCTCCACTCCACATGGCACCAGCCGATAACGGACGGCCTGGCTCAACAGGCCATCGGGCTGGTCGACCTCTACCTGGAGAGGTGTTTCAACGACGGCGCGGACGTCTTCGCCAGGATGAACATGCTGCTGGCGGCGAACATGGGCGGGGTCGCGGCGTCCAACTCCTTCATAGGGATCGTGCACGCCACCGCTCACCCTCTCGGCGGCCTCTTTCACATCCCGCACGGTGTGGCGGTCGGCATGATGCTCCCGTACTGCATGGAGATGAACCTGGCATACGAGGGCATCCCGGCGATCTACCGGAAGGTCGCCGGCGCCATGGGTCTCGCCCGCGAGAGCGACGACGATGAGGCCGCATCCAGGAAGGCCGTCGAGCGCGTCCGCGGCCTGGTGCAGAGCCTGGGGCTGCCCGCCGATCTCAAAGCGGCCGGCGTCCCCGCCGATTCCATTCAGGCGTACATCGACGAGGTGATGGAGGACCGCGCGATGATGGTCACGCCGGGGAACCCGGGGCGCCAGGAAGTGGAAGAGCTGATCAGCCGGGCTTACCAGGGCCGGAGTCAGCCGCGCCCTCCGAAGGCCAGTCATTCATTGTGAACTCGAAGCAGGCTCCCTTGTCGTTGTAGGCCCTCACGCTCCCGGCGTAAACCTCGGCGATCTTGCGCACGATCGCGAGGCCGATCCCCGTCCCCCCGGTGCGCTCGCTCTTCTGGAACGGCAGGAATATCTTCTCCAGGCGCTCCGGCGCGATCCCGGCGCCGTTGTCGCACACCAGGAAGACGTGCTCTCCGCTCTCGGCGTGGTCGAGTCTCAGGACCCGGACCCGGGGTCCGCTCCTGTCCGAGTGCGCCAGCGCGTTGCCGATCAGGTTGGAGAAGACCTGGTAGATCTGTGTGGGGCTGGCGACCACCGTGCCGAGGTCATCCGCGACCTCGATGGTGGCGCTCCGCTCCTCGATCGTCGACGACAGGTCGTCCAGCACGTCGCCGACGGTGGCCCGTACGTCTACCCCCATCGTATCGGTGGGCGCGAGCCCGGACTCGGCGAGCTTCAGCAGCAGCTTGACCCGCTCGCTCGCGTTCCAGGCGTTGCGCGAGATCATCGCGGCCACGTCCAGCACGTCCGTGCGGTCCGTGCCTTCAAGCAGGCGCGCCAGTACGTCAGCGGCCATGCACACGCTCGAGATCGGTGCCTTGAGGTCGTGCGAGACGCTGTGCGCGAACCAGTCGAGCTCCGCGTTTATGCTCTTGAGCTCGAGCTCCGCGCGCTTGAGGTCCGATATGTCGCGGAGGGTCACCAGCTTGCCGACCGAGCGGCCCTTGTTGTCCGCGAGCGGCCAGATGCGGGAGTCGTAATAGCGCGGTAGCGGCTCGCCTTCGGCCACGTACTCGATCTCGAAGCGCCCGCCGTTCTGGTCGCTGCCCAGGCGCTCCGCCAGGCCTGGCAGACGCCCCAGGACACTCGCCGCGGGCTGGCCCGAGATGGCGGCGGCGCTCATCCCGACCAGCTCGGCCGCGGCCGGGTTCGCATCGACCACGTGGCCGGCGTCGTCCACGGCGACCATCGGATCGTGCATGCTCTCGAACAGGACGTTTCGCGCGATCGGCCTGATGTCGAGCAGGTGATAGCGAAAGATAGCCACCGCCAGCAACACGGCGGTGACGGTGAACATCAGCGGAGTGAGGTCCACGCCTTTGAGCGTGTTGGGGCTCAGGGCGTAGATGATGTTGAGGACCCAGGGAACGAGCGCGGCGAGCAGCATGATCCGCGACTGCCTGGAGAACAGCTGCGAGAATCGGTAGCTCGCCCATATCAGGATGGCGAAGGCGGCGATCATCAGCAGGTAGCTGTAGCCGACCTCGATCCAGTACCAGGGGCCGTGCGCGTAGACGCCGGTCACGCCGGCCCAGGTCCTGGTGAGTTCAATGGTGGGCCAGAGCAACTTGTGTATGGAGTTGGTGGCGGCTATCACGATGGTCGCGACCGGCAGGACCCAGAGGACGGCCTCGATAGGGCGAGTCAGCCAGTCGTCCTGTTGGGTGTAGTGAACCGCGAACAGGAAGAAGAGGAGAGGCGTGGTCGGGGTGCCGAGGTAGGCCAGCACCGAGAAGATCTCTTTTGCGTGCAGCGTGGTCGCCGCCGCTTCGAACCCGATGAACAGGCACCAGACCGCGATCGCCAGCAGCAGCAGCCCGAACCAGATCACCCCTCGCTCGGAGCGGCGCCTCAATGTATACACTGCGAGTGCGCCGGTGATGAGGGCTGACAGGAAGAGCAAGATTACGTACGCGTTGATCTGCATGTCTTTTCCGTGTCGCGCGTGGCCGGATGCGTAGGGCTGAAGCGGCCGTGACCCCGGTGTGCCGGGGCGCTCCGCCGCCCTCGCTGATTATCATACTGCAAGGAGTTGCGGGATGTGCTTGACGGGCGGCGCGGCCGCGTCAGGGACCGGCGAGCCTGTAGGTCGTGGTGCCCGCGCCGACAGAGGCGGCGTGCTCCAACTGCCGGCGCCAGTCGATGCCGGTCAGCGCGAATATCTTGTCGGCGGCGAGCGCTATCTCCGGGCAGTCGGCGCTCGAGCCAGGCGCGGGTGAGGCGGCGTTGAGCATGTCTCCGCAGGCGGAGTCCACGGCCACGGGATCGCGCGATATCGCCACCCCGATGTCGCCGAAGACCGGCAGCGCGGAGAAGTCCTCGCAGTCGCAGTGCCGGGTGACGTCAAGCATGTAGTTGAGGAAAAGTACGCGGCCCGGCTCGAACGCGGAGACCACACCGGCCGCGGCCTCAGCGAGGCCCTCCGCGAACCTCCCGTAGTCGTGCCTGTAGGTGATAGCCTGCTCGGGGCAGAAGCCGATGCACACTCCGCAGCGCACGCACGCCTCGGTGAGCACCGCGCCGTCGTCGCCCAGGACCACGGCCCCGCTCTTGCAGGTCTCGACGCAGGTCCCGCAGGCGTTGCAGCGCTCGAGGTCGATCGCGAGCGACGTGGCCAGGTGGACTTCGGCCTTGGTCTTCCTTCCCACGCAGCCCATGCCCAGTTGCTTGAGCGAACCGGCGAGACCCGCGGTCCAGTCGTGGCAGGTGACGTGGGTCAGCACCACCAGGGCGTCGGCCGCGGCGATCTCTCCGGCCACTCCGACCTCGCGGAGGTGCTTGCCGCCCACGGGCACTACGACCTCAGCCGTGCCGTCGCCAACCACCACCGGACAGCCCATCGTCTCCTCGGAGAATCCGTTGAAGGCCGCGGTCGCCAGCAGCTCGCCGGGGGTGAACCGCTCGCGGCAGTAGAGGGTGGTGGTCTCGGTGACGAACGGCGAGGCTCCCGATCCTTTGGCGAGCCGCGCCATCGATGCGGCGATCGATGGCCGCAGATAGGTGACGTTGTTGCGCTCGCCGGGGTGGACCTTCACCGCCACCTTGGCGCCCGGCTCGAGCGATTCAAAGAAACCGGCGCCCCCGACGATGGCAGCGACCCGGCGGTTGAGGCTGTCGGTCCCGCCCGCCGAATCGAACGGAGTGAAGAAGACGTCCGCCGGCATCAGGCGTCTCCCCCGACGTCTACCATCACTTTCAGGGTCAGCTTCCCCGGCTCCACCAGCAGGCCATATCCCTGCGCCAGGTCCTCGAGGCTCACGGTGTGGGTGACCAGCGCGCCCGCGTCCATACGGCCTCGGCCCAGTATCAGGAGAGCCCGTTCGAAGTCCGCGGAAGTGTACATGAGGGTGCCGGTGAGGTCGAGCTCTCCGTCCTGGACCAGGTCGAGCCGCACGGGCACCGGCCCGGGGAAGACCCCCACGACGACGACGGTGGATCCGCGAGGCGCCAGCCGGACTGCCATGTCCGCGGTCTCGGCGCGCCCCACGCACTCCAGCACCGCGTGGACCTGGACCTTGCGTGCCATCCTGGCCAGGCCTTTGTCGTCGGGGGAGAAGACCTCTATCGCCCCCAGGGAGCGGGCGACCTGCGCCCGGGCGGCGTCGGATTCGATCGCGATGACGTCTATGCCCTCGGACACCGCGGCGGTTAGAACCATCAGTCCGATGACACCCGTCCCGATGATGAGTATGGTGCCGCCGGCCCCGGCCCCTGACCTGTCCAGGGCATGAACCCCTACGGCAAGAGGCTCAGCCAGGGCTCCCGCCTCGAAGGACACACCGTCGGGCAGGATGTGCAGCTTCTCCGCGGGCACCGCCACGCGGTCGCAGAACGCGCCCGGCGCCTGGAAGCCCATGACCTTCAGCTCTTCGCAGATGTTGTACCGTCCCGAGACGCACTGGGGGCAGCGCCCGCAGGTGAGGGAGGGCTCGACGCAGACACACGCTCCCAGGATGCCGTCATCCACCCCGTCTCCCACCTCGGCGACCACGCCGGAGAACTCGTGACCCGGAGTGACGGGGAAAACCACCAGCGGGTGCCGCCCGAGGTACGAGTGGATGTCGCTGCCGCAGATCCCGCAGCGCATGACCCTGACGATCGCTTCGCCGGGTCCAGCCACGGGCTGGGCGCACGTCTCGATCCTCAGCTCCCCGGGACTGTCGAGCATGGCTCTGCGCATGACGCCTCCCACTGTTTGCCGCAACAGGGTCCGTGGCGATAATGATATCAGCCTGCAGTCGATCGCGGTCCGATGACATAATAGGCAATTAGAGCATGGGGCGCATGTCCGAACGAAGGAGATGAGTCGATGGCGGGAGCGGAAAGTGGCAGGGGAGGCATAACGAAGCTCTCGGCCGCCAGTCTGGTGGCTGGCCTGGCGCTGATCGAGCCGGCGATGGCCAGGCTGGAGAAGTTCGGCGACACGCTCGAGGCCAAGCAATACCTGTTCATCATGCCCACGGGCGAGCTCTCCTACTTCGTCCCCGCGGTACGCGACGTGTCGATCCGCGCGGCGGGCTCGGCGGGGGTCGGCATGGTACTGCTGGGACTGTTGCCGGCGGTCGCGCGCGCCAGGCGCAAGGGTCTCGACGGGCTCTCGGCCCTGGGCTGGGCGCTCTACCTGACTGCGGCGGTGATGCTGACCTGGGAGTACTCGTCCCGAGGGGAATGGGTGCTCATGCGCAGGATCGGCACTAGATACCTCTCGTTCGCGATGCTCGCGGTCGGCGCGTTCCTGGGCAACCGCGACAGGCGGTTCCTGGCCACGCTGGGCGTGCTGGGCTTCACCTGGGACCTGTCGTCCGCGATCTTCTGGGCCTGGCTAAAGAAGGACGTCACCGCCACGGTTCCGGTGCCCTGGTACCATCACTTCGACCAGGAGGAGGGAAGGGGCGCGCCGTGCTGGGCGGTCTGCCTGCTGGACTCCTCGGCGATACTCTACTTCTCGTGGCTGATGCGCCACGACTTCGACCCGTNNAGGGGCACGGGCCGGCGGACGTCATGAAGGGCGCGCGTTCGATCGTGTTGATCGGGACGAGGATGCTGGACGCGCCGCTCGACGGGCTGCCGGTGACGGCCAAGGAGTACACGGCCAACTTCCACGTAGTGAACACCGAGCTCAACCGCGCGCTCTTCGAGATGGCGGGGTACCTGGAGCGCCGCGGCAACAAGGCTTTCCCCATCCCCTACAAGGAGATGCCCGGCTGGAACCTGGAGAACCGGCCCGCGATGCTGCTGAAGTCGCTGCGCCACTTCATGGAGGCGCCGGTGCTGCGCAAGGTCGTCGGTGCGACACTTACCGAAGACCTGTCCTACCGGCACATGGCGATCGAAGCGGGCATGGGAGAGCTGGGGGTCAACAACCTGCTGCTGGTACCGGGCCACGGCGCCAGGGTGAGGCTGGTCGCTTTGCTCACCGATGCCAGGCTGAAGCCGGGCGCACCGGTCGAGGCCGGGCTCTGCCGGCCCGAGAGCTGCGGGTACGCCTGCGTGAGGGCGTGCCCGGTGGGCGCGCTTTCCGAGGACGGCCGGCCGACCGACAAGGTCAAGTGCCTCAAACACTACCTCAAGCTGGGGATGCCGGGGCAGAGCGGCGTCCGCTGCGGGCTCTGCATCGCGAGGTGTCCGGCGAACAAAAACGCAAAATAAGGATCAGAAATTCAAGAAGGTGGCCTCACCCCATTCTTGAATATTTGCGTTTTTGCCGCGGGACTACAACTGGGCCCGCTCCACCGCTCTCTTCCAGCCGTCGTACAGCTCGTCGCGTTTGGCTTCTGTCATAGAGGGCTCGAACTCGCGCTCGATGCGGTGGATGCGCAGGATGTCATCGGGGTACTTCCATATTCCCGCCGCGATCCCGGCGAAGTAGGCGGCGCCCAGGGCGGTGGCCTCGAGCATCGCCGGCCTGTCAACCTTCATGTCCAGGATGTCCGCGAGGAACTGCATCAGGAAGTTGTTGCGCGACGCGCCGCCGTCGGCCTTGATGGAGCTCACGCTGATGCCGGTGTCCATCTCCATGGCGACGATCACGTCCTTGCACTGGTAAGCGATCGACTCCAGCGTCGCGCGCACGATCTGCTCGCGCGTTGTGCCGCGGGTGAGACCGGTGACCGTTCCCCGCGCGTAGGGGTCCCAGTAGGGGGCGGTGAGGCCGCTGAAGGCCGGCACCAGGTAGACGCCGCCGGTGTCATCGACACACAGGGCCAGCTCCTCGCACTCGGCCGCTTCCTTTATCATCTTGAGGTTGTCCCGCAGGAACTGCACCGAGGCCCCGGCGCTGGAGATTATCCCTTCGAGCATGTAGGTGGTCTTGCCGTCCATCTTCCAGGCGACCAGCGGGGTCAGCTTGTGGATGGAGGCGATGGCCTCGTCGCCGGTGTTCATGTCGACGAAAGTTCCGGTGCCGTTGGTGCACTTGACGTTGCCGCCCTCGAAGCATGCCTCTCCGAACAGCGCCGCCTGCTGGTCCGCCACCACGCTCTTTATCGGGATAGGCGCGCCGAAGAGGTCGGTCTCGCCGAAATCGCCGCCGGTCTCTCTGATCTCGGGAAACTTCAGGCCCCCGGGCAGCCCGAACGGCTTGAGCAGCTGCGAGCTCCACTTCATGCCGAACGGGTCGAACATGCCGGTGGCGCTGACGTTGGAGAAGTCGGTGGCGTGCACCCTGCCGCCGGTGTATTTCCACACCAGCCAGGCGTCCACGGTGCCGAAGAGCAGCTTGCCCGCGGCGGCTTTTTCCTTGGCGCCCTCGATGTTGTCGAGCGTCCAGCGCGCGTGCGCCGACGACATGGCGGGAGTCACAGTGAAGTGAGCCGCGGCGATGAGCATCTTGCCGACCGGGTTCTTCTTGAGCGTCTTGCTCAGAGGGGCGATGCGCTGGTATCCGCCGCCGACCACGTGCAGCATCTTGAAGGTGCCGCTCTTGTTGACGCGCTCGCACTCGTCGGACATCCGCGCGTCCTGCCAGGTGATGGCGTTGTAGACGGGCTCGCCCGTGTCGGCGTCCCATAACATGCTGGTGGCGCGCTGGGTGGCGATGCCCATCGCCGCGATGTCGCTCGCCTTCAGGCCGGCGCTGTCTAGCGATTTGTGGGTCACCTCGACGCAGCGGTCGAAGATGGCGACCGGGTCCTGCTCGGTCCAGCCGGGCTTGGGGAAGATCTGCTCCAGCTCGGTGTACGACTCGGCGACCACGTTGGTCTCCTCGTCATAGATTATGGAGCGCGTGCCCGTGGTTCCCACGTCGTTGACAAGGATGTATTTACCAGCCAAGGCGACCCCCCACATCTCAGAGAAAACGTCTGATGCCATTAAATCGTACATGCGGTGCGAGGTCTACAAACGCGGGCACGATATTCGGCGCCCCGGAACCTTCAAACGGTGTGGCCGTTGGAGGATAATAGAGTTGAAGAGGGTGGTTGAGATGCCGGGATTCTGGATTCTGGGTATCACGCTTTTAATAGCAATGGCGACCCTTGCCCTGTTTCTGATCTCCTGGGGTTGCGCGGCGCTGGGGGTGGGCATCGAGGCGTTTCTCGAGAGGCGCCGTGAAGTGCACTGGGTTCACCCGGCGCACATGCATCTGCACCGCAGGTCGCACCTTCCGCCAGGGATACAGCTGATGTAGAGCACGTGGTGCGCTCGCACGTGTTTGGGATGGGAGGGGACCGGAGTTGAAGGCGCTCACGTTTCAGTACAACATCCCCCAGTATCTTCTGACCGGTCTGCTCGACCGCCAGTGGCCCGGTGTGCTGTTCACCAGGCTCGCTCCGGTGCGGATGCGCGAGATCCCCGAGCCGGAGCTGCCGGGCGACGAGTGGGTCAAGATACGGCCGCGTATCTCCGGCCTCTGCGGAAGCGACATCGCCATCGTGGCCTGCCACGAGAGCCTGACGATGCAGCCGTTCGCGTCCAACCCCTTCGTGATGGGACATGAGGTCTGCGGCGACATCGTCCAGGCCGGGCCGGCCGTGAGTGGCTTCGAACCGGGTGACCGCGTCACGGTGATGCCGATGCTCGGCTGCGCGCCTCGCGGCATCGAGGAGCCCTGCGTCTACTGCGCTTCGGGAAGGCCGCAGCTCTGCGTCAACACCACTATGGGCGCTCTGCCTCCGGGGCTTTTCGTGGGCGCCACCGCGGGCGTGCCCGGATTCCTCAGCGAGATGGGCATCGCCCACGTCTCCCAGCTCTACAAGGTCCCCGACGGGGTCAGCGACGAGGCGGCCTGTCTCACCGACCCCTTCTCAAACGGCCTCCACATGGCTTTCCAGAACCCGATCGAGCCGGGTGAGACCCTGATGGTGATCGGCTGCGGAGTGATGGGGCTTGCCACCATCGCCGCGCTGAAGGCAGTGCACCCGGACGCGCGCGTCCTGGCCGTGGAGATCGACCCGTTCCACTCGGAGCGGGCGCTCGGGCTCGGTGCGGAGGCCGTCATCAAGCCGCCGATGGACAAGGAGTTCTATCGCAAGGTGGCCGACCTGACCGACGCCAAGGTGTTCACGCCGCTCCTGACGCAGCCGCTGCTGATCGGCGGGGTCGACCGCGTGTTCGACACCGTCGGCAGCACCGAGACGATCGACATGTCGCTCCGCGTGCTGACGAACGCGGGCTGGTACAACATGCTCGGCATAGGTGAGCCCAAGAAGATCGACTGGACTCCGGTATGGCTCAAGGAGCTGACCCTGAGGGGGGTCTACGGCTACCAGGTGGAGGAGCAGGCGCCCGGCCGGGAGCACGACTTCGCGGTCGCGCTGAGGCTGCACGCGGAGGGCAAGGTGGACCTGAGCGACATGGTGACGCACGTGTTCAAGCTCGACGAGTGGCCCCGGGCTCTGGAGGTGGCGCTCCACAAGGGGAAGTACAGGGCGGTGAAGATAGCATTCCGCCCGTAAAATGCAAAAGGGGCCTGTCCCCTTTTTGCATTAAACAGGAGGTGGACCGTGGCTGACATGCACGGAGGCAACGTCCTCGCGAAGTACCTGAAAGAGGTCGAGGGGATCGACACGGTGTTCTCGCTGTCCGGCGGGCATATCATGCCGATCTACGACGGCTTCCTGCAGAGCGGCATCCGCAACATCGACGTGCGCCACGAGCAGGCGGCGGTGATGGCCGCGCACGCCTGGTCCATCTACACCGGCAAGCCCGGCGTGTGCCTGGTCACGGCCGGCCCGGGCTTCACCAACTCGCTCACCGGCGTGGCCAACGCGTTCCTGGAGAACGCGCCGGTGGTGGTGCTCAGCGGTATGGCGCCACTGCGCGACCTGGACCGCGGGGCCCTGCAGGACATGGAGCAGGTCGACATGATAAAGCCGGTGGTCAAGTGGTCCGGCCGGTGCTACGACGTCGAGCGGATAGGCGACTACCTCGAGATGGCTTTCAGGCACGCGGTGTCCGGCAGGCCCGGCCCGGTCTTCCTGGAGGTCCCGCCCGACGAGCTCTACGCGCCGGTCGACGAGGCGCAGCTCAAGTGGCCCGCGAAGGGGTGGGAGAAGCACAGGTCGGTACCGGAGGAGCCGGCCCTGGCTGACGCGGTGGCCGCGCTGGACGGGGCGAAGCAGCCCCTGTTCCTCGGCGGCAGCGGCATCGCGGCCAGCGGCGCCGCCGGTGCGGTGGCCGAGTTCCTCGAGAAGACAGGCATGCCCTTCCTGCTGATGGGCAACGGGCGCGGGGCCGTTCCCGACGAGCACCCTCAGTCGATATGGGACGGCGGCCTCATGGGCCTGCTCGCGGCCGCGTCGATGGCGGACGTGGTTTTCACCGCCGGCATCCGGCTCAACTGGGTACTCAACTATGGCGAGGTTTTTCCCAACGCCAAGGTGGTCCGGCTGGACGTCGAAGAGGCGGAGATAAACAGGAACAGACAGGCTGACGTGGCGCTCCTTGGCGACGCCGCGGCGACCATCGGGCTGATCAACGAACGCGTGCGCAAGGCGGACCGCTCCGACTGGCTCGCGACCCTCAAGGGGATGTTCGCCGGGCTCACAGAGTCGGACCGGCAGGCCCGCTCGACGCCGTCGGCCCCCATCCATCCCTACAGGCTGATGGACAGGGTCAGGGCGGCCGCGGGCGACGACACCGTCTACACCCTGGACGGGGGCGACGCGCTCTACTTCGCGATGATAACGCTGAGGGCCACCCGCACTGCCGGCGTGATCGGAAGCGGCACGCTGTTCGGCTGCCTGGGCACCGGGATCCCCTTCGCGATCGGGGCAAAGGTCGCGCTGCCAACAGAGAAGGTCGTGCTGGTGACGGGCGACGGCTCGTTCGGGCTGAACGCGATGGAGTTCGAGACCGCCGTGCGCCACGACATCCCCATCGTCTGCGTCATCTGCAACGACCAGGGCTGGGGGATGGTGAAGCACTCGCAGGAGATATGCTACGCAGACGACCGCGTCTGCGGCACCGAGCTCGGCATAATCCATTACGAGAAGATCGTCGAGGCGCTGGGCGGCTTCGGTGAGTTCGTCGAGGCGGACGAGGACATCGAGCCGGCCATCCGCCGCGCGCTCGACTGCGGCAAGCCGGCGTGCGTCAACGTGATCACGGACCCGACCGTCACCAGCCCGGCGACGATGATGTTCGCGCAGAGCTTCAATTTCTAGGGGACAAAGTGTTCCAGGTACTTTTCGTCCCGTTTATCACTTACTGGCTGTACGCGGTCGTGGGATCGGCGATGAGGACGGCAGGAGGTGCGCCATGAAGCCGCGGGGTCTGAACATGCCGAGGGTGGGACAGATCGGGATCGTGGTCAAGGACATCGACAAGACCATCCGCTACTACGAGGACATCATGGGCATCGGGCCCTGGGCGCTCTTCGAAGGTGAGCCGGAGTGGTGCCTGGAGGGCGACAAGACGGTCACCTACAAGGGCAGGATGGCGCTGGCCAGCTCCGGCCCGATCCAGTTCGAGCTGATACAGATCCTCCAAGGCAGGTCTCTCTACGGGGACGTGCTCGGCGAGGGTGAAGGCTTGCACCACCTGGGCTTCTTTGTCCGCGACATCAGGCAGCGGCTGCGGGCGGCTGAAGAGGCCGGGGTACAGGTGCTCCAGCACGGGCTCCTCAAGCGGATGGGCCTGACGATCGAGTACGCATACCTCGACACGACCGCGAACGGTGGCGTCATAACCGAGTACATCAAGACGTCATTCCTTGGCCTGCCGTTTCCTCTCAGCTTCGGTCCGCTCGCCCGCATCAGTGCGCGGGCCGCATCCATCGCCGGCTGAGCCGTACGAAGGCGTCGCGCGCCGCTGCGCCCGCCTGCCACCCATACGGTGATAACATATTGGCGTCGTACCCGGGGCCTGCGGCCTCGGGCCAGCACTTAAGGCAAGCGGAGGTCAGAGATGGACTTTTATCAGGGCAAGACGGCTATAGTGACCGGGGCAGGATCAGGCATCGGCCGGGCGCTGGCGCTCGCGCTCGCGGACAAGGGTACCAGGGCCGTCGTCATCACCGACATCGTCCAGGAGCGGATCGACCAGGTGGTTGAGGAGCTAAAGGCCAGGGGCGTGGAGTCCGAGGGCTACCGCGTCGACCACTCTAAACTCGATGAGGTAAGAGCTTTCGCCGACGCCTTCTTTCAGAAGTGGGACCACGTGGACATCCTATGTCAGAACGCGGGGGTCGGGATCGGAGGACGGTTCCTGGAGACCTCGCTGGAGGAGTTCGAGTGGGTCATCAGCATCAACCTCTGGGGTCCGATCTACATGATGAACCTCTTCGTGCCGAAGATGGCCGAACGCGGCCAGGGCTCCGTCCTCATCACCGCCAGCGACGCCGGCCTGGCGCCGCTTCCTTTCTCGTCCGCATATAACGCGACCAAGTTCGCGGTGGTCGGGCTCGGCGAGACGATGCGCACCGAGCTGAGCGAGAAGAACGTCAAGATCACGTTGCTGTGCCCGGGCGACATCAAGACCAATGTGATCAAAGACGGCAAGATGCATATCTACGACCGGGAGGGCGAGAGCGCCAGGAAGGCGATCGAGAAATACTACGAGGAGAAGGGGGCCGACCCCGCGATCGTCGCCGCCGCGGCCCTGCGCGGGCTCGAGCGCAACAGGCCGATCGTGATCGTCCCCTGGAGCCACCACGGATATCTCTGGGACCTGCACCGCCTCTCACCGCGGCTCTACCACTGGGCGATGAGCCTGGGCCTGCGCCTGGGAGTGTTCCACAAGATGATGGGCATGAAGCGCTAAGGGTCAGTCGTTCTCCGGGGCCGCGATCCGCAGCTTGACCACCATCTTCCAGGTCGGACAGTAGGCGGCCTTCCAGGGGTCCCTGGCGTAACGCACGCAATCGATGCAGCAGAACTTCACCAGCGCGGTTTGGAACAAGGCGGCCGCGAGCCCGTAGAACGTCAGCGCCTTGAAGTCGCGCCGGGCGGCGATAACGGGGAGGAACTGGAAGATCCCCAGGGTCGAGCCTTCCGCCAGGTAGCCTGCGGCATTGAACTCCTTGTCCGACTTCTTGAACAGCCGCGCGGCGTAGCGGCCCCCGTAAAAGAAATCACAGGACTTGCCGTAGTTCTCGCAGCGCGCGCAGATGAAGTACTTGGGGATGGTCGCCCAGCCCAGCAGACCAGCCAGCCAGACGGGCAGCCAGCGGGGGCGGTTGCGCTTGATGGCCCGCCAGCCGGAGAGCAGGAACAGCAGCGCCGAGCCGCCCATCACCCACTGCTCCCAGGCGACCGCCTGTGGCCATTCGCAGGCCTCGCAATCATCACACGGATCCACCGCGACATCATCAGGCATGACGATCACTTCTTCCTCGGCTTGGAGTACCAGAGCCGCTTGCCCGCGACGAACTCGTCGAGCCCCGACTTTTTTATCGCGCGCAGGTTCTTAATGTGAGCGTCGCCGTGGACGGCGTTGAGGAAGTCGAGCTTCTTGCAGCCCTCGAACTGCTCGCACTCCCAGCAACCGGCCACCTCTTTCTTGATGGCGCAATTGGCGATGTTGCAGAACTTCGACCGCGAGCCGCCGCGGCAGCCATTGCACCGCAGCTTCACCATCGCGCCCAGGACCTCGTAGCAGTCGTCGTACTTCTTGAACTCCGGGAACGGGATGGAGCCCGCAACCTCCGCGAACCTTGTCTCGCGGAGCTCCTTGCACAGGTCGCGGGCAAGGTCAGGGATGGTCCCCTTCCCAAAGCTGCAGTCGCCGCAATAGAGACCGCAGTAGGCGGTTTTCTGAAGGTTGTCGTCACTCACAGGGCAGACCTCCCGTCAGTCGTCCTGGAGCAACACTAGCGAAATCGCGCGCCCGTGTGAAGCCCGCGGCTTAAAACGCAAAAAGGGGACAGTCCCCATTTTGCGTTTCTAAATGCACCATCGGCGCCTGACCCCGGTGGTGCATTTTCCCCGCAGGTTCCCGCTGCGGCCCGGGGTTTGATAGGATAGCCTCCGGCACCGGAATCTTTATTGAAAGGGGTTAATCATGGGCAGGAGAGTTCTCCACACCAGCCTGTGCGACATGCTGGATATCGAATACCCGATACTGAGCGCGGGCATGGGGCCCAACACGCTGAGCGAGGAGGTGGGAGCGCCGGTCGACCTGGTGGTCGCGGTCTCCGAGGCCGGGGGCATGGGGGTGCTGGGCGCGAGCGGTTACTCCCTCGATGAGCTGCGCGAAGCCATCCACGAGATCAGAGCACGCACCGACAAGCCTTTCGGCGTCGACCTCCTGCTTCCCAAGAACATCGCTGACATGGCGGGCATGGGCCTGGAGGGCGCGAGCGAGGTCCCCTTGAGCCAGTTGCTGTCTACGCTCCCCCAGCCTTACCAGGACTTCGTCGCCAAGCTGCGCAGCGACCTGGACCTCCCCGAGATCGACGTGATCGTAAAGGTCGACACCACCACCATAAGGCCCAAGGAAGCGGTGGAGATCTGCATCGACGAGAAGATCCCCCTGTTCTGCGCCGGTCTCGGCAACCCGGACTGGATGGTGGAGGAGGCCCACGCCAACGGCGTGAAGGTGCTCGCCATCACCGGCAACAGCAAGAACGCCGCGCGCATGGCCGCCGGGGGCATCGACCTGCTGGTCGCCCAGGGCCACGAGGCGGGCGGTCACACCGGCAGGGTCGGGACGATGGCCCTCATACCGCCGTGCATAGACGCTGCCTACCCCGTGCCAGTCCTGGCGGCGGGTGGAATCGGCGACGGCCGGGGGGTCGCGGCGGCGCTCGCCATGGGCTGTACGGGAGTGTGGGTCGGGACCCGCTTCCTCGCGACGAACGAGGGCGGGGCGCAGGACGCGATCAAGCGCCACATCGTCGAGGCGACCGACGAGAGCACCTGTGTCAGCACAATGTTCACAGGCAAGACGCTGCGCGCCATCAGGTCGAAGTTCCACGAGGCCTGGGAAGAGTCGGGGCTGACGGCCCTGCCCTTCCCGCTGCAGATATTCGTCTCGTCGGCTCTGTTCGGGAGCTTCATCGAGGCCAACAAGGACGAGTACATCGGCGGCTTCGCGGGCCAGGCGTCCGGGATGATCCATGAGATCAAGCCGGCGGGCGAGGTGCTGCTGGACATGGTCGAGCAGGCCGCGGACATACTGACCCACAAGCTGCCGGAGAGCGTGCACGCGGAGTGACGTGTGCGGCTGGAAGCCAGGGTGGAAGTGCGCAGGTACCACCACATGGGGATACCCACTGACGAGCCGCGGGAGGGCGAGACATTCCATCCCGGGCTCGAGTTCTACAACTCCGGCCTTGATGAGAGCGAGTACGGCATCGAGTGGATGAGGTTCGAGCCGGGCTGCCCCATACCCGAGCTGGTCAGGAAGGTCGCGCACGTCGCCTTCGAGGTCGACGACATCGCCTCGGAATTGGTGGGCCGCGAGGTCATCATCGAGCCTAACAGCCCGTCGGAGGGTGTGACCGTCGCATTCATCGTGGAGAACGGCGCGCCGGTGGAGCTGCTGCAGTTCAATAAAAGCGCACCACCGCGCAAGGTTTGAATGGCCAATGCCATGTGCGGTCAGCCTGTAAGCCTGCCCGATGCGTACCTGAACCCTGTTTCTGCTTTTGCTAGTGGAACGCGCCCTCGCCGACCTTGCCCGTGAATATCGGCTCGTAGAAGGCCCTGCGCGCCTCCGGGTAGTTGTCGAAGCTCATCCCGATCTGCTCGTTCAACTTCATGCCGTGCTGGCGGTAGACCAGCCAGGGCGGCAGCCCGTCACGAAGCGCCACGGCCTTGATGAGCAGCTGGCCCAGTGTGAGGGTCACGTCGCCGCCGAGCATGCGCTTGAACCCGGCCTCTTCCTCGTAGGCCTCCCAGGCGCTCTCCGAGAAATCGGGGAGCACACCCTTGCGGCGCGCTTCCTCCATGTCCATCGCCATCATCATGCGCTCGATCTCGAACACGTCGCCGATGGCGCCCAGCGGCTTGCCGATGAGGCCGAGCTTCTCGACCACGTTGGCCACGATCGGGATGCCCTCCTCGGGGCCGACCAGCCTGGTCTCGTTCTCGCCGCGCGAAAGGCCTCCCGGTATGGGCGAGACTATCTCGACGCCGTTGGAGAGCCGCATCGCCGCCATCAGTCCGTACCGGCCTGCGCCCAGCGTGGACGGGTAAGCGTGGATGGAGCTGATGGTGATGTCAGAGCCGACTCCCGGCGTGATGGACGCGCCGGTCCTCCAGTCCTCGGCCGACTTCTGCATGTAGTAGTAGAGTCCGGCTCTGTTGGCCAGGAAGACGCCGCCGAGCTTGGCGAGAACGACCCTGCCCTTTGGCTGGTAGGAACCCGCCAGGGTCGCTGTGACCTCGAGCGGGTCGGGTAGCGTGTCGGGCTGAGTGGAGCGGTGCGATATGACCGTGTTCATTCCCGAGCTGTGGAATATCTCCATGTACATCCAGGCCTG
Source organism: Actinomycetota bacterium (assembly GCA_003157385.1). Lineage (GTDB taxonomy): Bacteria > Actinomycetota > Geothermincolia > Fen-727 > Anoxymicrobiaceae > FEN-680. The sequence goes on along the minus strand of PMJJ01000128.1, from coordinate 9,836 downwards.
GGAGAAGCTGCCGACCTGGTTGAGCTTGACCAGCCCGGCGTTGCACACGCCTTCCTTGAGCGCGTCGTAGGCGATGCTGGGGTTGGTGACCAGCACGTCGTCTCCGATTATCAGGAGCCGGTCGCCCATGCGTTCGGTCAGCTTCTGCCAGAACTGCCACTGGTGCCGCGGCGCCGCGAACGGGTCCTCGAAAACGAGCTGGTTCCCCCACTTGTAGAATAGCTCCACGTAGCGGTCAACGAGCTCGTCGCCGCTCATCTTCTGCTGCTGCCAGGTGTAGAGGTGGGCCTCTGAGTCGAACATGTCGTCCGAGTCGGCGGCGTTGTCGATGCCCAGGAACATATTCTCGCCGTACTTGTAGCCGTAGTTGACGCCGGCCTTCGCCGCCGCCTCCATCAGCAGTTTTATAGCAGCTTCGTCGCCGCCGCCGTAGCCGTTGAACGAGCAGCCGCCCTCGTTCTCGCGCCCGCCTCCGGACACGCCCTCCTGGGAGAGGATCTCGGCCACCACCTGGTTCTGCAGGTTCGGCAGCACCTTCAGCGTGCCATTGAAGCCGCGGTCGGCGATGTCGACGTCGTCGCCCTCCTTGGGGAAGAGGACGATCCACTTCTCCTGGGCCACCAGGTCGGGCGAGGTGTTGCCCTTGTTGCCCTCGGCGTCAGTGTACTCAGTGTGCTTGCCGCCCTGGATCGCGTTGTGCGCGCCCTCGGGGAGGTAGACCGCCATATCCTTGAAGCGGGGATCGGAGCCCCCGTAGACCGCGAAGTTGCGGACCTCCGTGATGAGCCTGTTGAAGTTGGCCTTCGCCCTGCCGTCGACCTCGTCGCGGCTCGCGTCCGCCGGGATCCCCCCCGACGCCGCCTGCGCCGCGAGCTTAGCCTCGATCTTCCTCTTCTCGCGGTAGCGGTAGAGAGCGTTCGCGTCCTGGTGCCTGCCGAGGTAGGCGATGACGCCCAGCGCCAGTATCTTGGGCGTGAGGTATGCCATCACCTCGGGCGTGCTGTTGCGGCCCAGCCCGATTGATATTCCGAAGAGCGCCAGGCCGGCGATCCCGAAGATATAGGCCATGTAGAGGTCGAAACGGGGGCCGGCGGCCGAGACGTTCAGGGCCGGCGTGCCGTTGAGGCGGAAGTTCAGCCCTTCCCTGATGGTGGTCGGATACTTGCCGGTCGGCGCCACGAAGAACATCGTGGCCAGCGTAGTCCAGAACCCAATGGTGCCGGTCCTGAACTTGACCGTGCCGTCGGGGCGCTTTTCGACGAGCTTCTCGCCGATGGTGGCCTGGACGGTCCGCTCGAGGTTGTAGGTCTTGGCCGCCTCCATGGCGTGCATGCTCTGGTGGCCGCCGATCATGATGTAAGCGAAGGCGGCGGCGATGACTATCGAGGTCCCGAACTCCAGGGCGAACCCGGCGAGCGAGCCCGATATCCTGGACGCGAAGCTCGGGTAGAAGATGCCTACCAGGACCTGGACGTGCAGGGCGACGGCGAAGTAGCCCCACTTCACGAACTCGGAGGTCGACCATGCCCCGTAGAAGATGCCCTCGCGCCAGCTGCTGGGCATGATCGTGCTCACCATCCGGTCGAAGCGCGGGTTGCCGTTGGCGTAGGAGCGCCCGGGGCGTTCAGTTCCGCTCTCGGCCTGTCCGGTTGCCTCATCCACCGTGTCCATACCCACCTGCCTTTTCTCCACCCATCCCGAGCTTTGTGAGGACCGACCTCCACCACGAGTGATTATTCGGCTCCCGGGCGGCAAAACATCTTCCGACAGGCCGACCACTCGATCGATAGAATATGATACAGCAATATCGGGGAGGCCCAAAGGTCCACGCCATTCGGTCCGAGGATCACAAAGGGAAAAGGCCCCGAAATTCGGGGCCTTTCGTAACTCAGATATCAGTCTGGCTAACACAAATATTTTAGCACCCTGAGAAGTGGGATGTCGACTGCGTTTTGCGACCGTTGCTACTATAGAAGCCCCCGGCAGGACTCGAACCTGAGACCTTCCAGTTAGCCAGACTGGCGCTCCATCCTCTGTGCTACGGGGCATTCCCTTTACGGCTTAGCTCAGCGTATCAGGAGAGTATGACAAGTAATACAAGCAATGTCAGAGAGGGCGATCTTGGACGCCGGCGTGGGCGGTGGGCGGTCCGGTGTAGCGGGTCAGGAACATCGAGTCAGCGGCCCGCCCGTCGTTCTTGACGAACTGTTTCAAGACCTGCAGGTGCCACGTGGCAGGCACGTACTTGGCGTCATTGACGACGACGTAGGTCGGGCGCTCGCCGGCCTCCTCGTCTATGGTCGATTTGAGCTTGTCGGTGTAACCCAGGCGGTACTCAAGGTCCAGAGTAGTCAGCTCGATGTTCGGGTTCTTCCCCATGTACATCTCGAGGGCGTACTGGATGAAGTAGTCGTTGCAGACCACGTTGATCTTCCCCCGGGTGGCGGCCTCCCGCAGCAGGCGTGCGGTCTCCTCCATGCCGGTCCCGGCGCACCTTCCCTTGAGGTACTCGGCCTCGCCCCGCTTCGCCGTCGCCATGCCCGCCATCAGAGACCCGGCGGGGATGGCCGTGGCGATCACCAGGCCGGCGACGACCGCCACCGAAGCCGCCGCGAGCAATCGCTTGTGCCCCGCCCGGTTCCATGCGCGCACCGCGACCCCCCACAGCTCGTAGAAAGCGTATGCCGCCGAGAGCAGCAGCGGGGGTACCAGCACGAGGTAGAACCTGTCCCAGGTGAACTTCCCGACCGCCGAAATGACCACGAAGCCTATAAGGAACCACGCCACCAGGAAGTATCCGGGGCGCCATCTTTTCAGCAGGGCAAGGACGATGCCGCCGAAGGCCAGGACCAGAAGGACGGGCGTGAGGTATGCAAAGAGGCTGCTCAATATCGATCCGTTGAACCGCAGGAAGGTGCTGAGCGGGGTGGCCAGGACCTCCTTGAGGTTCTTCGTGCGGGTCGCGATGAAGTGGCTTCTCTGAGCCCACTTCGAGGAGAAGCGCAGCAGGTTGAGTATGCCGAAGCCTCCTATGAGCGCGAGACCCGACGTGGCAAGCCACCTGGCGAGCGGCCGGCTCTTCTCCAGGCCCTTTTCCGCTGGCCCCCTGATCAGGTAGGCGAAGGGCACTATGAGGTACAGGAGGTTCGCGGTCCCCTTGGTCAGCAGGGCGAGGCCCACACAGACTCCGGCGCCGATGAGCCAGTAGGAGTTCACCGACCTGGCCGCCTTGACCGCGAAGTAGACCGCGAAGACGAACAGCGTCAGCAGCATGCCCTCGGCTATCGCCAGCCTGTCGTAGAAGAACGTGAAAGGGCAGGCGACGTACAGAAAAGCGGCCACCACTCCGAGCTTCCAGTCCCTCAGCTCTTTGCCTGTCAGGTAGAGGCCGAGCGTGGTCAGTCCGCCGAAGAAGACCGAGGTCAGCCGCCCCGCCAGCAACTGGTCCTTTATCAGGCCCAGCAGCGGCACCATGGCCCACGAGTGAAGCGGTGGCTTGCCGTCGTAGAGAAGCGAGGCCCAGAGGTTGCCGCCCTGGGCGGCCCGCGCCCACTTGAGGTAGATGGTCTCGTCGATGAACACGGGGACGCCCTTGAGGTTGATCAGCCGCGACACGAAATAGACCACGAGCACGAACAGCATCGCCCAGGCCGCGGGATGCCTCTTGATCGTTGTATAGAGCCTCGACTGCGACATGAACGAGCCCCCACAGTTATTGCCGCAGCACTCCTTCTTGCCGTTCAGGCAAAACCCTGTCGGTGGAGGCTCGGGTCCGTGTCATGGAGGAATGCCGCCAGAGGCGGTNNGTCGGCGTGAACTCCTTTGTGGTGGTAGTTCCGGGCGTGAGGCTTATCTGGCCGTCGAACAAGGTGTCGGAGATGATGGCGTTAGTGCAGCCGCTGGTCCCAGTGTCCTTTATCTCCCACAGCACCGGTTGTCCGGCTTTGACCGTGAAGCTGTCGGGGCTGTAGCCCGAGGCTGACGCCTCCATCTTTATGACCTGCCTTGTGGTCGGAGACACCTGTGCTGGCGCCTGACCCGCGCCGGCGGGTGCCGACGTACTCGTGCTCGTGCTCGGGGTCGCGCTCCTGGTAGCGGTGGCGGTATGCCCGAACAGGTCACCAAGGTTGGGAGCGTTCAGCACCACCAGCTGGTTGTTGATGTTGAAGATCGCCAGGAACAGCACCATCACTCCCGCGACCTTCAGGAATGTCGCGGCCGTCCGCGGCTTCTCCAGGAACTTCACGCTGGAGAACCCGATTATCAGCAGCATCGGCAGCGTGCCTAGGGCGAACATCAGCATTATCAGCCCGCCCTGCAGCGGCTGCCCCGAGAGCAGCGCGAAACCCTGGGCGGTGATGGCGAAGCCGCAGGGGAGGAAGAAGGTCAGTGCGCCCAGTGCGAAAGGCATGTAGCGTCCCCTGAAGTGGCTCTCGTCGGCGATGAACCGGGTCATCCGTTTCGGCGCCGTGAACTGCACGCGGCGCAGGAATCGCACCCCCAGCATCTGCAGCGCGAGCAGTATCATCACGATGGATATCACGATGACCAGGATTGCCGAGAATGACGGGGTGAAGCGGAAGGCGCTGCCGATCAGAGCCAGCAGCGCGCCCAGGCCCGCGAAAGCGATCAGCCTTCCGACGTTGAACAGCAGGTGCGGCTGCAGCCTCTTCTTGAGCGGGTCCTCCGGCGAATAGAGCTCCCCCCACTGCTTGGACATGGAGAGCACGATGCCGCCCACCAGCGCCGCGCAACTGGAGAAGCCGGCCACCAGGCCGAGCAGCAGGAAGGCCGGCAACGTCGACTTCGCGTTCACGGTCACCAGCTTCGACAGCCCTGCTTTCTGCAGCAGGACCACCAGCACGATCGCGACCAGCGCCGCGATGGCGACCTTGGAGAAACTGACCCGCCGCGAGGTCTCCGACGCGCCGCCGGCGGGACTGATTGAGAAGCGGTATCCCTCCTCGCTGAACAACTGGTTCAACCGCGCGACCGCGGGCGCCTTGCCGTCGTACTCCAGAATGACCGACTCTTTCGAGAGTGAGGCCGCCACCGAATGGATGCCCTCGAGTCCGATGAGCTTCTTTTCCACCACGATCTCGCAGGCGGCACAGTTCATGCCCCGCACGTAATAGGTCCGCTCCCTTGTGCCGGTCCCGTCCTGCATCTCGACCTCCAGTGGTTTGAGATCTAAGTCTACTAATATGATGGTATTATAACTTTGACTTATCTCAAGTGCCCCGGGTTCTCTACCCAACCGCTCTAAGCGGATTCTCAGGATTGGTTGAGACAGTGCTTATGGAGCCATGAGCCCGGTGCCCCGCGCCCGGAGTCTTCTCCTATACACTGTTGGAATATCATGGTATCCAGGATCGTGGGCCGCCTCGCAGGCAGGCGGCGTGAGAATCGGGTGAGGAGCATGCGCATACTCGTCGTCGAAGACGACAGGAAGATCGCGAGGGCAGTGAAGAAGGGCCTCGAGCAGGAGGCGTTCGCTGTTGACACCGCGGGCGACTACGACGAAGGACTCGGACTGGCTCTCACACAGGAGTACGACCTGCTGGTCCTCGACCGGATGCTGCCGGGACGCATGGACGCGATCGACATGTGCAGGGAGATCCGCAAGGGCGGAAACACCGTGCCGGTGCTGATGCTGACCGCCAAGGACAAGGTGGTCGACCGGGTGGCGGGCCTCGACTCGGGGGCGGATGACTACCTGGTCAAGCCGTTCGCGTTCGAGGAGCTGCTGGCGAGGGTCAAGGCGCTGCTGAGGCGCCCGCCCGCGAGCCTGCCCGAGGTGCTGGTGGTCTCTGACCTCACTCTCAAGGCCGGCACCTTCCAGGCCGAGCGCGCCGGAGTCGAGATACCACTGTCCAGGACCGAGTACGCGCTGCTGGAGTACCTGATGCGCAACGAGAACGTGGTGCTCAGCAGGGACAGCATCATCAGCCACGTGTGGGACTACGACGCCGACGTCCTGCCCAACACGGTCGAGGTCTACATCGCTTACCTGCGCAACAAGATAGACAAGCCTTTCGACGGCCCCCGGCTGATACACACCATCAGGGGCTTCGGATACATGATAGGTGACAAGCCGTGACCTTGAGACGTACTCTCATCAAGCTGACACTGGGGTACCTGGTGCTGATCATGCTGATCACCGGGTTCCTCAGCATCATCCTCTACCGTGTGGGCGCGCAACCGCTCGAGCGGAGACTCGAGCTCCGGCAGGACCTCCTGATGGAGGAGCCGGGCCCGGGCCTGACCCCCAGCCCGCACTTCCTCGACCCCAACGCGGTGAGCGAGGTGAAGCATCGAATGGGGCTGGCTCTCGTATACTTCAACGCGGCTGTGCTCTGCCTCGCGGGCCTGGTCAGCTACCAGCTGGCAAAGCGGGAGCTCAAGCCGGTGGAGGCCGCGATGGACCTCCAGGGCCGGTTCACCTCGGACGCCGCGCACGAGTTGCGGACGCCCCTTACCGCGATGCGCGCCGAGATCGAGGTCGCCCTCCGTGGCGAGAAGCTGGACGAGGGAGAGACACGCGAGCTGCTGGATAGCAACCTCGAGGAGATAGGCAAGCTGGAGGCCCTCTCCAGCGGGCTGCTGAAGCTGGCGCAGTACGGCGACGTCAGCAAGGCGGACGTCGGGGCCATCGAGCTCGCGGGGCTCCTGGAAGAGGCCCGGGAGAGGATCAGGCGCACGGCCGAGGCCCACAACATCGATGTGTCGATGCAGCTGCCGGAGGCGACGGTGCACGGCGACAGGTCCATGCTGGCCGAGCTCTTCGTCATCCTGCTGGACAACAGCGTGAAGTACAGCGATGACGGCACCAGGATCGAGGTATCAGGCAGGATCGACAAGCGCCACGTGGTGGTGACGGTCAAGGATGAAGGCTACGGGATCGCGGCCGCCGACCTGGCGCACGTGTGCGACCGCTTCTATCGAGGGAAGATGCCCGCCGAGAAGCAGGTGAGCGGCTACGGGCTCGGTCTTTCCATCGCCAAGCGGATCGCCGAGGTCAATCGCGCCTCCATAGATATCAAGAGCGAGCCCGGCACGGGGACCGAAGTCTCGGTGCGGCTGCCGATGCCGATGGTCAGAAAGCGTTACGCCATTGCAAAATAGGGTTGAAACCACTTTTCATAATGCAAGCATCGGCCCGTCCCGGGTATCACAAGACGCAGAATGGGGCCTGCCCCTATTTTGCAGAACGCAAGAAAAAGGTTTGACCCCCGTTTGCGTTTTAAGCGTTTTCTCAGGTTCAGGTAGTAAAAAAGGTGTTGGGTTCAAGACCTGACGACGGATGAAAGACAGGCGGTATGTCAGACAGAGCGGAAAAGATTCTTGTCGCCGAGGGCGAGGAGCACATTGTCGAGCTGCTCGAGCTCTATCTCCGCAGGGAGGGGTTCGAGGTCTCCAGTGCCAGCGCCGGCGGCACCGCGCTTGAGATGTTCGCGGAACAGGAGCCCGACCTGGTAGTGCTCGACGCGGCCCTCAAAGACTGCGGAGGTTTTGACGTCCTGCGACGGATACGCGAGGATTCCTCTGTCCCGGTCATCATGTTCACGGCCTACGACGCGCCCGACGAGCACGACGCCGGCCTGGAGCTTGGCGCGGACGAGCTGGTCACCAAGCCGTTCAGGCCCCGTGACCTGGTCTCCCGCGTACACACCGTCCTGAGGCGCTCGCGCATCAACCATGGAAGGGAAAGGGGCTGAGGCGGTTGCGGTCAGATCTAAACGGAAAGGAAACCAGGATGATTGAAAGGATCAAGAGACGGCCGGTCAGGACGACACTGGTGCTCTGCATCGTCCTGTCGCTGGTGGCGGTGACGATCCTTGCCGCTTCCTGCGGGGGGACCACCACCTCCAAGAAGTCCACCAGCTCCTCCACGACAAAGCTGCCGCCGGGGGTCAGTTCGAGCCAGGGGAGCCAGCCGGCGCAGGGGACCACAGCCACGACAGCGCCCGCGAGCACGCCTTCGAGCACAACGCCGACCACGAGCAGCGGCACCAGCACAACGACCCCTACGCAGGCGAGCGGGCCATCTGCCAGCGCCGACCTCGTCGGTGGGCGCTTCACGATTGTGAACGCGACAAGGCCCAACACCAACCAGAGCGCGATCTCGTCGAGCGCGCGGGCGGTCCCGGGCGACTACCTCGAGCTCGAGTTTACCGTCTTCAACACCGGCACCAACAGCCTTGTCGACCTGTCGCAATACTCCTTCCGCCTGACGAGCCCCGGCATCGCAGCTGACACTTACACGGACTACTACGGCGCGAACGGGACCTACGGAGCCTACATCGATACCAACGAGATATCGGGGACGCTGCTAAACTACTCCGACCTTACCCCTGTCACCTACAAGGTCAAGGTCGGTGAGACCATCAGCAAGGTCTTTCTGTTCTACGACCTGAACCCGCTTACCGATGCTCCCAACGCGGGCGTGACCAAGGACAACACGCAGCTGATCATCTATAAGGCGAGCGGGACCGATTATGGCACCCAGGTGGCCATACCGCTTTCCGGTTATTCGTTCTGACGAGAGGCAGGTTCTGACACATGAGGGCTTTTCAGAGAGGATTCAGGAGCTTCAGGCGTAACTACACGCGCAACATCATCGTGGTGGTGCTCTTGTTCGTGTGCCTCACGTTCTCGATGTCAATGCTCGCCGTGAAGCTCGCTGCCGACAACCAGGTCCAGACTATCAAGGCGCAGGTGGGCAACTACGGCCAGATTCAGGTGAGCTCGGCCTACCAGATGCAGCAGTTCCAGGCAGAGCGCCAGCAGACCGCGGCCGAGCGAGCGGCGGCAGCCAGGAGCATGACCGCCGCGCAGACGTTGGCGAACAGGGTCGCGAACCTCGTGCCCGAGACGCTCACCAACCAGTTTGCCAAGGACAACTACATCAAGACCTACGACAGGGTCCTCGAGACGAATGTCACCATGACCAACCTTACCAACACCAACATGACGCAGCTCTTCGCGCTGCGCCAGGGCGCGGGTGAAGGCGGCGGTGGAGGCGGAGGGCGTGGCANNCGGTGGCATGACCCAGAACAGTTTCATGTTTTCCGGTAACACCAACGGCGCCTCGGCATCGGACTTCACGACGGGTGCCAAGAAGCTCGTGGCAGGCAATTTCTTCACCTACAACGATTACCTGAACGCGAACCCCGTGGTGGTCATAGAGAAGAACATGGCCGACCAGAACTCGCTCAAGGTCGGCGACACCGTACAGGCGCAGATATCGGGCGCGACGGGCGTCGGCTCGACCATGGACCTCAAGGTCGTCGGGATCTATCAGACCGTCCAGGCGCAGAGCCAGAGTGGAAGCAGCTCGAGCAGCTCACCAGGGGAGGGCTTCAACCCGGCGGGCAACGAGTTCTACGCGCCGGTGTCGGTCGTCCAGAAGCTGAACGCGACGCCCGGATACTTGTCACTGGGTTCGTATTACTTCGACTCCGTGGACAACACCCCGGCGCTCAAGGTCTCCTTCAAGAAAGACGCGGTGGGCACCGGCAACAAGTACGAGCTGGCGACCGACCTCACCGACTACCAGGCCATAGCCGACCCGCTGGTGAAGGCCAAGAACACATCGCTTATAGGCCTGGCCGGGGCGCTGGGAGCGTGCGCGGTCATCATCCTGCTGGCCATGGTCATCATAGTGAGCGGAAGGACCCGCGAGCTGGGCATCCTCAAGGCTATCGGCTCCACCGACGGACAGGTAATCGGCCAGTTCGCCTTCGAGATCCTGTGTATCTGCCTGGTGTCCATCATACTGGCGATGGGAGCGACGGCTCTGATCGGCCAGAGCCTGGGCAACTGGATCCTGCCCA
>PMJJ01000015.1 GCA_003157385.1 Actinomycetota bacterium | reverse complement strand
GTCTCCGCCTGCGTCGAGGAGCAGACGGCGTCGATGGAGGAGATCTCCGCCGCCGCCGCCGAGCTCGCCGAGACGGCCGAAAGGCTGAAGGTGCTCATCGAGGGAGTCAAGACTGCCTGAGGCGGGAGGGGAGATGGAAGACAAGGGTTACGCCGTCGACAGGGAGATGCAGCTGGTCGCCTTCAAGGTCGGCAACGAAGAGTTCGGCGTCGACGTGAAGAAGGTGGAGGGCGTGATCTCGCTGGTCGACGTGACCAGGATGCCCAGGGCCCCCAAGTTTGTAGAGGGGATCATCAACCTGCGCGGTCAGATCATCGCGGTGGTGGACCTCGCCTCACGGCTCGGGGTGGCCTCCAGCGACCGGGGGCCGGCCACGCGCATCGTGGTGGTGGAGGCGCAGGACGTGAAGGTGGGCCTGATCGTGGACTCGCCCGAGGTGATAAACATTGACAAGGAGGACATCGAGGCATCGCCGGCGCTTGCCAGCGCCGACGTCGAGTCCTCCTTCATCAAGGGCGTGGTCAAGCTGGGCGACAGGCTGTTGATACTGCTCGACGTCGACCGGGTCCTATCCGACGAGGAGCGGACCGACATCGGTGCCATGGACGCGGCGCCCGGGCAGGATAGCGGAGAGGAACAAGAGGCGTGATGGCGCTCGAGGCCCGAGGTTGCTGTGCCATTGACAAGGGAGGAAGGATCTAATGGCCCCATCTGTTCTTATAGTCGATGACGCCCTGTTCATGAGGATGATGATCAAGGACATCCTCTCCAAGGACGGCTTCGAGATAGTGGGGGAGGCGGAGAACGGCGTGGAGGCCGTGAAGAAGTATGCCGAGCTGCACCCCGACCTTGTCACCATGGACATCGTGATGCCCGAGATGGACGGCATCGAAGCCGTGCGCAACATCATCAAGATCGACCCCGGGGCCAGAGTGCTCATGTGTAGCGCCATGGGCCAGCAGCCGCTGGTGGTAGAGGCGCTGGAGGCCGGGGCGAAGGATTTCATCATCAAGCCGTTCCAGCCGGCGAAGGTCGTGGAGGCGGTGCGTAAAGCGCTCCACGGAGACGGCGGATAGTCCGGCTGGCGAAGGGCGGACGAGTGAGCGAGAAGATTAGCGTTCTTATAGTCGACGACTCGGCGCTGGTGAGGCAGCTGCTGGTGGACATGATCTCCCAGGACGACGAGATGGAGGTCGCGGGGGTCGCTCGCGACGGCGTCGAGGCGATCAGGCTCACCCAGGAGCTGGACCCGGACGTCGTGACCATGGACATCCACATGCCGGAGATGGACGGGCTCGCCGCGCTCGAGTACATCATGAAGAAATCACCGCGGCCCGTGGTGATGCTCTCCGCGCTGGTGAAGAAGGGCGCCGCGCCGACCCTGCGGGCGCTCGAACTGGGGGCCGTGGATTTCATCGCCAAGCCGACCCAGTTCCCCACCTCGGTGAACGAAGTGCGCGAGGACGTGTTGAACAAGATCAAGGCCGCGGCCCGTTCGCGGGCCCGCGAGATATGGGAGCAGGCGCGCAAGGCAAAGCCTCCCAAGAAAGTGAAGGCCAGGCGCGCGACGGTCGGCGGCGCAAAGCTGGTGGTGATGGGCGCCTCGGCCGGAGGGCCCAGAGCGCTCGCGGAGATCGTCCCGTCGCTCCCGGAGGATCTGCCCGCGGCGTTGATCATCGTCCAGCACATGCCCGAGCCGTTCACCGGCTCTTTCGCGGCGAGGCTCAACTCGAAGGCGAACATCGAGGTCCGTGAGGCCGAACAGGGAGAAGAGCTGGAGCCCGGGCTCGGCTTCGTGGTCCCCGGCGGGCAGGACATGGTGTTCGAGAAGATCGGGGGCGACAAGGTCAGGACCAGGCTCCTGCCCACAGTAGCGCGGCATGGCGCCAGCCCGGTCATCGACGTGACGATGGAGAGCGCCGCGCAGGCGTACGGGGCAAGGACGGTCGGCGTGCTGCTTTCAGGCATGGGCTCCGACGGCGCGATGGGGCTGGGCATGATCCGCGACGCCGGGGGCGACACGATCGCCCAGAACGAGGAGACCTGCCTGGTGTTCGGCATGCCGAAGGCGGCGATAGAACGCAAGCTGGTGAGCGAGGTGCTCCCGCTCGACAAGATAGCCGAAGCCGTAGTGGCGCGGCTGTAGCGCCCGGAGGGCTAGCCCATGGAGATGGATATCTCCCAGTACAAAGACCTGTTTATCACAGAGGCGCAGGAGCACCTGGACGCCCTCAACAAGTTCCTGCTGCAGCTGGAGAACGATCCCAACAACCTGGACGTCGTGACCGAGATCTTCCGCTCGGCGCACACTCTCAAGGGCATGTCGGCGACCATGGGCTACGACCAGCTGACCGAGCTGGCCCACGAGATGGAGAACCTCCTCGAGCACCTCAGGACAGGCGACGTGCCTGTTACCACCAACGTGGTCGACACGCTCTTCTCCTGCTTCGACACCCTCGGCGCCATCATCAACGCGATCGCCGAGGACCGGCCCGAGCAGATCGATTTCAGCGGCCTGGTCGGGGAGATCAGGGCTGTGACGGAGGAGCCGGCTGTGGAACAGCCGGCACCGGAGGAACCGATCGTCGTTGAGGCCGAGGTGGCTGAACCGCAAGCCCCGGTGCAGAGGGCAACTGAACCAGAGGCCACCAAGGCAGAGTTGACCGAACCACAAGCCGCAGAGCAAAGGGTGACTGAACCTCCGGCCATCAAAGCCGAGCCGGCTCAACAGCAAGCCGCAGTGCCAGCGTTAGCAGAACCAGTGGCGAGCTCCGAGCTCGAGGTCGACGAAGCCGACATGCGCAGGTACTCCGCGACCCCGGGAATGCGCATCATGCGCCTCACGGTGGAGCTCGACAGGGAATGCCTGCTCAAGTCGGTGCGCGTGTTCATGGTGTTCAAGAAGCTCGCGCAGCTCGGGGACGTGCTGGGCTCGATGCCGCCGGTCGAGGCGCTCGAGGACGAGAAGTTCGAGAGCACGTTCCAGGTGGCCGTGGCCACCCCCGAGACGGGACAGCGGGTCGAGAAGGCGCTGCTGGCCATCGCGGAGATCGCCAGCGTGAAGACCGACGTCCTGCACGAGCCCGCGCTGGAGGCAAGGCCGTCGGGCGCAGCGGGAGCCGATGGCGCCACGGACAAAGCCGCCGCCGGGCTCTCCGCCGCGCGCAGGACGCAGAGCGTTCGCGTAAACATCGCCAGGCTCGACACGCTGATGAACCTGGTCGGCGAGCTGGTGATCAACAGGACCAGGCTCGCGCAGATCGCACAGGGGTCCAACATTCCCGACCTTCGCGAGGCGCTCGATCAGACTTCCCGCCTGACAGCAGAGCTGCAGGACGAGGTGATGAAGACACGCATGGTCCCGGTGGAGCACGTGTTCAACCGGTTCCCGCGAATGGTGCGGGACCTGGCCAGGGCCGAGGGCAAGGAGATCGACTTCGTAGTCGAGGGCAAGGAGATCGAACTCGACAGGACGATACTAGATGAGATATCGGACCCGCTCATCCACATGATCCGCAACGCGGTGGACCACGGCATTGCGACGCCCGAGAAGCGGGTGAAGCAGGGCAAGCCCGCAAGGGGGACGGTGAAGCTTTCCGCCTATCGCGACAGGAACTACGTGGCCATCGAGGTCTACGACGACGGTGAAGGCGTCGAACCCGCCCGGGTCTTCGACCGGGCGCTCTCCAAGGGGCTCATCGGGGAGGACGAGCGTCGGTCCCTGACCGACGACGACGTGCTCCGGGTCCTCTGCATGCCCGGGTTCTCGACCAGCGATCAGGTGAGCGGCGTTTCGGGGCGGGGCGTAGGCATGGACGCGGTCAAGTCGAAGGCGGAGGCCCTGGGAGGGTTCGTGCTGCTGGCATTCGAGCCGGGGCTGGGCACCACCGTCACTCTCAAGCTCCCGCTGACACTGGCGATCGTCCAGGCGCTGATGGTGGAGGTCTCGGGAGAGACTTACGCGGTGCCGCTGGGCACTGTGCGCGAGACGCACGTGATAAGCCCCGAGGACATCAAGACCGTGCAGAGCCACGAGGCCATATTCCTGCGCGACGAGACGATACCGCTTCTGAGGCTGGACCGGTTGCTCGAGTGCTCGCACCTGCTCAACGGGGCCGAGCAGTTCCCGGTGGTCATCACCGAGATCGGGCCGAGGCTGATCGCGCTGGGCGTGCACTCGCTGATCGGGCAGCAGGAGATAGTCATAAGCACGCTCGACAAGTTCCTGAAGAGGGTTGAAGGCTTCGCGGGCGCCACGATACTCGGCACGGGCCGCGTCGCGCTGATACTGGATATCCCGAGCTTGATGTAAGAGGACCGTGAAGAGCAAGTGACGCGAGAGGAAAGCCCATGACCGCGAAAGAAGGGAGCGCGTCCCTTTCCGCGATACAGATCGACGCGCTCAGGGAGGTCGGCAACATCGGAGCCGGCAACGCCGCGATAGCACTGTCGCAGATGGTCGACAAGAAGGTCGACCTGTCGGTGCCCAAGGCCAGCCTCCAGCCGCTGGTGTGCATCCCCGAGCTGGTGGGGGGACCGGAGACGCCGGTCGCCGGAGTCTACCTCAACATCGCGGGAGACTGCTCCGGCAGCATCCTGCTCCTGCTCGAGAAGGAGAGTGCCGAGAGTCTCGCCGCCCTGATGGTCCCCCACGATCTCGCCGCCGGCGCCGAGATGGGAGTGGTGAAGCGCTCCGCGCTACAGGAGACGGGAAGCATCCTCTCCGGGGCATACCTGAGTGCCCTGGGCCAGCTCACGGGTCTGTTCTTCAAGCCGTCGGTCCCCGGCTTCGCCATGGACATGGCCGGTGCGATCATGGATTACGTACTGGTCGACCTGGGGTCGGCCGAAGAGCACGTGCTGGTGGTGGAGACCGACTTCACGGTCTCGGGCGTGAAGATACTGGGACACCTGATACTGTTTCCCGACCTCGGGACACTGGCGACCATACTTCAGAGGCTGGGGGTACCTCTTGAGTGAAGTCGTGAACGTAGGGGTCGCCGAGCTCAAGACGGGCAGCAACTCCTGCGTGCTCGCAAGCTTCGGCCTGGGGTCCTGCGTCGCCGTGGCGATGTTCGACCCGTTCAAGAAGATCGCCGGGCTCGCGCACGTGATGTTGCCCGAGAGCAGGGGCAAGGAGCCGCCCGAGGGCGCGAACGGCAAGTTCGCGGACCTGGCGGTGCCGACGCTGGTGGAAGAACTGTGCCAGATCGGGGCGCGCAGGAACCGGCTCAAGTGCAAGATAATCGGCGGCGCCCAGATGTTCGAGATCCCCGGCGTGCAGAAGCGCGAGAGCTCGCTCGGGCCGCCCGCCCACATCGGAGCCAGGAACGTCGAGGCGGTGAAGAACGAGCTGGAGAAGCTAAGGATCCCGCTGATCGGCGAGGACACGGGCGGCAACTACGGCCGGACCGTGAAGTTCGACTCTTCCACCGGCGAGGTGGAAGTGAGCTCCATCAACCATAGACGCACCGTTCTGTAAGAACTCGCAGGCGTGGTAGCAACGTCAAATGCAACAAAAGACCCTTCCCCCCGTCTGACATACCCCCTAAAAAACAAAATCAAAGATGACTGCTGACCAGTAGTAATCATTACTGACATGTAATCGATGATAGTTGAAATATGGCTTTGCGGGGGTCTGACCCCTTGTGTTGCATTTGGCGCTACGCCAACGAGTTCAGTCGGGCGAGGCATACCTTCTCCAGCGGACGTTGAGTCCGCGAAGGGGAGCTGGAGAAAGTATACCGAGCTACACCTTGAAGCGCTGGACCATGTCTTTTAGCTCTCGCGCCATTACCAATAGCCTTCGCGCCGCCGCGGCCACGTCACGCGCCGCGCCGCGCTGGTCCTGGGTCGCCGCCGCTATCTCCACGGCCTTGTTCGATCCGACGTCGGCGAGGATCTCACTTTCCCGCAGCAGCTCTTTTATCTCGACGACCGCCTCGAGTTTCTGAACGTCGTCGGGCATGGCATCTACGTAGTCCATGACCTTTCTGATCTTCTGGGTCTGAGAGTCGATGTTCTTGGTGAGCACCACCACGGACTCGACGATCTCCTCGGCGTTCTCGAAGACGTCCCCGGTGCCGGCGGACTGCTCCTCAGCAAGCTCAGACATCCTGTCGGCGGTGTAGCCGGCCTCGGAGAGCGCTGTCCGCAGGTAGTCCCTCATCCTGAGGAACGCGGCGGCAAGAGTTCCGATCTGATCGCGCGTCCTTATGACGACGTCGCCGGTGAGATCGCCGGAGCCGACCCGCTCGGTGTTCGAGACCAGCTCGTTGATCGGGCGGGTGATGCTGCGGCCCAGCACGAACGCGGCAACGACGCTGCCGAGCAGCAGCACCAGGGCGAGAAGCAGGAGCGCGAGCGCCACCTCGCGCGCGGGAGCGTACGCCTCCGAGGTCGGGACCGCCACTCCGACCGTCCAGTCCAGGGTCTCCTCGTGTGTGCCCGAGCGCTGGACCGGTGTCCAGGCGACGAGGTAGCCCTTGCCGGCGTACTTGACCGACTCCTGGCCGCTGCGCCCCTTGGACATCTCACCGAGGAGGTTGTCCAGCGTCGTTTTACCCGCGGCCGTGGGCGGCGGGGTCGGCGGGAAGACCTGCCCCGCGACGACGGTACCGGCATCGTTGACCAGGAAGCCGTGGCCCGTCCTGGCTATCATGACGCTCTCGATCCCGGTCGAAATGTCGGTCGTGCTGGTGAAGGTGACGACGTAGCCGAAGATCTGGTTCTTGCTGTCCCTCACGTCGGAGGACACCGCAAGCACGGGGGTCAGGAAGAAAGCGCTGATGAGTTCCGCCTTGTTGTAGATGTAGGTGAAGGTGATCCCGCCGGACTGTGCGTTCTCGAACCAGCTGGTCCCCGAGGCGCTGGGCAACTCGGCGAGCTTGCCCGTCCCGCAGACGATGTTGCCGTTGGTGTCGGCGAACAGGGCTTCCCTGGCGACCGGCCAGGTCTGGACCGATAGAGCCAGCGTCGCCTGCCGCACGTCGGGCGGCGTCGCCGGGTCTCGCATCACCGGAAGGTTGGCCAGCAGGGTCGTGCGGGTGGCCCTGCTCTCCAGGGCCACGTCCACTACGTCGCGGCTGAGGCGCGCGGCGTCGGCGTTTCCCTGCTGGATGTTGTTGCGCACGATGTGGGTGACGAGGGTGTAACTGATGACCAACGAGGCCCCCGTGGCAACGATTATAAAGACCAGTAGGATGGTCGTGATCTTGACGCGGAGGTCCTTCTCGAAGAATCTCAAGCCGGTCCTTTCAGTGCCTTCCGGTTGCCGTTAGAGGCACGGTTCATGATATAACAGCGCCCCGGGGCCCACAAACAGGCGGGTCGGCGCGTCATTCCTCTCCCAGGGCTTTGGCCCCGCTGAAATATTCGCCGGTCGCCACGGCTATCGCGTGGGCGACCCGGTTGAGGAATGACTGCTCGCCGAG
>PMJJ01000011.1 GCA_003157385.1 Actinomycetota bacterium | reverse complement strand
GATCGAGCCGGGCGACCGGCTCACGTTCGGGATCATCAGGTGCACCTTCAAGAAAGGGTAGCCCCGAGACCCTCCTCGGCAGCGTTCAACACCGGCGGACCCGCCGGCCTTACCCCCACTGAATGACTCCGCTTTTCCCGGGATAACCGGATAGGGTAACCGCCCGGCGCGTAGAAGCATTCTTTGCTCTAAATGCGGCCGGCGTTCGGTTTCGGGGGGTCGAGCATGAAAAAGCGTCTGATCGTTTCTGTGGCCATCCTGGCCGTCATCGTCCTCTCATCCACCCTGACGGCCGGATGCAAGACGGCCGAGAAGTCTGCCGAAGCGATTGGTGGCGAGGACCAGGCCCAGGTGTCCGACGGTACTCTTGCCATCGACCAGGTGGGAATCGTGCCGTGGGGCCCCACCATGTCGAGGGTCGTGGCGCGGGTACAGAACACCAGCCCCGATGTAACCCTGGTCAGCGGGACATACTCCGCCACGCTCTTCGACTCCAAGGACATGGTGCTCGGCAACGATACCGGCGCCATGGCTCCTGTTTACCCCGGGCAGCAGAGGTGGTTCGCCTCAGCCGCGGTAGCACCGGGCATGTTGACCCCGCCGCACCGCGCGGATTTCAGGGTGAGCGGGATGAAGTGGCAGAAGATCGCTCCCGCGGACATACCGACGCTGACGATGGTGCAGTCGAACTACATACCGATCAACGAGACCGACGCGAAGGCCACGGGTATCGTGCACTACACCGGCAAGCAGACCAACGTGCGCATCGCGATCACCGCGGTCACGCTGACCGTGCGCAAGACGCCGGTCGAAGCGACCACGACCATCCTCGAGAACCTGCCGCCGGGGGACTATCCCTTTGAGATGACGTTCCTCAGAAGTGGCGGTGTGGCACCGCAGTTCAGGGCGATGGAGGTCACGGCCTGCCTGCTGCCGGAGTGATGATCAGACGACGTGGATGTAGGCGTCGTCCGAGATCTCCACGATGATGTTCGACGGCCTGGTGTACTCGTTCGCCAACCAGCACCCGCTGTTCACCGCCGTGACGCCCGACAGCGGCAGCACCAGCTTTCCCGCCCTGTGCGTGTGGCCGTAGACGAAGTAGTCCGGTTTCTCGTCCGTCAGCTGGTCCAGCAGCGCCTCCAGCTCCACCGCGTTCTGCTCCACGGTGGTGTCCCGCACGCTGGAGGTGCGCGCCTCCCCCGCGAGCCCCAGGGCCTTGCCTGCCCGGATGACCGCTCGGTAGATGCGGTAACGTCCGTTCACCACGCCCGGCATGGACGTGGACAGCGCCAGCATCTCGTAGTAGGGGGACGCGAACCGCTCGACGTCCTCGAGGCTGAGGCTCTGCCCCTTGGTGAGCAGCAGGGAGCTCATCATCGCGTTCCTCATCCACAGCGAGCGCTCGAACAGGCCGAGCAGGTGGCCGTGCGTGAAGAGCACGGACTTGCCCTGCACTGTGAGCTGGTGGAACGGGTAGACCATCGACAGTGGCACCGTGGCGTCGTAGGGCATCAGCGGCGACATGACCGGACAGTCGTCCGTCATCGGGATGGTGAGCTCCGGGGGCTCGAGGTTGCCGGCGCGCAGGCGCCTGGCCGTCTCCTCCTCGAAGTACATCCTGCAGACGTGGTGGTCGTGGTTGCCGGGCACATACACGATGCTCTTCACGTTGTCGAGCAGGAAGAGGTTCGGCATCAGTCCCTTGCCCGCTTCGATGGCATTGCCCAGGGGCGCCTGCCAGAAGTCGAAGATGTCACCGAGGAGGATGAGCTCGTCCAGCCGCCCCAGATCGGCGATCGCGGAACAGAGCCTGTCGCCCGTGCGATCGTCCATCGTGCTCATCGGGTCGCCCAGGTGGAAATCGGAGATGACGGCGACTCGCTCAGCCGGAGGCAGTGGCGGCGGCGTGGGTGGCTTGAGAAACGCCCGTACTCCCGGGACGCGAGAGGCCAGCAGGTTTATCCGGCGGCGCGCCTCGCTGGCTATCTCGCGCGGGGCCTCCAGTGTCTTGCTCTCGGCAGTGGTCTTTCGCTCATCGGGCATAGCTTGTCGTTTTTCTCGAATGCAAGTTGAGGGGTCTGACCCCAAAACTTGCGTATTTCCTTGCGCTACGACAGGAAACCGGCGGCCGTCAGCGTGCCCTCGACGGCGATCGATGCGGGACATTCGGGCAGGTCGAAGAACGACTTCTGTCCCGCGTCGAACTCCCTGACCGTGTCATCCTCGGGGACCCGGCCGATGACCTCCAGAGAGGTGTTGCTCTCGACCCTGTCCGCCTCCGCGGGCTCGCGCACCCTGTTGACCAGCAGGCCGGCTCCCGCGTCCGGTATCATGCGTCCTGACACGTCCCGGATCGTCTCGGCTACGCGGACGGCCTTGGCTGAGGTGTCCGAGACCAGCAGCACGTAGTCGACTGCTCCCATGACTTTGCGGTTCACCTGCTCGATACCGGCCTCGGCGTCTATGAGCGTGGCGCCGAACATTCCGCCCAGCATCTCGATCGCGTCCTTGAGGATCACGTTGACCTTGCAGTAGCAACCGACATCCTCCGGGCGCCCGATCGAGAGAAACGCCAGGTTGTCCCGCTCTGTCAGCGCCTCCGCGACCAGGTAGTCGACAGAGACCGCCAGGTCCCGCTCGTCCCTGCGCCCGGCCTTGACCTCCTCGATGATAGCTTTGCGGACGTCGTTGAGGGTCCGTTTGGGCTCGATGCCGAGGGCCATTGCCAGCCCGGCGGCGGGGTCGGCGTCCACTATCAGCGCTTTGACGCCGCTGGCCGCGAGGGCCTTCGCCCCGATCGCTGAGACCGTGGTCTTGCCGACGCCTCCCTTGCCGCATACTGCCAGTATCATCCTGGGACCGCCTTCCCGTCAGTCAGCTTCTTGCGTATCTGCTTGAGGTCCATCACCGTCTCGCAGACGTCCTGGTACTCGCAGGTCTCGCAGTCGAAGTTGTTCTCCTGGTACATCTTCATCATCGCGTCTACCAGTCGCCTCGCCCCCGCCGCGGCTCCAGAGAGGCGCGAGATGTCCTCCTGGCTGGAGGTGATGAACAGCGCCTCAGCCGCAGTCACGCCGGGCACGTCCCTCAGGCTTTCCAGCAGCGCGGCACCCAGGTGGCCTATGGAGAACCCGGCGTCGGCCGCCTGGCGGGACACCCTGCACCAGAGCACCTGCTTGCTGGGCATCGCGCGCACCGAGAGCCCCTTTAGCCTGGTGTCATACACGGCGTCCCTCAGGTCGCGATAGGAGTCATACTCGTTGGGGAAGTCGCCTGCGGCAATCACCACCTGGGCGAACGGCAGTCCCGCCCCGGAGGCCTCGGCCAGGTCCGGGCCCACCAGCGACACCGCGCCGTCGCGCGCCTCTCCTTCGGCGGCCCACACCAGCATCGACAGAGAGCCGACGCTGGGATTGCCGAGCTCGAGGGCGGTGTCTTCCTCCAGCACCAGGACGGAGCCGGACGGCCAGGGTTCGGCAGCCGGCGAGTCCAGGCGGCGAAGGCGACCCGCATCTTCGGCCTCATCGATGAAGCGGCGTACCGCGGTTATCTGTTCGTCGAACAATCCCATGTGTCACCTCTGCCGGCATCCCTGCAAATGCAACACAAGGAGTCTGACCCCCGCGAAGCCCTCCGGGCGCACGGACGTTCACACGGCATGATTCTCAGCTACACGTATAAATGCTACAAGTCATCCAAGCCCGCGAGCAGCGCCGCGCCGATGCAGGCGGCGAGCCCGGGGTCATAGGGAAAATCGTGACAGGTCCCCTCGAGCTTCTCCTTGATGCGGCTCACCACCGCGTCCACGCGGGTTACTCCTCCAGTGAGAGTGTAGCAGTCGCCGGTCGCGAAGCGCCTGGCCTGCGCCGCGACGATGCTTGCGACCGAATCGCACAGGCCCGCGACTATCTCGGCAGGCTCCTCTCCGGCGTTCAAATGAGTGATGACCTCGCTCTCGGCGAAGACGCCGCACTGGCTGCTTATGGACACTGCGCCGGTCGCGCCGCGCGCCGCGTCGCTGATGCTCTCGACTCCGACCCCGATGGCCTGGCTCATCACCTCGAGGAACCTGCCCGAACCCGAAGCGCACTTATCGTTTCGCATGAAGTTTATGACGTCGCCGTCCGCGTCCAGAAGAATGGACGTTATGCTCTGGCCTCCTATGTCGACGACGAGGTTCACGTCCGGGAGGTAATAAGCGCCGGCGGCAGCCACGCAGGTCACCGCGTCCTCGACAACACCGCGTCCGTCGACGAGCTCCGCGTTTCCGCCGGTGAACGCGGTCGCCCCGATATCCTCCGGTGTGAGCCCGGCGTCGGAGAGCACCCGCGCGATGAGGCCGTCGATCTCAGTGGCGACGTTGCCCGTCGTATCCATAGTGCCGCTGGCGAGAAGCTCATCGCCGTCGAGGATAGCGACCTTGGTCAGCAGGTTCCCGATGTCGATCCCCATCGATCTCACTCGAGCTCACCGTTCCTTCGGGCCAGCACCGCCGCGCCGTAGGCGCCCACCAACTGGGGGTCGATGCTGGGCGAGAGCATTCGCAGCCCCAACATCTTCTCCAGCTCCGAGCGGACCGCGACGTTCTTGGCCACGCCGCCGGTCATCATGACCTCTTTCTCGACACCCACCCTGCGCGCCAGCGCCATCAGCCGGTCCGCCATCGACTTGGTGACGCCCGCTGCCAGGTCGCTCTTCTCGACGCCCCTCTGCAGGTAGTGCAGCACCTCGGTCTCCGCGAAGATGCTGCAGCGGGAGCTAAGCTCA
>PMJJ01000043.1 GCA_003157385.1 Actinomycetota bacterium | reverse complement strand
CAGAAGTTTATGGGCACAGCCCTACCGCAAGCGATATACGCGAAGTCGCCAGTAGAAAAAAAGTGGAAAGTACCTGTCACCAGACCGAAAGGCGAGCCATGGCAGTCGACATGATGGAAGAGATCGAGACGATGGCGGCGTTCCCGCTGCGGGGCCCCACCAAGCCCGGCGAGAAGCAGGCGGCGGAGTACCTGGCATCCAGGATGAAGGAGATAGGGCTGGAGACGACGGTGGAGCCCTACAAGATAAGCCCTCACTACTACTGGGTCTACTTCACGCACACGCTGCTGGCCATCCTCGCGGGAGTCGCCACCATCTGGACCAGGCCGGCCTGGATACCCTGGCTTATGGCGGCGGTCCTGGCTTTCATCACGGTCTCGTTCTGGGGTGACCTGACCACCAAGTTCCACCTCATCCGCAACATCATCCCCCGCTACCCGTCGCAGAACGTGGTGGGTGTCATCCCCAACGAGAAGGCGAAGCGCCGCATCATCGTGAGCGCGCACATCGACGCGGCCAAGGTGGGCAGCCTGGTCTTCAACCCCGACCTGGACGAGAAGGTCGCCAAGTTCTACAAGGAAAAGTTCGACTCCACCCCCAACGTTATGATGCCCATACTTCTGAGCATGGTGGGCCTGCTGGTGGTGGCCGTCGTGCGCGCCATCGTGCCGAGCGGGGTGGCGATGTGGACGGTCACCTGGATCGTCCAGGGGATCTGCACCGCCGGCCTGCTGGTGGCGCTGGTCAGCTTCTTCGACATCGGCATCGGCGTATACGTGCCCGGCGCCTGCGACAACCTCTCGGGCATCGCCGGGTGCATGTCGATCTGCGAGCGCATCCTGGCCGAGCCGCTGGCGAACAGCGAGCTGGAGTTCGTCGGCTTCGGCTGCGAGGAGTCGATTATGATGGGCGCGGTGCAGTACATGAAGAAGCACGGTGGTGATCTCGACAAGGAGAACACCTACTTCATCAACCTGGAGTCGATCGGCTACGGGACGGTCCGCTACGGCACCAGCGAAGGGTTCGTGCGGGTCCGGCCCTACTCCTCGGAGCTGGTCGGAATAGCCCGAGGCCTCAAGGAGTCGGGCGGGTTCGACGAGATCGGCACCTACGAGGTGCGCCTGGGGACCGATGCGATGGTGCCGCTGGTGCGCGGCTTCAAGGCGATAACCATCTTCGGGTTCAACGAGAACAACTTCGTGCCCAACTATCACACGCCGCAGGACACCCCTGAGAACATGGACATCCGCGTGACCGAGCGGGCGCGCGACCTCGCGATGGCCATGATACGAGAGCTGGACAAGAAGTGAGCGGAAGGCCGGAGCGCCTCTAGCGTGATTCCCTGCGGATGAACTCGGCGGCAAGCTCCCGGTAGGCGTTCGCCACCGGATGGGAGCTGGCGTACTGCACTATGGGCTTGCGATGCAGCGGCCCCTCGGCCACTTTCACGCTCTTCTTGATGATGGTGTCGAAGACCTTGCCGCCGTACCTGTCGTGCAGCTCTTGCAGCACATCCGCCGCGAGCCTGGTGTTGGTCTCGTAAGCGGTGGGGACTATGCCCGCGATCTCCAGGTCGAAGTTGTAGGCGTAGCGTATGTCGTCGATTATCTCGAGCAGCGTGTTGAGGCCGGCGAGCGAATAGGGGTAGCACTGGATCGGGATGATGATCCCGTCCGAGGTCGACAGGGCGTTGACCGTCAGCAGGTTGAATGCGGGCGGGCAGTCGACGAAGACGTAGTCGTAGTTGTGCTTCACCTCGCCCAGCTTGTCGTGCAGTATCTTGTGCCTCTCCGGCCTCTTGTCGATGTTTATGTCGACCTTGGACAGGTCCATGGTCGCCGGAGCGATGTCGACGTTGGGTATCGAGGACTCGTGGATGATGTCGCGGAACGAGACCTCGGGGTAGAGCAGGATGTGGCCCGTCCCCTTCTCCCCGTTCTCCATCGGCAGCCCGACGCCCAGCGTCAGGTTGCTCTGGTAGTCCATGTCGACCAGCAGGATCGAGAGCCCCATCTCGGAGAGCGCGCCGGCCAGGTTTATGCAGGTGGTGGTCTTGCCCACTCCGCCTTTCTGGTTGGCAAACGAGATGACCTGATGCTTCAAATCGACACTTCCTGCCCGGGTTGTCGTGACTGGATGAGCCTAGATTATACAACAGGCCGGCCCGCCGGGCACAGCGGAAAGCGCCGCCGAGAAGACCAGCTTCTACTTTGCGCCGGACAGCGCGTTTTCAATCGCTTTGAGGTAAGCCTTGCCGGTCGCCGTCGCCCCGGTGATGGTGTCCACCTTCAGCGACTGGGCCTTGATGACGCTGTCGATGATCTGCCTGCGCCTGGCGGGGTCCTTGAACGTGACGTCCTTGACCACCTTGATGGCAGTCACCTTGTGGTCTATGACCGTGACCTCGACGGTGTTGGAGAACCGCCCGCCGTTGAAGGTCCCCTGGTAGGTGCCGTCAGGCAGCCGGGAGAAGTCGACATTGCCGATCGTCATCTTCGAGTAGGTGCTCAGCCCCCGGGTCATCCAGATAAGGACGCCGGCCCCGGACAGGATCACGACCAGCAGCACGCAGGCGATGGTGATGATCAACGCTCGCTTGTGGCTCTGGCGAGGCTCTGCCATCGGAATCCTTCCCTGTCGCGGTGCCGACTGGACGACGAGCGGATACCACTGAGACTGCAGGCGGGCAACGGCCGATTCCGCTACGCTCCAACGCGGCCGGGTGCATGCGTGGGGCTAGTATTGGGCGAGCAGCACCTCGAGGCCCCGGGCCGGGTACCGCGAGCGTTCCCTGGTCAGAAGAACCGCTCCCAGCTGCCGGCAGCTAGCAGCAACAAGACAATCACAGAGCTCAAACTTACCTGCGCCGCTATCATGGAAAAAAGTCCCGGCAAGTGAAGCCACCTCCTTGTCGACGCCAACGATAGCGAAAGAGTCCAGCATCTCCAGGGCGGCCGCCCGGCGCCCGCTCGCGGCAACAGCGGCGACCTGGGCCGCGCTCACAGCGCTGACGCGGATGACGCCCTCGTCGGCGGCCTTCTCCAGCGCGGAGAGCGCGCCCTGCGATCCCTTGAGGAAGTCGATCAGTATCTCGCTCGAGACAAGTACGTCTTTCGTGCCGGCTCCCCCTTCAGGCCTTGCCGTCAGCGGCCCGCCATGCCCCGAAGTAATCCGATAGCGCTTTCTTGGCCTTGATGCGCGCGAGCTCGCGCTCGAGCGCCGATGCCACGACCTGGCTGCGCATCTTCGCCGGGATCAGGCGGCGCAGCTCAGCCAGCAGCGGCTCGGGCAGCAGAAAGTTGGCCTGTCTCTTCGGTTCCCTGCGTGCGTACTCGGCATGCTCTTCCATAACTATATATTATATATATGCTAATACACCTATTTGTCAATATATATATTATATAGTTATCAAAAGGTGTTGATTGCCTTGGCAGGCCCACTTCAGTATCATCTTCCTTGCGGCGCCGCCCACGCGGGCCGCTCCGCCGGACATGATCGCCGCACAACCTCGGGAAAACGCTTGGTCGCTTCTGAACCAATCCTGAAAGACAGGTACGAGATAATAGTGATAGGGGCAGGGATCGGCGGGCTTGCCGCCGCATCAGTCCTGGCTCACGAGGGCCTCGACGTGCTGCTGCTCGACAAGGCCGACCAACCGGGAGGCTGCTGCTCCTCTTTCAGCGTCGCGGACTTTACCTTCGACGCGGCCGCCGGCATACTGCAGGGCTTCGGCCAGGTCGGCTACCACGTGCTTCGGACACTCTTCGACTTTCTGGGCGAGCAGGTGGACCTGGTCCGGCGCGACAGCGCCTATGCGATGCACTTCGGCGATGACCTCATAGAGTTCCACCAGGACCGGCACGCGTTCACCGCCGAGCTGGGAGCTATCTTCCCCCAGCAGGCCGGAAGCCTGCTGTCGTTCTACAGGGAGCTCGAGCATATATACCAGGCCTTCCTCGACTCCGGCGGGCCTCCACGCCCGGCGGCTGACGAGCCCGCGCTTCAGCGAGGGGGGATGATGCTGAGGCATCCCATGAGCGTGATGAGGCTCTCCAAGTACGCCAGGAACAGTGCGCGGCGCGTTCTCGAGCGTCACTGCGACGACCCGCTGGCCGCCGCTTTCTTCGACGCCGATTCGACATTCACTACGGGCTACAGGCTCTCCGACCTCTCAGCGCCGTTCGCGGCGCTTGCCATACTCGACCGCCACATCGGCGGCACCCATCACGCGATAGGCTCGTCACAGCAGATCCCGAACCGCCTCGAGAAGAGCATCATCACGCGCGGCGGTCAGGTGACGTACCGTCTGGGAGTCGAGAGCGTCATTGTGGAGGGAGGCCGGGCCGTAGGGGTCGTGGTCGCCGGTGGGCGGCGCATAGCCGCGGACGCTGTCATAGCCAACACCTCGGCAACCGACCTCTTCACCCACCTTCTGCCGGTCGGGGCTCTGTCGGAAGGGACCACGTCGTGGATCGGCTCGGCCACGCGCACGCCATCGGTGTTCGCAATATACCTGGGGGTGCCGGAGGAGTCGCTGCCCGAGGGCTTCAACCCCACCACGGTCGTCATCGACGACCCCGAGAGGTCCCCCGAGAAGTTCATCGCGGTGAGCGTGCCTTCTCTCTTCGACCCCTACCTGTCACCGGAGGGCTATCATTCCGTCACCATCCACGCGGTCACGGACCCTGCCACCTGGCCCGGAAGCGGCCAGCCCGGCCACGGGACCGAGGAGTACGAGCAGAAGAAGCAGGAGGAGGCGGCCGCCGTGCTCGCCAGGCTCGGCCAGGTGTGGCCCGAGGTCGGGGCCAACACCGTGATATGGCGCATCGCCAGCCCGGCGACGTTCGAGCGGATGATCGGCAGGGAGAACGGCGCGATCGCCGCCCCGTTCCCCGCGGGGACTCTGGCGCCCGCGAGCCTGCCGGGGTCCGTCACCGAGGTCAAGGGCCTTTTCATGGCAGGCGATTCAACGCTCTACGGGCGGGGCGTGTCCACCGCGGCCGCCTCCGGGATACACTCCGCCGGCGCCGCGATGCACTACCTCTCGCTGAGGGCACCGCGGTTCGGCGACGAGAGGGAGAGCTTCGTGCTTGAGACGGTGCCCGAGCGACCGCAGATATCCGGAGCGGGTATCATCGACTCCCTCTCGGCGGTGCTGGAGGCCCACCGCTGCCTGCGCTGCATCGATGCTCCCTGCTCGGCTGCCTGCCCGGCCTCGATAGACCTGCCGAACGTCATGAGGCGCATCGGCTCGACGGACTTCGCGGGGGCGGCCCGGTTGGTGCGCGAGATGAACCCGATGGGAGCGGTCTGCGGGCTGGTGTGCCCGGCCAGCAGCCTCTGCGAGCGGGCCTGCGTGCGGGGAGGCATGGACACCGCGGTGCGCATCGCGGAGCTGGAGGAGTTCACCTGCAGCGTGTCCCCCGGGCCGGAAGGCTGGCCCGAGCCTTTCAGAGGCGAGCGCGGCAACCGTGTGGCCGTGATAGGCTCCGGCCCCGCCGGAATATCCTGCGCATACTACCTGTCGCTGATGGGGTTCAACGTCGAGGTGTTCGAGCAGGAGGTGGAGGCCGGCGGCCTGCCTTCCAGGGCGATGACCGATTTCAGGCTCACCCGCCAGGTCCTGGAGCGGGAGCTGGAGGGTTCCCTGATGGCGGGCATAGAGTTCAGAGGCAACACCATCTTCGGCGAGGACATCCACCTGGAGTCCCTGCTGCGCGAGGGCTTTCGCGCGGTGTTCCTGGCGCCCGGCCTGCAGGCCACCAAGACTCCCTCGATCCGGGGCACCGACCTGCCCGGCGTGATCGAGGCGCTCTCATTCCTTACCGCGGCGCGAAGGAAGGTGAAGCGCGAGTTCGCGCCCAGGGTCGCGGTGATCGGCGAGAGCAACATGGCTGTCGACACGGCCAGGCTGGCCCGCGAGATGGGCGCCGAGGAAGTCTACCTGGTGACCCGCACGCCGATCGACCCCCTGGCACCCACGGCGTCTCGCTTCGCAGAGGCCGCCAGAGCCGGCGTGACGGTCGTCGCCGACAGGAGGGTCATCGAGATACAGGGCGAGGGGCGCGTCGAGGCCATCCGGACACATCCCAACGCGGGGGCGCAGAAGGAACCGGAATCCGGGGAGATCGGGCCGCTCCTGGATGTCGGCACCGTGATTGTGGCATGGGAACAGGAGATCGAGCCCACGCTGGGAGGCTATCTCGCACCACACCTGGAGCGTGGGCCCGAGGGTCTAATCAAGGTCGACAAGGACATGATGACTTCTCGCCAGGGCGTCTTCGCGGGCGGCGACGTGACCAGCGGAGGGGGACTGGTGATAGAAGCGTGCGCGGATGGGCGCAGGGCCGCCCTGGGAATCGCCTCCTACCTCGGTATGAGCCGGGCCAGGGGAGGTCAGCCGCCGCCGGACGCGCCCTCCGAGCCTGAGGATGGCTCGGGCGGAGGCGGCTTTTTCGACAAGGACGTCGCCTCGTGATCCAGCCTTCGCAACGCGGCGAGTGACGCCTCGCCGGCCCGCCTCAACCCTTCCCTGTTGACCTTGTCCAGCGTGTCCCTGGAGCTGTGGATGCTCGTCGCAGCAGACACCAGGCTGGTCGCCTCGAAGCCGTGCTTGACCCAGGGCATGTGATCCGCTCCGGCGCCGACCGGCATGTAGATGGCGCCGACCTCGAACCCCATCTCGCGGGCGGTCTCGCTCAGGACGGCGTTGAGCCGTTTGCTGGTCCGCACCGGTGGAAGCTCGAAGGCGGTGTTCAAGACCAGCTTCGCCGCGCTGGTGAAAGGCATGTCGTAGTTCAGCATGAAGAACGGCCGCTGCCGCAGCTCTTCCTGATGTGTCAGCAGGTAGCTGATGGAGCCGCATAGCCCGACCTCCTCGCAGCCGAAGGCGGCGATGGTCACGTCTAAGTTGTCCAGGGGGGATGCCGCCAGCACCCTGGCTACCTCCAGTATCGTTGCGATGCCCGAGGCGTCGTCCAGCGCCCCCGGGGAGCGGTTGCCGGTGAAGTTGAACAGCAGGCCCAGCATCATCAGCGGCGGCAGCAACGACACTGCGAAGAAAGCCTTGTTGCCGAGGGTCGCCGCCCCCGCGGCGAAGGCGATGCCCAGGCCCACGAACGCGAGGCCGAAGATGATGGCCAGCGCGTAGCCCAGGATGAAGAAAGAAGCCCTCACCAGCACCGGCATGAGCTGGCTCTTCGAGTCGTAGTGAGCCGAGAGCAGGACGCGTCCGCTCGCCTTGCGGCCTTCTATCTCCCCCACCAGGTTCAGCGACTTCATCTTGCCGTGCAGGCCGAACCTCTCAAACGTGCCGGACCACTTGAAGCCGAGGAACACCACCGCCAGTAGCGCGGCTCCCGGGATGATCACCAGCGCGGTGCGCCAGAGGAAAGCCAGCGAGCCCATCACGCTGATCGCTCCGATGATGAGGCACGTCGCCGGCAGCGCGAGCTTGAGCGCGGCGTCCGAGTAGGAGAACTCCTCGTCGTGCGCCGCCACTCCCATACCACCGAAGGCCCGGCGCACGTAGTCCTGCGCCTCCCTCTCGCCGGGCGTCCCGGCCAGCCGCCTCATGGAAGAGAGCTCGGCGATGTGCCCGAACGCCATCTGTGCGTCGAAATGCTCGTGCAACAGCCCACCCTCCTTGCTCTGCAAGCGGCCCGGATGCTCTTCGCGCGCCGTCCTCTTTCACGGTCAAGGCCAGACCCCAATTGTAGCCTGTTTTCGTGCCCCTTTCGCGCATGCGTTTTTTGATATACTACCGGGGCAAGCTCCGTTGGGGCTTGCAGAATTATGTCCATCAGCCTGGAGCAAGGCTTAGAAAGGGAAGGAAGGGAGGATATGGAGATTCTTAACAAGGAACGCAGAGTGTTCGTACTTGGAGGCGGCATCTCCAAGTTCGCGGCAGAGCGCGTCGACGGCAACATGCGCGACTGGATGAACGAAGCCGTCCTGGAGGCCCTCGAGGATTCCGGAACGCAGATCGCGGACATCGAGCACAGCACCACCAGCTACTTCAGCGACCACTTCGACAAGCAGCTGAAGGCCGGGGCGATCTTCCATGACAACATCGGCATGTGCCCCAAGCCGAACGTGCGGGTCGAGGGCGGCGGCGGCACCGGGGGTCTCGCCATCCGCAACGCCTACGCCTACATCAAGTCAGGCCTGTGCGACTCGATGATAGTCTTCGGCGGCGAGAACATGGGACGCCAGGTACCGTCCGACGTGGCGCAGCAGTTCATCGCGCTGGCGTCCGACACAGACTGGGAAGTGCAGGTCGCCGGCTTCTATATCGCCTACTACGCGATGATGATGACCGCCCACATGGACAAGTACGGGACGAAGGAAGAGCAGTTCGCGACGGTCAGCGTCAAGAACCACCGCAACGCCATGTACAACCCCAAGGCCCACTACCCGATGGATATCACGGTCGAGGACGTGATGAAGTCGAAGATGCTGTCCTATCCGTACAAGCTCCTCGACAACTGCCTCCTCTCGGACGGCGCGGCCTGCATAGTCTTCTCGACCGCCGAGTGGGCGGAGAAGAACGCAAAGTCCTGGGGCAGCAAGCCGACTGTGGAGCTGACCGGAACGGGTTGCGGGACTGACTTCATGAGGATGGCCGACAGGCCGTTCCCGGACCCCGGGATCATACACTTCCGCGGCAAGCAGTCCGGCGCGCAGCAGGCCTACGAGATGGCCGGCGTAAAGAACCCGCGCGAGGACTTCGACTGCTTCGAGGTGCACGACGCGTACTCCGGCGTCGAGCTCGTAACCTACGAGGACCTCGGGTTCTGCAAGCCGGGAGAGAGCGGAAAGCTCGCTGAGAAGGGCGTCTTCGACCTGGGCGGCGACCTGCCGACCAACACGTCGGGCGGCCTCATCGGCTTCGGGCACCCGGTCGGCGCGACCGGCGTTGGCCAGGGCGTCGAGGTGCTCCGCCAGCTTCGCCAGGAGGCGCACCCCAAGCGCCAGGTCGAGCTCAACGCCAAGCGTGGCGGCATGGACTCGCACGGCGGTACAGGCACTTTCTGCGCTATCAACATATTTGAGAGGAGGGACTGATATGGGTCTGGAACAGATCAACACCCTCATGGAGGTATTCACGGCTGAGGACCCGATGCCGTTCGAGCACCCCGAAGGAGACCCGTGGAAAGACTTCCGCGAGGTCATGCGCATCGAATGGAAGATGGACTTCACCTACAAGCACGTACTCGGAAAGTACTCGAAGTTTTTCATCGAGCTGGCGAACAAGAAGTTCGTCACCACCGAGTGTCCGGGCTGTGGCAAGGTCTGGGGCATCCCCAGGCCGCTCTGCTCCGACTGCCTGACTATAACCAAGTGGAAGGAGTTGCCGGGAACGGGTACGCTGATCGGATATTCGGTGTCCCACTTCGTGCCGGCTTTCATGAAGGTCGAGAAGCCTTATGTTCTCTCGGTCGTGAAGTTGGACGGGGCGGACACCCTGTTCACGCACCAGCTGCGAAACTACGGCGATTCGACCGACGACATCAAGGTCGGCATGCCGGTCAAGGTGGCCTTCACCGATGAGAAGGTGGACCATCCCCTGCTGCTGATGCACTTCGAGCCGGCATAACCCGTAATTCGAACAAAAAGGCGGGCCATCTGGCCCGCCTTTTTTCTTCCACCAATCCGCATTCTTGTTTGCGCACTAAATTTCGTTCCTGCTGGTCAGAAGTCATCTTTGATTTTGTCTTATATAGGGGGGATGTCCTGACGGGGGCAGGGGGAGCCTTTTGCGAGCGATTCGCAGCGTCTCAAGGAGCATAGAGAGTCTGCTGATATTAAAGACGCGAGGACCAGCGAGCAAAAGGCTAACCCTGCCCCAAACCATTTCAGAATGCAACACAAGGGTTCTTACCCCTTTTGTTGCATTTGGTGTTGCTGCCACGCCTGCGAGTTACGCCACCGCCGTCAAGCCTGGCCCTTTCTCATCATCTTGCCGCGTACCTTGAGCAGCTTTTCGTCCGCGTAGTCCTCGACGAACGGGCCGTGCCCGGCGCACAACAGTCGCACGTCCTCGTCTTCGACCTCGTCGACCACCTTGCAGATGGACCTGGCGGCCTGGTCGAAGTCCACGGAGAAGCCGTTGGTGGGCAGCGAGAGAAAGTGGTAGGTGTTGATGATGCTGTCACCCGTGAACAGGACCCCCTGCTCCTCCCAGAAGAAAGCGGACGAGCCCGGTGTGTGCCCAGGCGCGTGGATCACCCTCATGCCGCCCAGCACGTCTATGACCTCTCCATCGGAGCAAGCTACGTCGACCTCCACCGTCGGGACCCTGGCGATCCTGGCCGCGGCCACCGGCACCAGCGACACCAGGGTGCCGATAGCGCCCCTGGCGTAGACGCTGGAGATATGCTTGTCGCCCTGCAGGTAGGGGACGTCGGCTTCATGGGCATAGACCCTGGCGTGCGACAGCCGCTTGAAGGCGGCGGCCGAGCCGGCGTGGTCCAGGTGGAAGTGGGTGAGGATGATGTGGCCCACCTCGACGGGCGAGCGGCCCAGGCTCTTGATGCGATCGACCACCAGCATGTAATCCTGCGGGACCCCGGTGTCGACCAGGACCAGCTCCTCGTCGGCCTCGATGATGTAGATGTTGCCGGTTCCGTAACCCTTGACCTTGTGTATGGGTGGGATGCTCTTCAATGGACCTCCAGAGATCGGTTGGCCGGTCGCGACGATTCTACCACTACCGGCGCGGCGCACGCGGCGGCTTTGAGGAGAGCAGCTCGCAGACGTAGGGGGGGTTGTCGATCGAGATCACGAAGGGCCGGTTCCTGCCCTCCACCTCCAGCTTCACCCCGGGGCCGTTGCGGGTGTTGTAGGCGATGGTGCGGTCGATCCCGCCCCGGATGCCGTAGCCGAGGTAGTTGCCGAACTTCAGGTCGTACGGTTTGCAGGACACGATGCTGGAGCGGGGGAACTGGTGGCTGGCCAGGCCGAAGCCGAAGAATACATCGTCATCATAAATCCGGAACACCAGCCGCCAGAAATTGCCCAGGAGCGCCAGGAACAGTAGCGCGAGCAGCGCGAATATGACTGTGTACGTCGGCTTGTGCTTTATGATGCCGCCCACCGCCACCACGACGTAGAGCACGATAAGAGCGACCATGAATAGGAGGAACACCGGGTTGAAAATGTGAGACTCACTGTATATCGGCTCGCCGCGTTCGCCCGCGCTCTCTTCAGCCAACTCTTCGTCCTCCTCAGGCTGGCGCCATCTCTTCCATGAAGGTGACCGCCTGCCCCAGCGCGCGAGGATCAAGCGGCAGGGCGTGTCCGAACGGCCCTTTCATCCTGACGTTGCGCGCCCCGGCGAGCCTCCCGCTCTCGAAGGGTAGCACCAGCAGGTCGTGGTTCGAGTACACGGAGAGCGACCGCTCGGTCAGTATCCTTCCCAGCCCGCCGTCCTCGAGCGATGACATGAATTTCGACCCTGGCGCCATCTGCCTGCAGGTCTGCACCAGGAAGCCGGGGTAGGCCGCCAGCGTCCCCTGGTGAGGGGTTCCCAGGAACACCACGCTGGATACAGGAGCGCATCGGTTGAGCCTCTGCAGGTAGTACCGCGCGATAAGCCCCCCGGCGCTGTGGCAGACGAGGTTGACCATCCCGAACTCCCCGGCCGCCGCCTCGACCAGCGTGGCCAGGTAGCGGGCCATCTCGACCATGTCGCCTGCGGCCATACGGGGGAACGCGACCTGCTCGAAGTCGTAGCCCTCCCGCTTGATGCCGCGCTCGAAGACCCAGGTGTAGGTGAAGGGAGACAGGAACCCCGGTACGTACACCACCGGCAGCTTTACCGGCTGCCTGGGAATGCCATCCGCGCCCGCCAATGTCGCCTTCGACATCAGCCTGGCCTCCCTGGCGCCGCGCTCAAAAGGACCCCCGGCCCGCGCGCGCCCCGGCCAGGAATCTCTCGACGGCCTCGTTGAACGCCTCGGGCTGGTCCAGTTGCGGCACGTGAGCGGCGTCGGGGATCGCCACCAGGAACGAACCCTTGATGAGCCGGTTGATCCGCTGCCCCACCTTGAGGGGCACGCCCATGTCCTTCTGGCCCCACACGATAAGGGTCGGTTTGGATATCTCGCCCAGCCGGTCGTCGTACCTCTCATGCAGGGCGGTCACCGAGGTCCTGATGTAGATCTCCAGGTAATCCTCGAGGTCCTCTCGCTGCCCCGTCGATATCGCCTCGTCCAACAGCACCCGGGTGTACTCGTTGAGGTTGTAGATGCCTGCCAGGCGATAGGCGAAGGAGAACCTGACGATGTAGGAGACGCCGAAGAGCACCGCCCTCTTCACCCATGCCGCCGGCAGCTTCACCAGCGCGACCTTCAATAGCTCGGGAAACCCGTGCGTCCCGGTGGAGTCCACCAGCACGATGTTCTCGATCAGGTCCGAGTGGTTGAGCGCGAGGTAGAGGGTGATGAGTCCGCCCAGGGAGTTGCCCGCGATGGAAACGCGGTCGATGCCCAGCTCCGAGAGCAGCGCCCTGACGGCGCCGGCGAAGCACTCAACCCCGCAATCGGACGCGCTGCCCTGCGACTTACCGAAGCCGGGGAGATCGATGGCCACCACCCGGTGGGTCCTCTTGAAGTGCTCGATAGTGGGAGCCCAATTGCATATGGAGCCGCCCAGCCCGTGAATGAGCAGCAGGACCGGTCCCGTTCCCTCGTCGACGTAACAGGTCCTGCGCCCCTCGAGCTCGACGAATCTCGCTTCCTGGATATACGTGGTCAAGGTCGCCTCCGGTCTGCCGGCCCGCCTCAGTCGAAGGTCCCCAGGCACTTGTGCCTGCTGACCTGCCTGCCTACCTCGTCGACAGGTTTAGCAACGTCGTGGAAGCACGAGCCGGGCTTCTCAGCCTCCTTGACCTTGGGGTATATCACTTTTTTGACGAACACGAGCGCGGCCTCGGCGTCATCGTCCATGATGACCCGCTCGAGCTCCATTCGCTCGTTTTCACCGAACGATACTGCCCATACACGTTCCATTACGACCTCCGGATATCGCGATATGAAGATTCTAACAAGTGTCGCGGCCCCTCCGCACGCCGCAAGCCGCTCATAGGCCTATCACGGCCACGGGCCGCAGGCCGCCTGGAGCCTCCACCAGGCTGCTGATCGCCGCTTCATCTATCCCGTCCAGGGCGAGCGCGGGGACGAAACCCATCGAGGCCGCGAGCAGGGTGATGTGGCCCACCGCGATCGGCACGTCTATCATCCAGAACGGCCTGTCCAGCATCTTCGTCTGGATGTTGCTGGGCCTCCCCATCGCCACGATGACCGCCGGCCTCTCGGCCAGGTCAGAGACCGAGCCGCAGGACTCCGCCAGCCTGGCCAGCCTGTCCTTGTCTCGCACCACCACGAACACCCAGGGCTGCGCGTTGCTGCCGCTGGGCGCGATCCGCGCCGCCTCCAGACATGCGTCGACGGCAAGATCCGTCGGCGCCTGCGCGCGCGCCGGAGCCGGCCCCTGGCCCGCGACAGCCGACAGCAGCCCGCCGACCCCGACGTCGGCCGCCTCGAACCTGCATCCCTGAAGGTCACCGGCATGATAAGGCGTTCCCACCCGCTCGGCGCAGGCGATCTGCTCAAGCTGTTTGCGGCGCCTGGACATCCTGCGGTAGGCGAAGCCGCCATAGCTGGCCGGCCCCGCCGGGAGCGCCCCCTCCCCCGCCGTTATGACAGCGGGGATGCCCACGCCGGCGAGCCCCATCGTCGAGCGGACCTCGCGGGCGTTGACTCCCCCCAGCCAGCAGGTTCCGACGCCCTTCTCGGCCAGCCAGAGGACGACGTCCTCGGCAGCCATTACCGCCCGAGGCAGCATGCTCGGCCGGTCCGCCTTCATGTCCGCCTCGTCAACCGCCAGCACCAGGAATCCCGCGACCGGCGCCCTGGCAAGCCAGATGTTAATGACGCCTGAGATGCCTCTGTAAGCGCGGCTCTTCAGCGCCTTGACCTCAGCCGAGCCGGTCACCGTCAGAACGCTGCCAGACGGCGCGCCCCTCGCGGCGCAGGCGCGACCGGTGAGGTCGGCAAACTCACGGCAGAATTCGTCATCGAGGACCGTTGGCTTGTATTTCCTGTGAGACCGCCTCGCGTACATGGTGTCCAGAACGGCCCAGCGCGTTTCCGAGAACGACTGGTAGTCGCGCGTCGGCGTCTTGGTGGGTTTCAGGTCTTCCATCGGGCTCCTTTTCTAGGGTGCCACCTCCGCGGCGCGGCGGTGCCTTGCGGCGATGCGCTGGCGATCGATGACCCGGAGTGTGGTCGCCGCCGTGGCAAGCACCACGTAGAGGATCATAACGGATTTCATCGCATAGGCGGCGGCGGTGGCGACGGACACGTCCGTGCCGATGATCATCGCCTTGATGAATATGGCCAGGAATATCAGGTAGTTGAGGATGTGCACGGCCCTCCAGACGTGAGCCAGCCTGTTCTTCTGCAGCGCCGTCACCACAGTGATGACCAGAAGCCCCAGGGCCACGGGCCCGATGATCCAGAAAGCGGAGAACCCCCTGTAGAAAGTCGTGGCGAGCACCGTCGTGCCGTGAGCGGCCGCGAATGCGAGCGTGAGCGTGCCTGAGACGATGTGGAACAGGTACTCGCGCACCGGGTTGAAGACCATGTAGAACCTGGGCGCGAGGGCGCCGGTCATGATATTGAAGAACGCGAAGGTGAAGGCGTACAGCCCCAGCAGCCTGATCGCCGGCACCTTGCCGCCGGCGAAGTGCCCCGCGGACAGTCCGACCACCAGCAGAGGCGCCGCCAGTGCGAGCGCCGCGAAGGTCAGTACGACAGCCTTGGCCGCTCTCCTGTGCTTGATGAGAAATGGCTTCTCGACTGTCTGCCTCTCCACTTCGACCTCCTTCGTGAGTGCCGGCTACGCCTTGTTTTTTCTTCTGGCAAGAGACTGTGATTCCTTTACTTTGCCATGGCAGGAGCACAGCGCCCACCGGTGTATTAGAGGAGTAAACCGGCATTCCGGCCGTGTGGAACCAGCTACCTGAAGGGTGAGGACATGGGCGATCTGAGCGGCAAGAGGGTCCTGATGCTCCTGGGTGAGCAGTATGAGGACGACGAGGGGAGAATGCCACTGGAGTTCCTGGTGGAGCGCGGCGCCGAAGTCGTGGTCGCGGGGCTCGAGCGGGGGGTGCTCGAGGGCCTGCACGGGCGCGCGCAGATCACTGTGGACAAGACGATCGACGAGGTCGGCGACCTGGACTCCTACCACGCGATGGTGATACCGGGCGGCAGGGGGCCGGCCCACCTGAGGAAACATCCAGAGGCGGTCGACCTGGTGAGGGATTTCTTCGAGACCGGCAAGCCGGTCGCGGCGATCTGCCACGGGCCGCAGATGCTCGCCTCGGCGGGACTGCTGAAAGACCGCCACATAACCGGGTACCCGAAGATAAAGGACGAGATGATCGATGCGGGCGCGGACTTCACCGATGAGCCTGTGGTGATCGACGGCAACCTCATCACGTCACGGCGCCCGGCGGACATAGAGGCATTTAACGGAGCGCTGGAAGAAGCGCTCACCAGACAACCTGTAGGATAAACGGCGGGTCCGGGTCGTGCTTCGTGCACGCGTGCGAGTTTCCCCCAGTGATCTGCGCCAGTTGCACGTTGCACGGCCAGGTCCCGTGCGTCTCCGGGGATGATCCCGGTACTGCAGGCGGCTCTGCGCCGCCGTCGACGTGAAGCTCCCCAGGGCGGGTCAACCCTTTTCCTGATAAAATCGTCAAAAGGCTTAGTGCCCCGTTCCATAAAAACAGTAACGTACAGAGGGCACCGAGGCGCCGCTCATACAAGGCGCGCAGCAGAGGCTTTCGGAGAGTACGGAGAGGGAGTGGAACGCGGTAGGTGCGGGTGCATCGGCGTTCGAATGCGAGCGTATTTATGGAACGGGGTACTATAAGCCCTTGCCTGGCAAGCTCCCGAGGTATTTCTGATTTGAGGTTTCAACGCACCGACCTGGTTCTGCTGCATCCGCCGAGCGTTTACGACTTCAGGAAGATGCTCCTGCCACCGAGGCCCATCGCGGACCTCGTCCCGTCCGGCGCGCTCTTCGAGATGTTTCCTATCGGCTTCTCGTTCCTGGGCGAGTACCTGGAGCGCAACGGGATGAAGGTGCGCGTGGCGAACCTCGCCGTGCGGATGCTCGAGGAGCCGCGCTTCGACCCCGCCAGGTTCATCGCGCGCACCGCGCCGCGCGCCTTCGGAGTCGGTTTCCACTGGCTCCCGCACGCCCAGGGGGCGTTGGAGACCGCGAAGATCTGCAAGCGCGAGCATCCAGAAGTCCCCGTCATAATGGGCGGTTACTCGGCGACCCTATTCCACCGGGAGCTGATGGAGCACCCGGAGGTGGACTACGTGATCAGGGGTGACTCGGGCGAGGAGCCGCTGCTGCGCCTGATGCGGGCGCTTTACGGCGACGGAGACGTGTCCGCTGTGCCGAACCTCACCTACCGAGACGAGTCGGGACAGGCGGTCTCCACCGAGCTCTCCTGGGTCCCGGCCGACCTCTCCCACCTGGGTGA
This sequence comes from Actinomycetota bacterium, assembly GCA_003157385.1. Lineage (GTDB taxonomy): Bacteria > Actinomycetota > Geothermincolia > Fen-727 > Anoxymicrobiaceae > FEN-680. The sequence continues at coordinate 12,723 of PMJJ01000043.1, read as the reverse complement.
CAACTACCTCTACATGATCCGCTCGGCCATCCGTCACGCGGACTACAGAGGCGTGCGCGCTTTCAAGGGCTGGTGGTCGTACCCCGTCGCGGCCGTCCTCACCGTGAAGGGCTGCACCAGGAACTGCACGTTCTGCGGCGGCTCGGCGTATGCCATGAAGAACTGCTTCGAAAGGACCGGCATCGCGCTGCGCAAGCCCGCCGACGTCGCAGCCGACATGGCCTCCATCGCCTCGTTCACCTCCGCGCCGGTGTTCGTAATCGGCGACATCAGGCAACCGGGGGAGGATTACGCAGATGAGGTCCTCGAGCGCCTCTCCAGGACGCCGGTGAGGAACCACGTGGTCCTGGAGCTCTTCGAGCCGGCCGGCCGCCGGTTCTTCTCGAGGGCGGCCGCCGCGCTGCCCAACTTCGACATTCAGCTCTCCTGCGAGACCCACGACGAGGAGATCAGGCGCCGCTCCGGCAAGCCTTACTCCAATGCGGCCGTCGAGGAGTGCATCGGCGCGGCCCTGGCCGCCGGGTGCTCGAAGTTCGACATCTTCTTCATGATAGGGCTGGCGGGGCAGGACCCCGCCTCGGTGATGGACACCGTGTCCTGGTGCGATTCTCTGCTTGCCGACAACGGCCGGCGCCTGAATCCGCTCGTCGGTCCGCTTGCCCCGTTCCTCGACCCTGGCAGCCTGGCGCGCGAGGAGGCGGACTCCCGCGGCTACCGCGTCCTGCTGCACACGCTCGACGACCACGTGAAGGCTCTGCTTGAACCGCACTGGCGCGACCTGCTAGGCTACGAGACCGACTGCATGAGCCGGCAGGACATCGTGGACGCCACCTACCGGGCGCTGCGCGAGCTCAACCGCGTGAAGGCGAAACACGGGCAGATCGACGCGACGTACGCCGCCGAGATGGAGGGCTTCCTCGATGAGAACGTGGCGATGCTCGACCGGCTGGACCGGATCAACGACATGGACGACGCGGCGCTGCGCGACGCGGAGCTCGACAGACTGAAGAGCGAGGCCGATTCCTTGAGGGCCCGGGGGGAACTGGTGAAAGAAGAGCTGGCCTGGCCGATGGGAGGCCCGGCGTTCCGTTACCGGTCGATAGCAAAGATGCTCCTGAAGGGAAGGCGAGCGGCATGAGCGACGGCAAGGGCGTGGCGCGCGTGGGCGCCCGGTTGAAGGGCGCGCTCGCCAGCCTCTGGCGGCGCCGGCCGCAAGCGATCAGGCGGCTGTCCTACCGGCAGGCGATCGGCGCCGGCATCGTGCTCCTCGCCGTGCTCGCGTTCGCGCTTGGGATGATCAACTTCTTCTACGCCCAGGCCGCCCACTCCAACATCGGCAAGCCCTACACAATCGAGATCTCCAAGGGCGCATCGGGTGACATGAAGCCCATCGTCGAGGCCTACCTCAAGGGCGCGGCCAAAGGGCGCCTCCTCTATTCGAACAACGGCAAGGCGGACATATTCATCGGCGAGAGTCCCTGGAAGGGCTACGAGGCCACCCGGGTGACCGGCATGCCTCCCGCCACCCTGGACGCAGGCACCAGCCACAAGGTGCTCAGGCCGGCCCGGGAGTACTGGTACTGCTACAAGCGCACCGGCATCGTCCTCAAGCAGCAGGACCCCGAGGTGGAATCCCTGGAGCGCTACATCAAGGGCTACTACGGGCCCGAGAACTCTATGACCCTCACCACGGTGGGTGACATAATCCCCGCCAGGCACGTGGCGGAAGCGATGGCCAAACACGGAGTGGCCTACTCCTTCAAGACCGCCGTGCCTCTGGTGAAGGACAGCGACGTCGCGGTGGGCGACCTGGAGTGCCCGCTAACCGACCGCTTCAAGCCACCCTATTCGGGCATGATCTTCTCCGCGCCGACCAAGACCGTCCAGGGCCTGGCGCTGCTGGGCCTCGACATCGTGACGCTGGCGAACAACCACAGCACCAACTTCGGCAGGGGCCCCTTCATCGACACCCTCAAGACGCTGAAGTCCAACGGCATCGAGTACGCCGGCGGCGGCTACAACTACAACGAGGCCCACCAGGCCGCGATCATGGACGTCAAGGGCGTCAAGGTCGCGGTTCTCTCTTACAACAGCATCAAGGACAGCCTTGACGCGACCGCCACGGAGGCGGGAGTGACCTGGATACGGATGCCGCCCTTCAGCCCCGACAGCCCAGCCGATGTAGCCATGGTCGAGAGCGACGTGCGGCGGGCCAGGCAGCAGGCGGACGTGGTGGTCGCCTGCTTCCACTGGAGCGAGGAGTACAAGTACCACCCCAACCCATCGATGGTCCAGCTCGCGCATGCGGCGTGCGATGCCGGGGCGGACATGATAATAGGACAGCACCCTCACAGCATACAGTCCATCGAGTACTACAAGGGCAAGCTCATCGCCTACAGCCTGGGGAACTTCATCTTCGACCAGCGGCACGTGGAGATAAACGGGGTCGACGTCGGCGAGCAGACTCGCAAGGGGTACGTCCTGCGGACCACGCTGACCAGGGGCTTCCCCACCGCGTATGAGCTCCTTCCCTACCGCATCAACGACGCCTGCCAGACGATACCGCTGAAGGGCAAGGCCGCCCAGGCGGTGCTCAACAAGCTCTTCGAGATCTCGGGCTGGAAGACGGGGGGCACCAGCATACAGTAGCGCTCACGCCGCCCGGGCGCGCCTCGCCTGCAGCACCTTCAGCCCCTCGAACCAGGTGATGCTGAAGGCGCCCGCCGCCACCGCGATGATCACGTCCACCGCGCTGAGCCGCGCGAACTGGAAGAGGTTCATCAGCGCCGGCACGTACAACACCAGCGCGAGGAACACGACGGTGCCGCCGATGACGAACCACAGCGCGCGATTGGGCGTGCGCAGGGTGGTACGGATGGTGCGGGTCCATGACCTGTTGGTGAGGATGAGGCCGAGGTTCGCGATAACGAGCGTCGTGAAGGTCATCGCCCTGACCTCCGGCGTCTTGAACCCCATCCACAGAGCCGCCCCGTAGACCGTAAGCACGATGGCCATCACGAAGAGCCCCTGCAGGAGGCTCAGGATCACCGTGCGTTTACTGAAGAGCGGCTGGGAGAGGTCGCGGGGAGGCCTCGTCATCACGCCTTCCTCCTCGGGCTCGCCCTCGAAGACAACTGAGCAGGCCGGGTCGATGATCAGCTCCAGGAAGGCGATCTGCACCGGCAGCAGGACCAGCGGCAGCTTGAACAACACGGGTATGAGTGACACCCCCGCGATCGGCACGTGCACCGCGATGATGTAGGACATGGCCTTCTTGAGGTTGTCGAAGATGCGCCGGCCCAGCCTGACCGCGGCCACTATCGAAGAGAAGTCGTCGTTCAGCAGCACCAGGGCGGCGCTCTCGCGCGCCACGTCCGTTCCCCTGGCTCCCATCGCGATGCCGATGTCGGCGGACTTCAGCGCCGGCGCGTCGTTCACCCCGTCGCCGGTCATGGCCACGATCGCGCCTTTCTCCTTGAACGCGTCGACGATCCTGAGCTTCTGCTCGGGGACGACGCGCGCGAATATCCTGACGTCGTCGATCCTCCGCAGCAGCTCGACGTCGGTCATCGCCTCGAGCTCGGGCCCGGTGATGTAGTTGTCGGCCGGCGTCAGGCCGATCTGCCGCGCCACGTTGACGGCTGTGCCGGGATAGTCGCCGGTGATCATCACCACTTCGATCCCGGCCGCGGCGCACTCGCGCAGCGCGTCGGGCACGTTGGGCCTGACAGGGTCGGCGAGCCCGACCAGCCCCAGGAAGGTGAAGACGAACTCGTGCTGGTCGGCCGGCATCTCGGCGGGGACGAAAGCGGCGCGGGCGACCCCCAGCACCCTGAGCCCGTCCTCGGCCATCCGGGCGACTCCCGCCATTATCTCTTCACGCGCTGCGGGGGATACGTGGCAGAGGTCGGCCACGGCCTCCGGCGCCCCTTTGGCGGCAATGAGGAACCGGCTCCCGTCCGGCGATCGCCAGACGTGCGATAGCGCGAGCAGCTCGGTGGAGAGCGGGTACTGCCTCTCCAGCACCCAGTCCTCGTGCAGGTGCTCGGTGGCGAACAGCTTGCGGTCGCCCAGGCGCTTGATGGCCTTCTCGATTGGGTCGAACGGGTCGCGCTGGCTGGCGAGGATGGAGAACTCCACCAGGGAGTGGAACTCCTCGGGCAGCGGCTCGCGGAGGTGCTCGCTCAGGCCGTAGGAGGCGCCTCCCGCGGCGAGCCTGCTCACGGATATCTTGTTGAAAGTCAGGGTCCCGGTCTTGTCCACGCAAAGGACGTTGGCGGAACCCAGTGTCTCCACGGCGGGAACGCGCCTGGTCAGGACCTCTTTCTTGGATATGCGCCACGCGCCCGTGGTCAGGAAGATGGTGAGCACCACCGGGAACTCCTCGGGCAGCATCGCCATCGCCAGGGTGAGGCCGGCGAGGAACCCGTCCACCCAGTGGTTGGGCTCGTTGCGCGTGAGGCCGTAGACGACGATGACCACCCCGCAGAGCAGGACCCCCAGCAGCGCGATGTCCCGGACGACTTTCCTGGTCTCGGATTGAAGCGGCGTGGTCTCCGGCTCGATCTCCTGCAGCGCACGGCCGATCTTGCCCATCTCGGTGGCGGCGCCGGTGGCCCTCACCAGAGCCAGGCCCCTGCCGGATACCACCAGCGTCCCCGACCAGACGAAAGGAAGGCCGTCTCCGCCCGGGCGGCCCATGTCGATATCCTCCGCGTCGTCGCAGCTCCCCTTGGACACCGGCACCGATTCGCCCGTCAGCAGCGACTCGTCCAACAGCATCGCGGCGCAGGATACCAGGACCGCGTCGGCGGACACGCGGTCGCCCTCCGCCAGCAGCAGCGCGTCTCCCCGGGCCACCTCCCTGCCGGCTATCCTCTTCTGCTCGCCGGACCTGATGACGTTGGCGCGGGGGCTGGAGAGGTCGCGCAGAGCCTCGAGCGCGCGCTCGGTCTTACGCTCCTGGTAGAAGGTTATCCCGATGACGACCACCACGAAAGTCATGAGGACCAGTGCCTGCTTGCGGTCGCCCAGGCCGAGGTAGATGCTGCCTACCGCGACCAGCAGCAGGAACATCGGCTCGCGGATCACGTCGAAGCCTATCGCGAGGATGCTCCGCTTCTTCGCGGATGGCACTTCGTTGTAGCCCTCGGTGGCCAGCCTTCGTTCGGCCTCCTCGTCGGAGAGCCCTTCTACGTCTCGAAAGTCGAGTTCCATGAGCGACCTTGCTGTTACTTGTTGGTGCGGGACAGGCGTCCTTGACCGACGGACGCGATCGTGATGGGTGAAGATGAGTTGATTCTACAGCAGCGGCGTGGCCGTTGAAACGCCTCCGCCCCGGCCAGCGGGCAGCGACACCTCGAAGCAGGCACCGTCGTCGTTGTACGCCTTGACCCGACCCCCATAGACGCCGGCGATCTTCTCGACGATCGTGAGGCCTATTCCCGTCTGACCGCTCTCTCCCTTGGCGAAAGGCATGAACACGCGACCCAGCAGCTCCTCCGGGATGCCGGGGCCGTTATCCCTTACCAGGTAGTTGGCCAGGCCGCCGTGGGACTGCTCGAGCGTGAGGGAGATCTCCGGGGTCGCCGAATCGTTGTGCTGGATACCGTTGGCGATGAGGTTGGAGAACAGCTGATAGACGTGTGTCGGGCTGGCCCTCACCAGCCCCATGTCATCGGCGCAGGTCACGGAGAGCCCCCTGTCCTCGATCTCGCGGGCGCGCTCGGCGAGTATGTCCGCGATGACCGACGCTACGTCGACGTCCGTGATCTCCGCGGGCTCCTGGCCGGCCTCGGCCAGCGACAGCAGGTCCTCGATCAGGGCCGTGGCGCGGGCCGCGCTATCCTCGATGGTGCCGGCTACCTCGGCGATGGCTTCGGCGTCGCCCGCCTCCAGCAGCGCCTTCAGGGTCTGGCCCGCCATCATCATGGCGGCGAGCGGTCCCTTGAGGTCGTGTGACACCGTGTGGGCGTAGCCCTCGAGCTCGGCGTTGATGCGTTGCAGCTCGTCTTCCGCCATCTTTCGCTCGGTGATGTCCCTGGTGACTATGATCAGCGCGTCCGGCTTGTCTGTGGCGCCACCCATGAATGAAGCCCTTACCCCGGCGGGGAACCTGGTCCCGTCGTTCCTCACCAGCGCGTACTCGACGGTCGTCGCCCCGCCCTCGCGCGCATTGGTCAGCCCGTCGGCCCGCGCCCTCTCCCTGTCCTCGGGTGCCACCAGGTCCAGCGCGTTGGCGCCAAGCATCTCCGCGGGTGAGGCGAACCCGTGCATCACCGCCGCCTGCGCGTTGGCCGTGATCACCTTGAAGTCGAGGTCGGTCACGACGATGGAGTCGGGCGAGGTCTCAACGAGAGTCCTGTACCGTTCCTCGCTCTGCCGCAGCGCCGACTGGGCGTTCTTCCTCTCGGTGATGTCGGTGAGTGTCCCTTCGAAGTAGCGGACCGCTCCGTCCGGCTCGCGCACGGCGCGGGCGTTGACCGAGATCCAGCGCCTGGCGCCGTCCGCCCGTATTATCTCGGCCTCGAAAGCCTGCAGCACGCCACGCTCCTCCATCATTATACGGAACTCGTTGCGCCGGGCTGGATCGACGTACCACCTGGATACGTCGTCGACCCTGGCGACCATCTCGGCCGGCGATGAAAAACCCCATATCTCGGCCATCGCGGGGTTTACGGTGATAAAGCGGCCCTGGCAGGTGCTCTGAAAGATCCCGGTCACGGAGTTCTCTACGATGTCCTCGTACTTCTCACGGACCGCGCGAATGGCCCCGGCGGCCTGCTTGCGCTCGGTGATGTCGTTGAAGACGACTATGACGTTGGCGACCTCACCGCCCTCGTCGATCACCGGAGCCGCCGACATCTCGACCGGTATCCTGGTCTCTCCCCTCTTGATCTCCACGTCTTCGACCACGGTGCTCTCGCCCTGGAGAGCTCGGCGCACCGGTGACAGGTGCGGTGGGTAGGGCTCGTCGGTGCCGGCCTTGTGGAGGTGGAACATGCCCCAGCCCCGTCCGGTGATCTCGGGCCGCATCCCCCTTACGCTGGTCCCCAGCAGGTCCTCGGCGCGGCGGTTCGCGAAGCGGAGCCTGCCGCCCGCGTCGATGAGCGCGACGGCCATCGGCATGCTCTGGATCAGGCGCACCAGGCGGCCTTCGATCTCCCTGAACGCGTCCTCGGCGACGACCCAGGCGGTGAGGTCGCGCAGGGCCACCGCCCGCACCCGCCGCCCGTGGTAGGGAATGGCTTTTCCGCGGACCTCGACGTGACAGGGGCTGCCGTCTTTGCGCACGATGACGGCACGGTACGGCGCCTCGTCGCCGGAGGCGACCTTGGCCTCGATCACCGGGCGTGTATCGGGCGCGGCGTATTCGAGCGCGTTGGTGCCCACGGCCTCAGAAGCCTGGTAACCGAAAAGGGACTCGAAGCCGTGGTTGACGGCCAGGATGATGTTGTCCTCGTGGACGAAGATTGCCTCGAAGCTCGCTTCTGCGAGCAGCCGGAAGCGCTCCTCGCTCTCGGCGAGCGCGATCGATACGTCCTCTTCGACCAGACCCTCATCCCTTATGTCCAGGTCGCACCCTCCCGTTGCCCATAAGCCGCCCGGCTGGAAGAACGTGCTGGGATGGCTTCCCTTACTGTGCTAATCGTCCCCGGCGAGGTAGGGCTTTAGGCAGTGGAGCGGACCCGGCGGAAGACTCGCATGAAATTGCCGCCGAGGATACCGGCGACCTCATCGTGCGAATAGCCTCTCTCCAGGAACAGTTGCGTGAGGGCGGGCAAATCGGTGACGTCCCGCAGGCCCGCCGGAGTCGCGATGAAGCCGTCGAAGTCGCTTCCCAGCGCGATGTGCTCGACACCGACGACCTTCCTGATGTGATCCGCGTGGTCGACCACCACGGCCAGCGATATGTCGAGACCTCTTGGCGCCAGCCATTCGCTCGCATATATCAGGCCGATCACACCGCCCGTGCCGGCCACATTGCGGATGTCCGAGTCGCTCAGGTTCCTGAACGTCGGCCTCAGCGCCTGGGTGGCGCCGTGGCTGACGATGACGGGCTGCGTGGTCATCCGGCAGACATCTTCGATCAGGTTGGTGTGGACGTGCGCCAGGTCGATCATCATCCCCAGCGAGTTCATCAGCTCGATCGCCGCGGCTCCGCCGCCGTCGAGCCTGGCGTCGGTGCGTCGCTTGTCCGCGGAGGACACCGCGAACCTGTTCGAGGTGAAGTGCGCGAGCGTGATGTAAGAGACCCCCAGCTCGAAGAACTTCTCGATCCGCTCGAGCCGCCCCGAGAGCATGTGCATGCCCTCGACGCCGAAGAGCACCGCGATCTTTCCGGCGGCGCGCGCGTCCTCGATCTCCGCGGGCGAGGTCGCCAGCGCCATCACCTGCGCGTTCTTGCGGATGACGAACTTGCCGTAGCGCAGATTCCTCAGCGCCCGCTGGTAAGCTTTGTGCGGCCAGGGATGCGTGACTATGCCGAAGCAGACCGCGTCAAGGGAGGCCTCCTGCATCCTGGGGACGTCGGCGTGCAGCAGCCAGGGCTGGAAGCCGGCGGGTGGCCTGTGCCGCCTGGAGAGGTCCTTGCCCAGCATCTGCGCTACGGTGAGGCTGTCGGTGTGCAGGTCCACTACCAGCGAGCTGGAGTGAAGCTCGAGGGCTTCCTGGCTGACCTTGATAACTCCTGGTCCTGTCGAGTCCACGATGTTGCCGCCTTCCCTGGTCCAGTCACCGCGGCCGTGCCCCTGGGTGCCTTGTCGAACGACACGTGCAGGGTGCCGGCTGATGTTATCGTATTATAGAAGAAGAAGCAGGCCTTGAAGCAGGCGTTCTCATCGAAAGGAAGTGGTCCTTGTGATAGAGCTGACGAGTCTGGAGACGGTGGAAGGATCGAGTGCGGACCACGATGTCGTTCTTTTCGCTCTCAGCACCTGCCCCCACTGCCGTCACGCCAGAGAATACCTCGACAAGTCCGGCGTCTCCTACAGGTACGTGTACGTCGACCTGCTCGACGGCGACGAGCAGAAGGCCGTCCTGCTGGCCTCCGAGAGGTACAACCCCAACCACACGTTTCCCACCCTGGTGATCGACGACGACAACGTCATCATCGGGTTCAAGGAATCGGAGTACCAGGAGAAGCTCAGCTGAGCCCCGCCGGGAGCATCACCCCTGAGGCCGAAGAGCTCCGGGACCGTCTCGACCGCGAGGCGGAGGAGTACGGATACCACCTGAACCCCGAGGTGCCGTTCACCGACGAGCTGGCCCAGGGGCTGGCGACCAACGTCCAGCGATACGGCTATCCGCTCTGCCCCTGCCGTCTCACCGGCGGGAGCAGACAAGCTGACCTGGATATAATCTGCCCCTGCGATTACAGGGACCAGGACCTGGCCGAGTACGACACCTGTTACTGAGGCCTCTACGTCTCCAGGCGGGTCCTGGAGGGGCGGGCAGAAGTCGAATCGATTCCCGAGAGGCGTCCGGCGAAACGAGGGGACATGGATACCACAGAGCCACAGCCAGCACCTGCCGGCGATATCAGGGTCTGGCGATGCAAAGTGTGCGGCTACCTCTGCGCCCGCACGGAGCCGCCTGAGGTCTGCCCGATCTGCAAGGTGGGCAAGGAAAGGTTTGAGCCCTTTCCACTTGAACCACGCCCCTAGCGACTGACGCGACGGAGGGAGGGCCCACAGTGGAAAGGTTGGTCGTCGTCGGGGGAGTGGCGGCCGGCACCACCGCCGCCACCAGGGCGCGCAGGTGCTGCCCCGACGCCCGCATCACGATCTTCGACGAGGCGGAATACGTCTCCTACTCGGCGTGAGGGATGCCATATTTCATCAGCGGCGTGACCGCTGACCACCAGAACCTGATCGCGCGCACCCCCGCCCAGTTCAAGTCGATGAACGACATCGACGTCAAGACAAGCCACCTGGTGCTGGCGATCGACCCCGCCGGGCACACGGTGACGGTCCGAGACCTTCAGACCGGACACGAGTACGTCGAAGGTTACACCAGGCTTCTCATCTCCACCGGCGCCGAAGCCTTCGTCCCGCCCGTGGAGGGCACGGAGCTGGAAGGCGTGTTCACGCTCCGCAGGCTCACCGACTCCCTGCAGATGAAGAGATACCTCGCCGATGCACGTCCCAGGCGCGCGGTGATAGTGGGCGCCGGTCCGATCGGGATGGAGATGTGCGAGTCCTTCGCGACCCTGGGGCTCGAGGTCACGGTCATGGACCTGGCCGGCCAGGTGATGCCGTACATGAGCCCTGAGATGGCCGCCCGCGTTCAGGCGCGCATCGAAGAGGAAGGTGTCAACTGCCTGCTGGAGCAGAGCCTGACCGCGATAGCAGGCGACGGAGTTGCCGTCAGGGGAGTGGTCACATCGAACGGTGAGATCAAGGCGGACCTGGTGCTTCTGGCGATCGGGATCAGGCCGCTCTCGGGAATAGCCGCGGACGCCGGCCTGGAGCTCGGCGTCAGAGGAGCGATAAAGGTCGACGAGCACATGCGCACCACCGGCGAGGACATCTTCTCAGCCGGAGACTGCGCCACGACCACCCACACCATCACAGGCCGCCAGGTCTGGCTGCCGCTCGGCTCGACGTCCAGGAAGCAGGGTCGCGCCTGCGCGGACAACATGTTCGGGGGCGAGTCGCGGTTCGCGGGCGTTCAGGGGACCTCGGTGGTCAAGTGCTTCGACCTGACGGTGGGCCGCACGGGCCTCGGCGAGACGGAGGCGACCGAGGCAGGTTTCAGCCCCGAGGTCATCAGCATGGAGGCGGAATCTCTTCACCAGTACTATCCGGGCCGAGGGACAATGAACCTCAAGCTCATCGCCCACGGGGGGTCGGGACGCCTGCTGGGGGCCGAGGTGGTGGGGCAGATCAGCTCGGTGGCGGAGAAGCGGCTGGACGTACTGGCCGTCGCCATCGACGCCGGCATGACCGCCGACCACCTGCAGTACCTCGACCTCGCGTATGCTCCACCCTACTCGACCTCCGTCGACATACCGGTGATCGCGGGCAATCTCATGACCGGCAAGATCCGCGGCATCGAGTGCGGCTGCGGCCCGCAAGGTCTTGATTGACGCCAATACAAGTCAACCTTCGCATACCATTCATCCGCTTCGCGGCGACTCCCGGTCCTGCAAATCGTAGTAGAATACTCCATAAGCAGTTGCCAGGTGGCGACCTGCTCCACCGGCGGGGAGAAGCCAGTTCTATGAATATCTACGCGATAATGTCACTCATAGCGCTCTGCGCGAACCTCGCCGTCGGTGTCTACGTGCTGACGCGAGGCTCGAAGAACATTATCAACCGCCTTTTCTTCGCGGTCATGATGTCGCTCGCCGTGTGGTCCGCCGGGGAGTTCGCCATGCGGCTGTCGAAGACCGCGATGAGCGCGATGTGGGGGAGCCGTGTCGCCGCGACCGGCTGGTGCCTCGTTGGCGGGTTCTTCGTTCTGTTCGCCCTCGCTTTCAGCGACAATATGAAGGCGCTGCGCGACATGCGCGTGCAGGTCGCCTGCCTCCTGCCCGGCGTCGCGCTACTGGCGATCACCTGGAGCACGCACACTGTCTTCAGATATTTCACCGGGAGCTACTGGGGCTTCGAGGAGGTCGCCGGCTGGCTGCGCCTTCCCTCCAAGCTGTTCGTGGTGATCATGTTCGTCATCGGTGGGGTGATCCTGCTCAAGTTCTGGCGGACTTCACCTTCCAGGTATAAGCGGGTCGGGGCCGGCTACGTGCTCATCGCCCTGATTATCCCGCTTGTCGCGGGCGTCGTCACAGACGTGATCTTCCCGGCCTTTGGCGTGCGCACGGTGGAGCTGCCGATGTTCGCCTCGACCTTGTGCGCCCCGGTCATCGCCTACGCTGTGGTCAGTGTCGGCATCATGACGACCATCGCGGGCAGGCTTGGGGCAACGATCATAACCAGGATGAACGACGCGGTGTTCGTCACCGACGCGGAGGGCCTGATCGAGACGGTCAACCCGGCCTCCGCCAGGCTGACCGGCTACGACCAGGACGAGCTCCTGGGGAACAAGATGGATATCGTCTTCATCGCTGGACCCTCTCTGGGCAAGCTCGTCACCGACCAAGAGCCAGGCGATGTCGGGCGCTGGAACCTCTGCGCCAGGCGGGACGGGGACATGGTCCCGGTGACCGTCAGCTCCAGCGAGGTCCGCCGCAAGAGCGGCAAGCTGCTGGGGGAAGTGACGGTCGCCCACGACATGCGCGAGGCCCTCAGGCTGATGCAGGCCGAGCACGAGGTCAAGATGGCCACGGCCCGGGTGGCCGCCGAGCGCGACCGCTCGGAGGTCCTCAAGGCATCCGAGGAAGAGGTGCGCAAGCTGTCGAGGTTCTTAGAAAGCGTCATCGAGAACATCGCCGAGCCTCTTTTCATCATGGACGGCACGCTGCGCTACGTCTACGTGAACGACGCCTTCTCGACCCTCACCGGCTGTGAGAAGGACGATATCATCGGCAGGGGCGATGGCGAGCTCCACTGGGAAGAGCACGCGGAGTTCCTCACCGATTTCAAACGCAGGGTGTTCGACGGCTCGGAGCTGGTGGAGATGCCTGAGGTCAACTTCAGCGACCTGGAAGGCGCCATCCACGTCACGCGAACCGTGATGGCCCCCATGAGGAACGCGGAAGGCGATGTAGAGTACCTGGTGGGTATCATCAACGACATGACCGAGCAGAAGCGCCTGGAGAGC
>PMJJ01000007.1 GCA_003157385.1 Actinomycetota bacterium | reverse complement strand
TGGTGGAATTGGTAGACACGCAGGGTTCAGGGTCCTGTGCTCGCAAGGGCATGAGGGTTCGAGTCCCTCCTCGCCCACCATCTTTTTTTTGCCGAGGCGCCCGTGCGCGATCGGCAGGACACCGTAGACTCAGCCGCCATTGGTCCGGATACGGACCGGAGGTTTGCGCGTTGTCGATGAGGAGAAGGATGTCAGGCGGATATGCTCCCGTAGCGTGGTGAAGCAAACCTGTCATCCCGCGACCCGCGGGTGTTGTAATTGGCTCAGTTCTCTAACTCCAGACCCAAATACTCGACCGGTAAGCGTCGCAAGAACGCGCGCTCCAGGCGAGCGGCGACGGTCGGGCCGGCCCCGGCCAGACGACGCGGCCCTGCACCCGTCCTGATAATCGCCGCCATCATATTCCTGCTCGTCATCTGCTGGATATTCGGCCGCGGCTGCGGCGGCAACCAGGAAGCCAAGGCCAACGAGCTGCTCCGCGAGTACTCGGACCAGGCCAATAAGCTCATCTCGCGCTCCGCCACAATCGGCACGCAGTTCAATACCCTGAAGGATGACGTTAAAGCCGTCACTCGCGACGACGCCGCGCGCAAGCTGCAGTCGATGATCGACTCGTGCAAGCAGATCTCGCACGACTCTTCCCTGATCAAGGTACCGGCCAAGGCGCTGACCTTGCAGCCGCTCCTGCAGCTCACCTTTGACCTGAGGGCGGACGGACTGGACAAATACCGCGCATCGCTGCTGGACGTGCTCGACAAGAAGAACAGCTCGACGACCATCAGTACCATGTCGCAGGGCCTGCTGAACCTGGTCATCAGCGACAGCTCGTTGCAGAGGTACCGCGGCACCCTTCAGGACCAGCTCAACGCGGCGAAGTTCGGGTTCATGAAGGTCGCGGACTCGGTCTACATGCCCAAGACCGATGAGGCGCTGGAGGCCGGCGTCAGCACCTACATAAGTGGGATCAGCGGCGCGGACACCGGCAACGCACTGCACGGCGTGGCCGTGGTGGGGCTTTCGACCGCACCGGCGCGCGTCGATACGACTTCCTCGGGGGTATCGATCCTTCCATACTCCCAGACGTTCACGGTCAAGGTCAGCGTGCAGAACCAGGGCAACCAGGAAGAGGACAACGTCCCGGTTGTGGCTACGCTGACGCCTGACACGGGCGGGAACCAGCAGAAGAAGACCCAGAAGATAACCCGCTTGAAGGCCGGAGAGACGGCGACCATGGTTTTCGAGGACCTGGTCCCGGCGACGGGGACAGACAAGACCAATTCGCTCAAGGTGATGGCGGGTCCGGTCCCCAACGAGAAAAAGCTCGACAACAACTCACAGGACCTCACCTTCATCATGAGGTCCGACACCGGTGCGCAGACCACTACGACCCCCACCCAGTAACTTCAGTCCAGCTGCTCCTGCGCCAGCAGTTGCGCCTTCCGGAAGACCTCTTTGATGGGCACGCCCTGCTCGCCGGCGATCCTCGCGCAGTCCGAGAACTCCGGAGAAACGCTGGTCACGTGGCCGCTCTCGCGCCCGATCTTCACGCGCACCGTGCCCCACCGCGTCTCGACCTCCACGACCTCCCGCTCGATCGCCTTCTTCATGACCGACGCGGTACGCAGCCCGAAGGTGCTGGTCTCCTCGAGCAGGATCCGCTTGACCGCGGCCGCGTCGGACGGCGAGCAGAGCACGTTGATGATCGTCCCCGGGCGCGTCTTCTTCATCTGGATCGCCGCGAGCCACACGTCGTGCGCGCCGGCGCCGAACAGGCGCTCCATCACGTAGTCGTAGAACTCGGGGTTCATGTCGTCGATGTTGGTGGAGACGACGTAGGCCAGCTGCTCCTGCTCGCCGGGGAAGTCCAGCGCCTCTCCTGTAATCACCCGCAGCAGGTTCGCGACACCGATATCCTTGGTCCCCGAGCCGTAGCCAGTCTTGGAGAGCTTCATCGGCGGCATCGTCCCGAACGCCCCGGCGAGAGTCTTGACGATCGCCGCGCCGGTCGGAGTCACTATCTCCGTCGGTATTCCGCAACCGTAGGTGGGGGTGTCGCCGAGGATCTCCAGAACCGCGGGGACAGGCACCGGGATGGAACCGTGCAGCGTCTTGATCATCCCGTGCCCCAGCGGAAGAGGCGAGGCGAAGACCTCGGTTATACCCAGCGCGTGGATGCCGTAGGCCGAGCCCACGATGTCCACTATGGAGTCGACCGCGCCGACCTCGTGGAAATGCACCTGGTCGACCGGCTTGTTGTGTATGACCGACTCGGCGCGCGCCAGGCGCATGAATATCTCGAGGCTGGTGGACTTGACGGGAGCGGGCAGCTCGCTGTTCTCGATCAGGTCCTTGATGTTGTTGAAGGTGCGCACCAGCACGCTTTCGGGCACCATCACATCGACCTTGGTTCCCCTCAGCCCATAGCTCATGACGTTGCGCGACTCGAGCCTGAACTGCTCGAGGTCAAGCGTGGAGAGAGCGCCCGAGAGCTCGCCCAGGTCGAGCCCGAGGTCGACAAGCGCGCCCAGGACCATGTCACCGCTGATGCCGCTGAAGCAGTCGAAGTAGGCGATCGTCACGCGCCGTCCCCTTCCCTGGCCACGACCATCCTGTTGATGAGCCCGGCCAGGTATCCGGCGCCGAACCCGTTGTCTATGTTGACCACGCTGACTCCCGCCGCGCACGAGTTCATCATCGCGAGCAGCGCCGCCAGTCCGCCGAACGACGCGCCGTACCCGACGCTGGTCGGAACCGCGAAGACCGGGCAGGACACCAGGCCGCCCACCAGGCTGGCGAGCGCCCCCTCCATTCCCGCGACGACCACGATAGCGTTTGACTGGACGAGCTCGTCGGAGTGCACGAAGAGCCTGTGCGCGCCGGCGACACCCACGTCGTAAAAACGCTTCGCCTCGGCTCCCATGATGTGCGCGGTGACCCACGCTTCCTCCGCCACCGACATGTCGGAGGTGCCCGCGGAGACGATCGAGACGAGCCCCTTGCGCTCGGCCGGATCGCGCTCGATGGTTATGGCCTTGGCCTCCGGGTAATAGACGGCCCGCTCGTCCAGCTCGCGCACCATCTCGTAGACGTCCATGTCCGCGCGGGTGAGGAGGAGGTTGCCCTGGTTCTTGTCCAGCAGGGCGCGCGCAATCTGGGAGGCCTGCTCGGGAGTCTTGCGCTCGCAGAACACCACCTCGGCGAACCCCTGGCGCAGCTCGCGGTGGTGGTCGACCTTGGCGAACCCAAGGTCCGTGAAGGGGAGGGACCTCAGTTGCTCGACGGCTTCATCCACCGGCACCTCACCTGAGGAGACCTTCCCCAGCAGGTCCCGTATAGAATCCTCGTACATCATGGCTCCCCCGCGACGGTCACTGGCCACCGAGGACCTCGTTAAGCGCCCCGGTCCTGTACCCCGCCAGGTCGGCCGCGACGTAGGTGAAGCCAAGCGACTTCATCTTCTGCACCACGCGCTCGCGGATGCCGTCGGAGGCCAGAAGCGGGATGCCCGCGGGGTTGACCTCGATGCGCGCGGTGCCGTTGTCGTAGAAGCGGAGCCGGACATCCTTGAGGCCGAGGTCCGTCAGGAAGTCCTCGCCCTGGTCGATGGTTGCGATCTTCTCGCGGGTGATCGTCTGTCCGTACGGGACGCGCGTGGCCAGGCAGGTCCCGGCGGGCATGTTCCAGGTCGCCAGCCCGAGTTCGCGCGACAGCGCGCGCACCTCGAACTTGTAGAACTCGGTCTCGAGAAGCGGGCTGCGGACAGAGAGCTCAGATGCCGCCTCCATGCCCGGCCGGTAGTCACCGGTGTCGCCCATCTGCGTGCCGTCCAGCACCTCCGAGATACCCTCGCGCGTGGCGATATCGACTAGCTTGCTGAACCTGGCGTGCTTGCACAGGTAGCAGCGCTCGGGGGGGTTGGACGTGAAGTTCTCGTCGGTGAGCTCGTCCGTCTTGATGACCATGTGCTCGACCTTGCATCGCGCCGCCATCTTCGAGGCCATCTCCATCATCGCGCGCGGGTGCACGGGGGAGTCCACCGTAACCGCCAGCAGGCTGTCGCCCAGTGCCTCGCTGCCGACGGCCAGCAGCAGGGTGCTGTCGACGCCGCCGGAGTAGGCGACCAGCGCGCTTCCCATGGACGCCAGGCACGTCTTGAGCTTGTAATATTTGTCTTCGAGACTTGCTTCCACGCCTGATTCCCCCGGGGGTCTTCTCGCCTAGTGCCCCGCTCCATAAATACGCTTGTATTCGAACACCGATGCATCCACACATGCCGTGTTCCGCTCCCTCGCGGTACTCACCGAGTACAGTTCGGTCGCGCGCCTTGCATGAGCGGCGCCTCGGCGCTCTCGGTACGACACCGTATTCATGGAGCGGGGCACTAGTGAGTATGATACAACATTTGAAGTGATGCCCCGCGGCGCCGTTCGGGCGCCCGGGTGGGGGCGGACCTTGTGCCGGAGCGCCCCGGCGAAGTTGTTGTATAATCGTAGCCTGTGCCCGCCGGGCACGACATAGCAGAACTGGAGCAAAGGCACGAATCCATGGTCCAACACAACATAACGGCAATAGTCATCGCGCTGGGAGCGCTGCTGCTGGTGGCGATTGTCGTCGTCGCCTACCTGTTCATGCGGACCCGCAGGATCGAGCTCGAGTGCGAGCTCCTGCTGCGCGGGACCGAGGGGACCAACTTCGTCGAGATAGTGAACGACAACATCGACCAGGTGCAGGGATTGCTCCAGGAGATGGAGGCGCTCTCTGAAAGATATGCGGCCGTGCTGCGCAGGGTCGCCGGCGCCGTCCAGCACGTCGGGGTGGTCAGGTTCGACGCCTTCAGGGACCTCGGTGGTCTGCTCAGCTTCGCCGTCGCGCTGCTGGACGACCGCGGCAATGGCCTGGTCTTCAGCTCGATATACGGGCGCAGTGAGTCGCGCACCTACGCCAAGCCGGTCATCGAGAGGTCATCGTCCTACGAGCTGTCTCCCGAGGAGCGCGAGGCGATCCGCCTGGCTATGCAGAGCAAGGAGATGGGCGCGCTGCCGGTCGAGGCCAAGGATCGCGACCACGAGGAGCGGATGGCCAACCTGAGGCTCTTCCACGACCGGGAGTACCTGGCGAGGTCGCCCGAGGCGAGGGCCGAGGCAGAGGCCCGCATCAGGGAGGAGCGCCTGGACGTGGACCAGAGACCCCCGGCGAGACGCCCGGCGCAACCCGCAGAGGAAGCCTCGCGCAGGCCGGTGCGTCCGCACGAGAAGGCGCCGGAGCCAGCCGCGGCTCAGTCGCGCAGGCGAAAGGTGGGCCGCGCCAGCCACGTCAAGCCGGTGGAGCGAAAGCCCGAGCAGGAAGTCACACCGGCCGCTCCAGCCGGAGGCAGGTCGCTGGACGAGGAGGTCCAGAGGCTCCTCGAGCCCGCGGATGACACTTCCGCCGAGGCCCAGGCCCGCAGGACCGAGCGTCGGCTCGAGCCCGGACCCGACCGTCCCGAACGCACCAGCAGGCCGCGCCCGCCCGAGAGGTCCGACGACCGCTCGACGCCCCAGAGGCGCCCGGCCGAGCCTCGACCACGCGGACTCGACACGCCCGTCGAGAGGCTGAGGAACAAGGAGCAGGATTGAAGTGCCCAGCGTAGGGTACCTGGGCCCGCGCGGAACCTTCAGCGATGAAGCCCTTGAGGCCGGCCTTTCTTCCGTGTTCGACACCAAAGTCCCTTACGCCAGCATCCCCGACGTGCTCTACGCGGTGCAGAACGGCGAGGTGGACAGCGGGCTGGTCCCGATCGAGAACTCCATCGAAGGCGCGGTGAACGTGACCCTGGATACGCTCGCGTTCGAGACGGACCTGATGATCGAGCGGGAGGTGGTGCTGCCCGTGAGCCACTGCCTGGTCGCGCGACCGGGCGTCACCCGGGAGCAGGTAACCGGCATTGTCTCGCACCCCCAGCCGACGGCGCAGTGCCGCGGCTTCCTGGCCCGGTGGTTCGCTGACGTGCCGATCACCGCCGCCATCAGCACTTCTGATGCAGCCAGGGCGGTCTCGGAGTCGATCGAGCCGCTGGCCGCGATCGCCACCAGGCTCGCTGCGGAGATATACGGGCTGGAGGTGATGGACTGCGACCTCGAGGACTACCCCGGCAACACCACGCGCTTCGTGCTGGTCGGCAAGGACAGGCCCGAGAGGACCGGCAAGGATAAGACCTCCATCGCCTGCTTCATACAGGCCAACCGCCCTGGAAGCCTGTTGGAGATCCTCCAGGAGTTCGCCGGGCGCGGCATCAACCTCTCCAAGATTGAATCGCGCCCCACCAAGAAGGTGCTGGGCGAGTACTACTTCTTCATGGACATCGAAGGCCACATCGACGACCCCGAGGTCAAAGCCGCCATCGGTTCGCTGGTGGTAAAGCTCCGAGAGCTCAAGTTGCTGGGCTCCTACCCCGCCGCCTGAAAATGCAAAATGGGGCCGGTCCCCCTTTTGCGTTTTGGCCTTGTCGTATAATCCTCTTATGCTCGACATCAAGTTGATCCGGGATGAACCGGATCGGATAAAGAAGGCGATACTCGACCGCGGCATGAGCGCCGAAGCCGCAGACGTCGACGGCGTCCTCGACATCGACGCGCGCAGGCGCGCCCTGCTGGTGCAGGTCGAAGAGCTCAAGCACGAGCGAAACAAGGCGAGCGAGCAGATCGTCGCGATGAAGAAGGACGCCGCCGACACCACCGCCATCACCGACCGCATGCGCGAGATCTCCGACCGCATCAAGGAGATGGACGTCGAGGTGCGGGAAGTCGACGCGAAGCTGCGTGAGGTCATGCTCGACATCCCCAACGTTCCCGACGATTCGGTGCCGGTGGGACCTGACGAGACCGCCAACGTAGAGGCCCGCCGCTGGGGCGAGCCGCCCAGTTTCACTTTCAAGCCGAAGCCGCACTGGGACGTGGGAGAGGACCTGGACATCCTCGACTTCCAGCGGGGCGCAAAGATCGCGGCGGCGCGCTTCACGCTGCTGAAAGGCGCCGGCGCGCTACTCGAGCGCGCGCTGATCAACTTCATGCTCGACCTGCACACGCGCGAGCACGGCTACAAGGAGATCTTCCCGCCGATACTCGCCAACGTGGAGACCTTCACCACCACGGGTCAGCTCCCCAAGTTCAAGGACGACATGTACCAGTGCCAGGACGGCCTGCTGCTGGTGCCCACTGCAGAGGTGCCGGTCACCAACATCCACCGCGACGAGACGCTCCGCGAGGAGGACCTCACCGTCAACTACGTGGCGTACACACCGTGCTTCAGACGCGAGGCGGGCTCGTACGGCAAGGACGTGAGGGGCATCATCAGGCAGCACCAGTTCAACAAGGTCGAGATGGTGAAGTTCGCGCACCCCGACCACTCTTTCGACGAGCTCGAGTCGATGATCGGCAACGCGGAAGAGGTCCTACGCCGCCTGGGCCTCCACCACCGGGTGATGCTGCTGTCGACCGGGGACCAGGGGTTTGCGGCGGCGAAGTGCTACGACCTCGAGGTGTGGATGCCGGCAAGCGGCGAGTTCCGCGAGATATCATCGTGCTCCAACTGTACCGACTTCCAGGCGCGCAACGGCAACATCAGGTTCAAGCCGGCGGAGGGTGGCAAGCCCCGCTTCGTCCACACGCTCAACGGCTCGGGGATCGCGGTTGGCCGCACCGTCGCCGCGCTGCTGGAGAATAACCAGCTGGACGACGGACGCGTGGTGGTGCCGCCCGCCCTGCAGCCCTACATGGGCGGCATGACCCTCATCGAATAGAAATGCAACAAATGGGGTCACCTG
>PMJJ01000104.1 GCA_003157385.1 Actinomycetota bacterium | reverse complement strand
CGAGGACCAGGAAAAAGTGCGTCTTGACTTGGGCTTCTTACAGGTGACTCGAGTCAAACAGCCCATTTGAAACTGTAACGCTGTAATGACACCCTTAGGCCTATCTTGTTAAGAGAAAGAAAGTCCGTTCAGAGAAGGAGAATGACAAGGGTGGGGATGATTCCAAAGAAAGCCGCTCTGCTGGCCCTGGCGGGCGTTCTGGTGGTTTCCATCATACTGTCCGGATGTTCGGGCGGTGCACCGGAGATAAGCGGCCTCAAGCACGTTTCCTCGTTCGAGGGTGGGCACAAGTATCTGGCCGGCAAGCTCGACGTCCTGCTGCTCAGCGGGACATACAACGAGATGGGAAGGCAGTACGGCGGCCTGATGAAGGAGGAGATGCACCAGTACTCCGCCTACATTGACAAGATGCTCGCCAGGCCGCGGCGACGATGAAGAAGATGATGGGCACCCCGATGAGCGAGGGCGGCCCGTTCAGGCCCGGGGCGACAGTTGCCAAACAGGTATTCGTCCCGGCGACGTTCGAGTACTGGGTCGCTGTTCCCAACTACCAGGAATGGGTGCAGGTGCCGCTCAAGGCTCTGTTCGAGAATTGCAGATAGTCATGATCGGTACGCAGAACTATGGCATGAACCACGCCTGGCACCTACGCGGGCTGAATTCCGCTCAGAGCCCGTACCCCCTGGTGTCGGACCCGCCCTGGGCGAAGCCCTTGTAGTTAAAGTACATCGGGCGCTCGGTCACCACCGGGACAGAGGAAGTCAGTATCAGGCTCGCGTCCATGTCGGGGCCCAGCACCGAGTTGACCGAGACCGTGGAGCGGGTCCCCGGACCCACGGTGATGATCTGGACGATGTTGATGCCGTCAGGCTTCACGAATGTGAGCGTGATGGCGGCCGCCTGGCCGTTAGGGTTCTCAATCGTGAGCCATTCGTCGAAGGAGCCGTCGGTGGTGTTCGAGCGGGTGGTGCCCTCGGCGAAGTAGTACTTCTCGCGGGGAGCAGGGGCTCCGCCGCCGAAGGCGCCGCCGTCCCAGCCGGGCCCGTAAGAGAAGTACTGTGAGCGCTCAGCAACAACCGGCGCGTCCGAGTGGAGAGCCACAGAGACGTCCTTGTCGAGGCCGATCGCTGATGCGACGTCCAGGGTGTAGCGCTTGCCCGCGGGCACCGTCAGCGAGCTGGTCGCGTGGGTGCCGCCGGCCATCTGGTATGTCACACCCACGTGAGCGTCCACGGTGCCGGGGTTGGCGATACAGACCCACTCGCAGGCCCAGGAGTAGGTGCAACCCTCGGAGAAGGAGAAGTCTCGCGCGGGGTCAGTCGCTCCCAGGGTGGTGTCACCACCGGCCCAGATACCGTGGTAGTTAAAGTACTCGGGGCGCTCGGCCACCAGCGGCAGGTCGGACTTCACCGTGAGGCTCACGTCCTTGTCGCGGCCCACGTCGGCAGCGACGTCCCTGGTGATCCTGCTGAAGGGAGGCACGGACGTCTTGACCACCACCGGCGTGCCGCTGGCGTTATAAGTGATAGTGGCGGTTGCGTTCCTGTCGTTAGGGTTGGCGATGCAGAGCCACTCGTCGAAGGAGCCGTCCCGGGGGTTGTCCCGGGTGGTGCCTTCCGCGAAGTACCAGGACTCCGATGGGTTGGGGGCGCCTGCTACCGCGTGGCCCCCGTTCCACTTGCTATGGTAATTGAAGTACATGGAGCGCTCCGCGGCGATGGGCAGATCCGATACCAATGCCAGTGATACGTCCTGGCCCCGGCCGATCACGTCAGCGACGTTGATGGTCTTTCTCGTGCTGCCGCCCACCGCGTAGACCTCGTACTTCTGGGTCCCTACCGCGGTCATGAAGGTGACGCCGACGTTGGTCGAGTCCTTGTTGGGGTTCATGATGCACAGGTATTCGTCGAAGCGCCCGTCTGTCGCGTTGTCACGGGTGGAGCCCTCGGCGAAGTAGAAGGTCCTGGAAAGCGTGGGAGTGAAGTCGACGCCGTTGGAGACTCCCGCGGCGGTGGCCACAGTGACCGGGCCGGCGTTCGCGCCCTCGGGAACGCGCGCCACGATCTTCGTGTCGCTCCAGGAGTCGGCGTCAGCCGCGCTCACCACTCCACCGGCGAAGTTCACGTAGGAGGCTGTGCCCGCGGAGCCGAAGTCGGTGCCAGTGATGGTCACCGGGGTGCCGTAGGGTCCGCTGGTCGGATCGAGCCCCGTGATGTTGGGGCCGGACGTGGTCTCAAAGACCTGGAATCCGTTCATGTTGGCGGTCCCGACCAGGATATCGCCGTTTATCGCGGGGCCCAGGACTAGGATTATGTTGTTGGGGTCGCCGAATCCGTCGAGGCTCACTGTCTCGAAGCTGCCGTCGGGATTCTGAAGATACATGTGACCGATCCCCGATGGTGCGCCGTCCCCAAACACACGACCGGTTCCCAGCGGCAGGCCATTGGTCATGCCGGTGGCAGAGGCGGTCGTGTTGATAGTGGAGACGCACAGCCTCCCCTTGAAGAGAAATGAAAGCGCGATCGACGGTGTCTGTATCGAGCCCAGGTTGACCTTCTTCCAGGAGGAGCCGTCGTAGCGCCAGACCTGGCCGCCGTTCTGATTGTCGGTGCCCGTGTAGATCTGCGTGCCGTCGGTGACCATGATGTGGGAGGCCTCGTTGTTTGTGTCGCCAAAGCCGTCGGGGCCGGTCGGCGTCCAGGTGGTGCCGCCCATGTAGACCAGTGGTATCAATGGCGGATTGGGGCCCTGCTGCGACCTGCGCGTGATCACCACATGGATTTTCCCCTTGAAGACTACGGCGTTGGAGGTGCTGCCCCCGTTGACGCCGAACCCGTCGGTGTTAACCCGTGTGAAAGTGGTGCCGTCATAGCTCCAAGCCTGGCATCCGACCTGGTAGTTGTCCATCTCTATTATCAGTTTGCCGCCCTGCACGCCGAGCGGCAAGCAGTTGTTATCCGCTGGATCGGTGAAGAAAGTCGCGCCGACCCGCTCCCAGTGGCTGTTGTCGGCGGTCCTCCACAACTGGGCGGCTCCGGTGCCGTTGTTTCCCGTGCCCATGTAGAACTTGCCCTGGAACTCACAGCCCGGCGTGATGCTGGTGTTGTTCGCGTCGCCGAAACCGTCGGCGGCTGCCCTGGAGAACTTGTTGCCGTCGTAGGTCCAAACCGGGGCCGGTGGGCTCGTCCCGTTGCTGCCCATGTCGGGCGTCCAGAAGTACTGCCTGCCGTTGAAGTTGGTGAACGGGAAGAGAGCGGCATCACCCGGGTTGTCGATGCCGTTCTTGGCGATCTGCACCCAGCCTGGCGGGGGTCCGCTCGAGGGAGCAGCCATCGCCAGCGGGGCGATCGAAAGGAGGAGTGCGGCGCAGAGGGCCGCGGCGAGCAGTACGCGCGATGATCTGGACATGCTTACACCTACCCTTTTGTGGGACAGACAAGCCAGTCGATGTCAGTTGCTATTGAGACTAGCGTGTACCTGCATCCAAGCATATGCGCATCCGGTTGAATTGTGAAGAGGCTGGCGCAGTGAGACAGACACGGATGACACCCGGGCTCAGTCGGCCCGTTCAGGAGCCGCGTTGACATCGGGGAAACCGTCTGGTCAGATAGAAATGCCTGCCGCCGAGGCGAATGGAAGGAATAGTTTGGGCGACAACAACTCAACCTCAGTGAGTGATTATTCTTGATCGGGCTTATCTGCGCCGCGGGCCAGGAGCTGTCTGCCATCGAGCAGCTCCTCGATGAAGGCAGGGCCGGAAGACCGGCTGGAGAGGCTGTGGTGATTGAAGGCGAGTTATCGGGCAGGCCGGTCGCCGTGGTCAAGACGGCAAGCTGCGGAAAGATCGGCGCCTCGGCAGCTACCCAGTTCCTGATCGACCATTACAAACTCGCAGCGACAGTCAGCTTCGGCGCAGCCGGAGCGCTCGTCGATGGTCTCGATGTCGGTGACATCGTCGTGGCCGATAGGCTCGTTCTTGGTGACAGCGGCATCGTACACGGCGAAGGGTTTCGGCACACCGGCTCAATCGCCAGCAACGCTGGCCAGACCATGTGCCACAAATCCTACGATGCCGATCCCGGGTTGCTGGCCGTCGCGAGGACTGCCGGGACTCGTCGAGTCCCCGCGACCGGCTCGACGGAACCGCGCTTCGGGACCGTGGTCACTTGCGACCAGGTTATTCTTTCTCAGCACACGCGGAAGTACCTCAACGAAACCTTTGGTGCCCTCGCTGTCGAGATGGAGGCCGCCGCGGTCGCTCAAGTTGCCCTGTCTTACGGCATCCCATTTCTCGCGGTCAAAGCTGTGAGTGACAGGATCGAGTTCACCGCTGACAACCTCGAGGTCCACCTCCGACACTGTGGAGAATCCCGAATTGCGCATTGGTTGAGGTCCGCCAGGTACCTGGCGGTCGATCCCGGTTCGATCAGGCGGCTCGTTGAACTGAGGGACGGGATGGCCGCCGCCGCGCGGAACGCGGCCGAAATGGTAGCCGGGCTGCTGGAGGCGCTGGACTGACTGGAGCTCTCAATCTCTATCGTGCCTGCAGGTCGCACCGCTGTCCCTTTTCCATCAGCCAGGGTGGTGGTGAATGAAGGATGCGGGACAAAGTGACGAACTAGTGCACATCCAACTTGAT
>PMJJ01000047.1 GCA_003157385.1 Actinomycetota bacterium | reverse complement strand
TTCCCCATAAAACGCATTCGCACCGACGTGGGCAAGCGTTCACTTGGAGCGGAAGATGTATGCTTCGTCGAATCGCACCTTCTCGAGATGAAGGTATTTCTCGATGGCGTCGATAAGGGGGGTCCTGTCCAGGTTCACCGTGGCGGACGGCTCGGCGGGTTCCTTGCGCACGAGCGCGAACTCCGGCCTCACCGTTGCGAGACGTTCGAGGAACCGCTGGTAGCCGGTCTTGTCCTCGAGCAGGACCACGGACTTGTCAGCAGGATAAGCGTCCACGGGCGCACTCGCAGGCAGGTACCCCAGGTGACCGTAATCGTATGAGTCGAGGTAGTAGAAGAGGACCGGCTCGTCGTCGTCCTTGTACATCATGATGCTCCCCGGGCTCCAGCCGTTAAGGTAGTCGGCCATCTTCCTCTCGGTCACCCACATGCGGAAATCCTCCGCGTCCACCTGGTACATGTACCGGTTGTACGAAACGGCGAGCGAGAGGCCCAGCGCCAGCGCCAGAACACATGCGACGATGGCCAGGGCGGCTTTCTTGTTCATGACCCTGACCCTGTCCCAGACCTGGGTGAGTCCCCATGCGCCCAGGAGCGCGAACGGCGGGAGCGATATCGTGATGATCCACGGTGGCTTGCCGTATGAGACCGAGAAGATCAGATAGGTCACGACTATCCAGATAATGAGGAAGGGCACCATCCCTTTTCTCTCCGCCGCAAACTTGTAGATGAAAAGGCCGACCGCGACCAGGCAGAGGACGACGACAACCCACCCGACCTGGTACGGTATCCTGACCAGATAGTGGTACCAGGGCTTGTGGAACAGCGTCGACTCCAGGCCCTTCCCCATGAAGAAGTCGAGAAAGTGCCCCGTGCTCACCGAGTAGAAAGCGTACCACCAGAACGACATCAGCCCGGCCACGAGTGTCGCGAGCACGAGCCACAGAAGTTCACGAAAGCGCTTGGAAACGAGCAAGAAGGCCCCGACCGCTAAGGGAATGAAGAAAGCCGGTTCCTTGGTCAAGAAGGCGAGGCCCAGGAATACCGCGGAGATGACGTAGGAGAAGTTCCCTTTGCTCGAGGAAGTCTGCCTGGAAGTCGAGACGCTCGGTGCCTTCTTCTTGAAAAAGAAAAAGAGGAAAGCCATCACGAAGAAGACCATCATCGCGTCCTGTTTCACGAACGTGTCGAACACCCTGGCCGCCGGGAGGATCGCATATAGGAAGGCAGCGGCGAGGCCGACCCGGTCGTCGAACCAGTCCTGCCCGCAGAGGAAGACCATCACCACCGTTCCGAGCGAGCACAGTATCGAGAGAAGCTCGAGGAAGAGGGCGATGTCGCGCTTTCCCGCGCCTGTCAGCTTCGCGAATCCGAGTCCCGCGGCGAGGTAGGCGGGTGGGTGCGCGTAGAACCTCACGCCCCAGAACTGTGAAGGGAAATTCGCGCTTTCGTATACCGACAGGGTGTCGCCCGCCTCGTCACCGTTGAAAGTGTGATTCAAGTTGGGTATGCGCAGCGCAATGGCGAGCAGGACTATCGCCAGGACTATCAGCAGGACTGCCTGTTTCCTCGTAAGATTACCGGTTTTGAAAGGATCACCCCTTCATCGGCTTGAGGCGATTACCGCCACCCCCAGCCCTGAGTTGACGGCCCATTCTACCACAGCAATAACGACCAATCGTGGTTACCGTGGTTAACTCATCTTGCGAGATTAGAGGGCTCTTTGCAGCACCGATTCCCCGCTTAACTCGAAACGCTGGGAGTAGCCAGGAGCGCCGCCTGTACTTTTACGTTAGTACGCCTCCGTTTATTCTAAAGCGAAACTACAGGATAATAGAGCTTCCAGCGCCGATGGCGGGAGAACCATGAACGACAGGCCGATAGGCATATTCGACAGCGGCATAGGCGGGCTGACCGTGGTCAGGTCCGTGATGGACCGGCTGCCCGGCGAGCGCATCATCTACCTCGGCGACGGCGCGCGCGGACCGTACGGCC
The DNA here is from genome assembly GCA_003157385.1 of Actinomycetota bacterium. Lineage (GTDB taxonomy): Bacteria > Actinomycetota > Geothermincolia > Fen-727 > Anoxymicrobiaceae > FEN-680. The sequence goes on along the minus strand of PMJJ01000047.1, from coordinate 20,253 downwards.
CCCGCGACATCGACGAGGTCTCCCGCTTCGCCCACGAGATCATCGAATACCTGCTGGGCTTCGGTGTGAAGCTAATTGTCATCGCATGCAACAGCGCCACCGCCGCCGCGCTCGAGCAGGCCCAGCGCCGTTACGACATCCCTGTGGTCGGGGTCATCATGCCGGGCGTGCGCGCGGCGCTTCGCCGCTCCAAGAGGCTGCAGATCGGCGTGATCGGCACCAACGTCACCATATCGAGCGGCTCCTACGAGCGCGCCATCAAGAAGCTCGACCCCCGCGCCACCGTCTACAGCCAGGCCTGCCCCGAGTTCGTGGAGTTCGTGGAGAGGGGAGAGGTCACAGGCGACCACATCTCCGAGATGGCTCTTGGCTACCTCGATCCCATGCTGGAGGCCGGCATCGACACGCTCATCATGGGCTGCACCCACTACCCGCTGCTGGCGCCGCTGCTTGCCCAGGTGGCCGGCCCCGGCGTCGAGCTCATCAGCAGCGCTGAGGAGACCGCCGCGGAAGTCGACACCATTCTCGACCGCCTCGGCTGGCTCGCGGAGGGCGACCGCCCCGGCTCGATGATGTTCCTCACCACCGGCGACGTTGACGAGGGACGCCGGCTGGGAAGGATGTTCCTGGGGCCCGAGGTCCGCGAGGTGATCCCGATCACTTTCGACGAGCATCCCGCTCCCGACTTCCTCGACGCTGAAGGTGAAGCCTCTTGAGCGTGAAGGTAACGGTGTGCGGGACTTCCGGCGGCTACGCGGGGCCGGGGAAGGCGTGCGCGGGGTTCCTGCTCTCGAACGAAGAGAATACCCTGATGCTCGACCTGGGCCCGGGCGCGCTCTCCAACATGCTCGAATACCTGGACGCCGACGCGCTCGAAGCCCTGGCGCTCACGCACATGCACTACGACCACTACGTGGACATATTCGGCCTCTGCACCGCCCGGCGGTTCTGGGAGACGTCGCTTGCGCCGTTTCCCGTGCTGGCGCCCGCGGTCGCCCGAGACATCATCGGCAGCCCGCTCGCCGAAAGCAGCCGGGAGGAGTTCTTCAAGTGCATGGAGCTCACCGTTCCCGAGCCGGGACGCGCGATCGAGCTGGCCGGGTTCGAGGTCACCGCGCTGCCGTCGGCGCACGTGATAGACGGCTTCATCTACCGCATCAAGGCGGGGGAGAGCACGGTGTGCTACTCGGGGGACACGGAGAAGTGCGACGCGCTGATAGAGCTGGCGCGTGGGGCCGATCTGTTCATATGCGAGTCCACCTTCACCAGCGAGGTGCCGGCCAGGCACAAGGGGCACCTGAGCGCGACCGAAGCCGGCAGGATCGCCGCGGAGGCGGAGGTCGGGAGCCTGCTGCTGACGCACCTGTGGCCGACCCTGAGCGGGGAGAAGGCGGTCCAGGAGGCCGGCAAGCAGTACAATGGTCCCGTAGAGCTGGCGTTCGAGGGGTTGACCCTTTTCGTGGGCCCCTACCCGTGCGCGGTATGAGAAGCGAGCAAGGAGGCTGTTTTGATCAGGACTGACGGCAGGTCCGAGGAGCAGATGCGGCCGGTCAAGATAACGAGGGACTACCTCCCGCACGCGGAAGGCTCGGTGCTGATCGAGCTCGGCCGCACGCGCGTGATCTGCGCGGTCACCTACGAGGACANNCGGCAGGGCGGCAGGACCATGGAGATACAGAGGTTGATCGGAAGGTCGCTTCGGGCGGTCACCGATACCAGCAAGTTCCCGGACGGCACGTTCTGGGTGGACTGCGACGTCATCGAGGCGGACGGCGGCACCAGGACGGCGTCGATCACAGGCGCGTACGTCGCGCTGCGGGACGCGTTCGAGACCATGATCGACGAGGGTGTTATCAAGGAGTCGCCGGCCAGTGGCAACGTGGGCGCCATCAGCGTCGGCGTCGTGAGCGGCGCGCCGTGCCTGGACCTGTGCTTCGAGGAGGACTACCACGCCGACGTCGACATGAACCTGGTCGCCAACGAGAAGGGCGAGATAATAGAGATACAGGGCACCTCCGAGCGCAAGCCCCTCTCGCGCAATGACCTGGAGGTCATGCTGCAGATGGGGATGGGCGGGATCCGGGACCTGATCGCCTACCAGAACGAGGTGCTTGCCGGCGGGCCGCCGGGCGCGTGAGCATGGACCTCGTCATCGCCTCCAAGAACGCGGGCAAGATACGGGAGATCACCGAAGTCCTCGACCTGCCCGGTTTGAACCTACTGACCTTCGAAGACCTGGGTGGCTGGCCCGATCCCGAAGAGACCGGGCAGACGCTACAGCAGAATGCGATCATCAAGGCCTCCGAGCTGCGTGAAAGGTTTTCTCGCGCCGCGCTGGCNNGACTCCGACCGCAACATCGAGAAGCTGTTGAAGGAGCTGGACGGTGTGCCTCTGAGTGGGCGCACAGCGCGTTTCAGGTGCGTGGTGGCGCTCTCACTGGAGGCGGATATCAGGCTCAGCCGAGGCGTCTGCGAAGGCACTATCCTAAAGGGCAGGAGAGGCGCCGGCGGGTTCGGGTACGACCCGGTGTTCGAGCCGGCGGGTTTCGCGAGGACCATGGCGGAGCTCAGCCTCGAGGAGAAGAACGAGATCAGCCACCGCGGCAAAGCGTTGAGGGCAATGCGCGAAGTGCTGGAAACGATGCTGCCGTAAAGGGGACTGTCCCCTTTTGCGTTGTTGCTTTATTGTCCGGCGGTGACGGCCAGGGCGAGCAGGCCTTTCACCAGCGCGGTGACCTCCCGGTCGATGAGCCGCGCGCAGTGTTCCATGTCCTCGGGGGTCCCGTTGAGCGGGTCGTGTATTCCGCTGGCCTGGTAGAAGCACGGCGCGAAGTCGGTCATCAGCCGGCGGACGTCCATGTCCACGCCGGGGATCTGCCTCACCTTGTCGCGCGGGATCGCCTTGATCTCGGCAGCGGCAGCCTGGAGCGCCTGTGCCAGTTCGTCAGCGCCGAGAGCGCGAGCCTCCCAGGCCCAGTCGGCGCCGTCCAGCTCCAACCCCCGGTCCTCCAGCAGCATCTCGATCGCGCCGTTGACCTCCACCAGCGAGTAGCACTTAGGGGCATCGTCCAGGAACCGGCTCGCCAGCTTGTAGCACTGCTGGCGGGTCATGGTGAGAGCGAGGTCCGCACGGGCCATCTGCTCGGAGTCGGCCATCGACGCGTTCGTCTCGCAGACCGGGATGCCCAGCTTTTCCAGCGCCCGCAGCGCCTCGGGGTGGGGCGGCATCTCCCGCTCGACGGCGATGCCGCAGGACTCGGAGGTGAGGGCGCCGGCCGCGCCGGCAAGCATCTCGTCGGAGCGCGCGCGAAGGATGCACTCGGCCATCACGCTCCGCATTATGTTTCCCGCGCAGACGAACAGCAGTCTCATCGAGCGGCTCCGGGGCTCAGGACGAGGGGGAGGAGCCGTTGGATGATGCGGGCGAGGCTGCCAGGACGCTCAGCGCCTGGCGCTCGACGGAGAGCTTGAACGTGGTGCCCCGCGAGTAGCGGTACACCTCTCCGTCCTCCTGGGAGTAGGCGTCGTCGAGCAGCTCGACGGATATCTCCTCGCAGGTGAGACCGTCCACCTGCTTGAACCTGTGATGCCAGCCGGGGATGACGCACACCGCGGCTATGATCGACTTGATGCCGCTCATCGGCTTGACCAGAGTCACGTGGATCTTGCCGTCGTCGATCCTGGCGCCGGGAGAGATGGTCATGTTGCGCGCATATCTCTCGACGTTGGAGAGCATGATTCCTATCATGTGACCCTCGTGGTGGAAGTCGCCGGACTGTATCCGCATGCGGTACATGTCCATGCCCCGGAAGATTGCCACGGCTCCCTGCTTGAGCGAGGCGTACCAGTAGCCCGGCACCCCGAAGCGCTTGTATTTCTGGGAGCGGCGGGCCAGGTCGCCGTCGAGCCCGATGCCGAAGATGTTGCTGCAGTACTTTGTCTCCTCGGCGGTCCCGTTGCCGCTGATCTCGATCTTGAGCAGGTCGACCGAGCGGATGTTGAAGTCGACCATCGCCTCCAGCACGTTCTCGACTGTGTCGAACTCGAGCGCGTGGCAGAAGTCGTTGGCCGTGCCCGCCGGCATCGGCACCAACACAACGTTCTTGTTCGAGCGCGAGAGCATGATGTTGTTGANNCTTGGACCAGAACTCCATGGTCTGCCCGACGTCGTCGGGGTGGTCGGTGGAGGTCTCCTCGAGGTTCATGCCCTCCCGGCGTATGAGGCTGCGGACGTGCGAAGCCTTCTCGGAGCCTCGCTTGCTCATCGGGTTCACCACGACGATCAAGCGCTCTTCGATGGTCTTGATACGGTCGATCAGCCTTCGCCGCTCGGGATTGGTCATCTCCGTCCTCTCCTGGGCAAGGGACAGTAGTATACCACACGGCGGACGGCGACAGGGGCGGCATGCCGCTGCAGTAGAATAGAGCAAGCCGGCGGGGAAAACGTCCGATACAGAACGGAAAGTGACGGTCCGCTGTGAAGATAATCTCGCACCGCGGGGGGCGGGGCTTCGGCACCGACAACACGCTCGAGGCGATGGAGAAAGCGGTGCGCGCCGGGGTGCGCGCGATCGAGACCGACCTGCGTGCCACCGCCGACGGCCGGCTGCTGGTCTGCCACGACGCGACCATCTGGGGACGCGTGGTGCGCCGGACCACCTTCGAGGAGATCAGGCGGCACAGCCCCGAGCGGCCTCTGCTCTCCGAGGTGCTGGAGCGCCTGGCCGGATGGGTTACCTTCAACCTGGAGATCAAGGAGGCGCCCGCCCGTGAGGTCGGCCGGATGCTCGACCTCTACGGGATCGCGGAGGACGTCGTCGTCAGCTCGTTCAACATCGAAGAGATCATTTCTTACAGGGCGGAGTTCCCCGGCGCCGTGACCGGCTTCCTCTACCGGATGCCGTACGGGCGCGAGAGGAAGCTCGAGAGGGCGGTGGAGGCGGGCGCTCAGATCCTGTCGCCCCACTTCAACAGCATCGACCACGCGCTGGTGCGCGAGGCCCACGGCGAAGGGCTGAAGGTGTACGCCTGGACGGTCAACGACGAGCACGACTTCCGCAAGCTGCACGCCTGGGGCGTGGACGGAGTGATCACGGACCGCTACCTGGGGATGTGCGAGTTGCTCCAGAGCCTCGAGGGCCGGGAGGGCCTGGCCGGCTAGCCGGTGTATCCCCGGGGGTGCTCGCTGTGCCAGCTCCAGGCGGAGCCGACGATGTCCTCGAGGCCAGGGTGCTCGGCCTTCCAGCCCAGTGCGCCGGCGATGCGCTCCGAGGACGCGGTGAGGATGCCGGGATCGCCCTCGCGCCTCGGCCGCTCCACCACCTCGAACTCGCGACCCGACACTTTCTTGACCGCTTCGATCACCTGCCTGACCGAGAAACCCTGGCCGTTGCCGAGGTTGAACGCGCCGCCTTCCTCGTCGATATGCTCCAGGGCGAGGACGTGCGCGCGAGCCAGGTCCTTGACGTGGACGTAGTCGCGGATGCAGGTTCCGTCGAGGGTCGGGTAGTCGGTGCCGAAGATGAACGCGCGCGGCTCCCGCCCCAGGGCGGCCTCGATGACCCTGGGGATCAGGTGCGTCTCGGGGTCGTGGTCCTCGCCCAGCCCGGCGTCAACGTCGGCGCCGGCGGCGTTGAAGTAGCGCAGCGAAGCATATCGCAGGTCGCCCGCCCGGGACATCTCCTCGAGTATCCGCTCGACTTCCAACTTGGTCGAGCCGTAGGGGTTGATCGGCTTACGCGGGTCGTCCTCCAGGATGGGGATGCCGGCCGGCTCGCCGTAGACCGCGGCGGTGGAGGAGAAAACCAGACGGCGGCACCCGGCGGCCGCCAGCGCGCCCAGCAGGTTTGCCGTGCCCTCGACGTTGGTGCGGAAGTAGAGCGCCGGCTCCAGCCGCGATTCGCCGACCAGGCTGCGGGCGGCGAAGTGGAGGCAGGCCTCGGGCTTGAAGCGGAGGCACGACTCGCGCAGGGCGGTCGCGTCCCCTATGTCGAGGACCTCGAGGTCCAGATCGCCGACGGCCTGCCGGTGTCCCTTGGAGAGGTTGTCGACGACGAGGATCTGGTAGCCCGCGCGGGCTATCATGTGTGCGGTCACCGAGCCGATGTAGCCGGCACCGCCGGTGACGAGCACTCTCATGCTCATACCTTGTGGGCGCCCGCCCCGGGCGAGGTCACGATGAACTCGGCGTCGTAGTGCGTCGCTTTCCAGTACATGCTGGGCATGCGCCGCAGGTACCTCTCGACGTTATCAGGCTTCACCAGGGCGACCACGCAGCCGCCGAAGCCGGCCCCGGTCATCCGGCAGCCCCAGACCCCCGGCTGGCTGGAGGAGAGCTCCTGAAGCGCGTCCAGCTCCTCGGTGGTCACGTCGAAGAGGTCGCGCAGAGACTCGTGCGAGCGGTTCATCAGGTGGCCCAGCGTGACGGTGTCCCCGCGCTCCAGGCAGCGGGCGGCCTCCTCCACGCGGGAGTTCTCGTAGATGACGTGCTCTGCGCGCTTGGCGAGCTTCTCGGGGATGGAGTAGCGCGCGCTCTCGAACTCGCTGATGCCGACGTCGGCCAGGTGCTGGCGCGGGCCGACCTTGGCGGACAGCAGGCGCAGCGCCTCCTCGCACTCGTGCCGGCGGGTGTTGTACTCGGTAGCCGACAGCGAGCGGCGGACCCCGGTGTGGCCCACGACCACCACCGCGTCCTTGATGTTGAAGGGTATCTGGCGGAACTCCATGTTGCCGCAGTTGAGCAGTACGGCTTTGCCCTTCTCGGCCATGGCCACGGTGAACTGGTCCATCACGCCGCAGAACACGCCCACGAAGTCGTTCTCCGCCCGGCGGCTCAGCTTGATGGCGTCGGAGCGTTCGAGCCTGCACCCCAGGCTCTCGAGGCCGATAGCGGTCACTATCTCGATCGAAGCGGACGAGGAGAGCCCGGAGTCGAGCGGCAGGTCGCCGAAGTAGAGCGCGTCGAACGGCGGCAGATCGGCGCACACCGACCGCGAGTAGAGGTAGACGCCGCGGACGTAGTCGGCCCAGTCGCGCTCCTTCTTGATGTCGGTCAGCAGGATGCGGGCCTCCATGTCGACGCTGGCGGAGTACAGCCGCGCCGGCGGCAGTTCCGAGCGCCTGATGAGGAGGTAGTTGCCCTGCTGGATAGCGATGGGCAGGACGTGCCCGCCGTTGTAGTCGGTGTGGTCGCCGATGAGGTTGACGCGTCCCGGGGCGAAGTAGGTGTCGATGACGCCGCCGCGCCCGAAGCGCGTCTCGAACTCCAGAAGTCTCTTGCCGATCTCAGCCGCATCAAGCACGTCTACACCGCCGCCTCTTCCTCATCCGCTATGCCGCACCACCGGGGTCAGGCGCCGGTGGCGCGTTGCCGCACCGTTGGAGCCGTCCCAATATTATAGGGCATCAGTTCAGCCCTCGCGCCCGGGCTCCTGCGCGCCGCCAGCCTCCTGGCACCCGGGCTGCTCAGCGATCTTCTCGCGTAGCTGCGCGGCCTTCTCCTCGGGACGTGTGTCGTTGATGGTCGCCCAGGCTCCGGTCTCGCTCGAGGCGTTGAACTTGAGCTTGTCGTGGTCGCGCATCGGCGGGTAGAACTCGATGTGGAAGTGATAGTAAGGGTACTGCCCGCCATCGGTGGGGTTCTGGTGCATGCACATCATGTAGGGGAACGGCATGTCGAACAGCGAGTCGTAGGCGCCGGTGATGCACTTGATGGCTCTGGCGAGGCCCCGCCTCTCGTCCGGCGACATCGCCGAGAGCGAGCTGGTGTGCAGGTCGGGGACCAGGTAGACCTGGAACGGGAACTCGGCGAAAGGCGGCACGAAGATCGAGTAGCCGTCGCTCTCATACACCATCCTGTGGCCGTCCTCTTTCTCGTGGCGCAGCAGGTCGCAGAACAGGCAGCCTCCGGTCCTGCTCCAGTGCTCCTCGGCGCTGTCGAGCTCGGTCTTGATGCGCAGCGGCAGGAACGGGTAGGCGTAGATCTGCCCGTGCGGGTGGTGCATGGTGACCCCGACGGCCTCGCCGCGGTTCTCGAAGATGAAGACGTACTCGATGCCCTCTATCGACCCCAGGGCACGGTAGCGCTGCTCCCAGTGCTCGACCAGCTTCACCACGTGCTCGAGCGGGAGCTGCGGCAGCATGGCATCGTGCTTCGGCGAGTAGAGGGTGACCTCGCACTTGCCGAACGCCGGCCGCACGGGGATGAGTTCGTCGCCCTCCACGTCGGGCTCGGGCGGGTCGAGCTCCAGCGAAGGGAAGTCGTTGTCGTAGGCGTAGATGTCGAAGTCGGCCGGGACCTTGCCCGATTCAGGACAGAACGGGCAGGATAGGTCGGTGGCCAGGAGCGGCCTGTTCTGGCGGTGAGAGGACATGATGACCCAGGTCCGCAGCAGCGGGTTCCAGCGTAGCTCAGCCAACACGACCCCCCGTCACCATTGTTGGAAAACTCATTCGCCAATGATTGTCGCACCTGGGGACAGGTACTTTCCACTTTTTTTCTACTTTCAAGACGCGCGCGAAGACAGACCTGTGAAAAGTAGAAAAAAAGTAGAAGGTACCTGTCCCCACTACTCCCAGCGGAAGAGCTTGACCGCAGCGATGAAGCAGACGATGCCCACGCCGGCGACCACCAGGATGTCCAGCCAGACGTTCGCCAGGCTCTTGCCCTGTATCATCACCTTCCTGAGGGCGTCACCCAGGTAGTAGAGCGGCAGGCACTTGGCCACGACCACCAGGAAACCGGGCAGGATCGCAAGTGGGAAGAAGACACCCGATAAGAACATCATCGGGAACGTGATCGCGTTAGAGGCCATCTCAGCCGTCTTGAGGGTCTTGGTCACCGAGGCGATGAGGAACCCCATCGCCAGGAACGCGGCCGCTCCCAGGATGACTATGAAGGCGATGTAGAGCCAGTTGCCCTTGATGTGTATCCTGAAGACCGCCCAGCCGACCAGCAGCAGTATGGCGGCCTGGATCAGCGACATGATGAGCGCCGCGGTGATCTCGCTCCCCAGGAAGCGCGACAGGGGCAGCGGCGAGACCTTGACCCGCCTCAATATGCCTTTCTCCCTGTTCTGCACCAGTGAGAGGCTCAGGCCCAGCAGGCCCGAGGTCATCAACGTCATCGCCAGGATGCCCGGCACGACGAAGTCCACGTACCGCATGTCGGTGGAAGTCACGGATTTCTCGGTCACCTTGATGATGTCGTTGGGACCGATCACGTTGGGCATGACCTGCTTGGCCATTCCCACACCGATCTCTCCCATCACCTGGTCCAGCGCGGTGCTGGTTATCTGCGAGACGGTGGGGGAGGACTTGTCCACGTAGATGGTCGCGTCCCCCGGCTTGTGCTGGAAGATCGACGCTTCAAAGCCCTGGTTGAGCACCAGTATGGCGTTGACCTTGCCGTCCATGAGCTTCTGCTTCAGGGCGCTCTCCGAGCCATTCTGGATCTTGAAAGCGCTGATCTTGCCCAGCTGGGCCGTGATGGCCTTCGTGACGTTGCTGTTGTCGCGGTCGACCACACCGAGGGCGACGTTTGTCTGGCTGTTATGTCCGAATATAGTGCCCAGCAGGAGCATCAGCACCAGCGGGAACAGGAACATCCAGAAGAGAGCTATCTTCTCGCGGTAGGTCATCTTCAGGCTGGCGCCGACGAACTTCAGAAACTGCCTCATGCCCGTATCCTCTTGCCGGTGATCTTCAGGAAGACGTCCTCGAGCGTGGCGCGTCTCATGCTGATCTCATCGGCGACGGCATCGTTCTCGTAGGCCGCCGTGAATATCCCGACCAGCGTCTCCTGGGGCGTGCCTGTCGTAAGCACGTAGCCGCCGTTGGTGTCGTGCACGTCAGTGACGCCGGGGATCCTGGCCAGTATGTCGTGGCTCACCTCGCGGCTGAGCCTGAAGGAGATGTTGCTTTCGGGCGAGTACCGGTCAATCAGCTCGGTCGGTGAGCCGATCGTGACTATCTTGCCCAGGTCCATGATCGCCACGCGGTCGCAGAGGTGCTCGGCCTCCTCGATGTAGTGCGAGGTGATGATGACAGTCTTCTCAGCATCGCGCAGGGCTTCCACAATCTCCCAGATGTTGCGCCTGACCTGTGGGTCGAGGCCGGTGGTGGGCTCGTCCAGGAACACGATGCGGGGGTCGTTGACCAGGGCCAGGGCGATAGAGACGCGCTTGTGCTGGCCGCCGGAGAGCTCGTTGAGCTTGCTGTCCCTCTTCTCCTCGAGGCCCACGCGCTTGAGCAGTTCGTCCGGCGTTAGCTGCTTGGAATAGAAGGAGCCGAAAAGGTCGATGGTCTCGTGGACGGTGAGGTTGTCGAAGAAGACCGTGGTCTGCAGCTGGACGCCGATCATCTCCTTGATCTTCTTGGCGTCCTTGCGCACGTCCAGGCCCTCGACCAGGATCTGGCCGGAGTCCGGCTCGCGCAGCGTCTCGATCATCTCGAGGGTGGTGGTCTTTCCGGCCCCGTTGGGGCCGAGGATGCCGAAGATCTCGCGGTCCTCCACGTGGAAGGATATCTCGTCGACGGCCGTCAGCTCGTCATATTTTTTAGTAAGGTCGGTGACCTGGATCGCAGGCATGTGTGGACCTTCCAATGCGTCGCGGCGCCCCAGGGAGCGCCTGGCTCTGCAGCACCTCAAACTATAGCAGATTCGCGGGCGCTCTCAGAGCAAGCGGTGGACGGGCCGATACTGCAAGAGATGGAGTCGAGTAGAAGGACCGAGCAGCATGACGCGAGAGAACAGGTCATCGAAGGTCATCGTCGTTGCAGTCACGTTCGCCCTGGCTGCGGCATGTGTGCTTGTGACTGGCTGCGGAGGCTCAACGGTCGGTCGACGAAACATCGGCAAGGCCACCTCTTACCTCAACACCTACGGAGACTACAGGCCGTCGGACCTCGCCGGGTTCCAGAAATACGACGTAGTGGTTCTCGACCCGTACGACTACCCCGACGAGAGCTTCCCCACGGCGCTCAGGAAGTCGGGCGCGACCCTGCTGGCATACATAGACATCGGGGAGGCCGAGGAGTTCAGGGACTACTGGCCGGAGGTGCGCAAGAACCCGCGCCTGCTGATCAAGGAGAACCCGGACTGGCCCGGCGACTGGTTCGCCGACGTGAACAATCCCCAGTGGCGCAGGATAATCGTCGAGCGCGAGATACCGCGCCTGCAATCGCTGGGACCGATGGACGGGCTGTGCATGGACATGCTGGACACCGTCGACGACTATCCCAGGCTCAAGCCCGGGATGGTGCAGCTGGTCGCGGAGATCCGCCGCAAGTATCCGGGGCTGCTGCTGGTCCCCAACCGCGGCTTCGCGGTGCTCCCCGAGATCCTGCCCTATATCGATGCCTTCAAGTACGAGGATCTTTCGTCCGGTTACGACGCCGAAACGAAGACGTACAAGGAGCAGCGCGACCCCGGCGACGAGGCCGTCCTGGCCAGGGCGCTCGCGCGCAAGGACATGCCGGTGCTGGTCCTCGACCACGTCGCCACTTCGCCTCCCGACGTGAAGATGGCGCGCACTGACCACGAAAGGAGCGTCCAGGTCGCCTCCCGCATGGGCGCGCATTTCGTCTGGTATGCCAACTCGGTCGCGCAGGACCATCCGCGCTGGCCCAGGTAGAAACCGGGGTCAGGCACTTTTCGGCCCTTTTTCTACCTTGTGGTGGAGCGCAACGTATAAGTAGAAAAATGCGGGGTGTAAGTGCCTGACCCCTTTTTCTGCCTTTCAGTTAGAATATCTGTGAACCGGACCGTCTCTTACTGGGGGTGCGATTTGGACGGCTATCACGGCAGAATCCTGCAGGTGGACCTTACACCGGGCAAGACCAAGGTGATGGAGCCCGACGAGGCGCTCTACAGGGATTACATAGGCGGCAGCGGTCTCGCGGCCAGGCTGTTCTTCGACATGGGCGCCTGCGACGTCGACCCACTGGGACCGGATAACCCGCTTATGGTCATGCAGGGTCCCCTGTCCGGCACGACGCTTCCCGGCTGTTCCAGGCTGGAGGTGTGCGCGCGGTCGCCGCTGACCGGCATCTGGGGCGAGTCGAGCATGGGCGGCCACGTGGCGCCGCAGATGCGTGCCTCGGGGTACGACGGCATCATCGTGACGGGCGCCTCCTCCAAGCCGGTCTACCTGTGGGTCAGCGACAAGGGCGTTGAGATACGCGACGCTTCCGACATATGGGGCAAAGACACCTTCGAGACCGAGGAGCTCATCCGCGAGAGTACGGGTGACAAGCGGGTCAGGGTCATGTCCATCGGACAGGCCGGCGAGAACCTGGTCAAATACGCCGCCATCGTCAACGATTGCGGAAGCCTCGCGGGCCGCACCGGGATGGGTGCCGTGATGGGCTCCAAGAAACTCAAGGCCATCGTCTTCCGCGGCTCGACCAAGACAAAGATCGCCGACCAGGAAGCCTACAAGGCCATCAAGAAGCGGATGTCCGACGAGCTCAAGGTGAGCATAACCGGCGAGGGGCTCCACGCCTACGGATCCAACGTCCACATGGAGATGGGCATGGCCATATCCGACGTGCCGGTCAAGAACTGGCGCGAGGCCCAGTGGGCCGAAGGCATGGACGCGCTCTCCGGCGTGACTGTCGCCGAGAAGATAATGACCAAGACGCACGCCTGCTACGGCTGCCCGGTGGCCTGCAAGCGCGTGGTCAGGATAGACGCCGGCCCGTTCAAGATGGAGGAGGGCCCGGGGCTCGAGTACGAGGGCGCCGCCGCGCTGGGCACGCTGCAGCGGTGCGCCAACCTGGAGGCCGTATCCAAGGCCAACGAGCTCACCGACCGCTACGGGATGGACTGCATATCCGCGGGCAGCACCATCGCCTATGCGACCGAGGCCTTCCAGACGGGGCTGATCACCAAAGAGGACACCGGCGGAGTGGAGCTCGACTGGGACGACCCTGAGCTGCTGGTGGAGCTCGTCAGGATGATCGCGTTCCGCGAAGGCTTCGGCGACGAGCTGGCCGAGGGCAGCCGTGCCATGTCGGACAAGTACGGGGGCGCGGAGTTCGCTATCCACGTGAAGGGGCTCGAGGCTCCCATGCACGATCCTCGCGCGCTCTGGGCGATGGCCCTCACCTATGCCACGGGCATACGGGGTGCGTGCCACGTGAACGACGACAACCTCATGGCCGAGCTGGGCAACACCAGCTTCAAGGCGGTGGGCGTGCCCGGCACCAAGCCCCAGCGGCGCGAAGGCAAGGCGGCACAGACGGTGGCCGCGCAGTGCTACGGGCAGCTCGCGGGCTCGGCGGTCATCTGTTTGTACGCCTGGTGGTCCATGGACGGGATCGAGATACTGCGCGATATGCTCAACGCGGTCACGGGCGCGGGTTACAGCATCGACGACCTCATGACCATCGCCAACCGCATCTGGTACCTCAAGCGCGCCATTGGCAACATGTGCGGCGTCCGCAAAGAGGACGACGTGGTTCCCGAGCGCATTCTCAAACCGCACCTCGAGGGCCTGACCTCCAACCTGACCAGGGTCCTCTACCCGATAATGAGCATGATGACCAAGCGCAAGATCCACAACGAGACGATCGCCGGCTTGATACAGAAGTCCGCGAACTCCCTGATGCTTCCCAACCTCTTCAGGATATTGAAGATCACCGGGCGGCTGGTGCCCTGGGTGGGAGGCACGGACCCGCGCGTGCGAAAGGCGGAGATCGAGGAGCTGGAGCGGAGGCTGGTCGACTTCGACTACATGATAGAGGACTATTACCGCGAGAGGGCACTGGACGAGAGGGGCTTCGCGAAGCGCGAGCGGCTCCAGGAGCTTGGGCTCGACGACGTCGCCGAGGCGCTGGAGTCGATTTCCTGACGGTCGCTTACGGCCACCGCTCGAAAGGGCTCAAAGCCCACTAAGGGGGAGGGTATTGATGCGTTGTGAACAGTGCGGCACGGAGAACCTCGCGGGGAGCGAGTTCTGCAGGGAATGCAGCGCTCCGCTGGGTCAGGCCACGGAGGACGCGAAGGCCACGGCCGCGGAAGGCTCCCGGACAAAGCCGACAGCGCTTGCCACGTTCCTGTCGACCGCGTGGCACAGGAAGGGCCCGATACTCATGGCCCTGTTCATCCTGCTGATGATGGCGGTGGTGCTGGCGCCCTGGGCTTTCATCAAGCTCGATGTCTTCGGCATATCGCTGGTGTCGCGCAGTTTCACCGGCTGGCAGATCTACGTGGGCAGGGTACTGTTCTTCCTGTCGATAATCCCGCTCATCATCTCGATCTTACTGATCTTCAACATCGGGACGCGCAGGCGGGTCATTGAGACGCACGTCTGCACCTTTCTGGGAGGCGTGATCTTCACCATCTGGATCATCGTGTTCGTGATGAGCGAGGTGCTGAAGGCGCTCATCAAGAACGTGCACGTGGTGTCGGTGAGCGTCGCCGGCGGCCAGGTGGCGACGATATTCCTGTTCATCGGGTTCATACTGGGCATAATCATCACGAGCTACGACCGCGGTCGTCTCCTCAAGTACGACAAGGAAGGTGGTTGAGAATGGAGCTGAGACCCTGGCGCAAAGATAAGGGCGGCAAGACAGCAGAGCCGGCACCGGCGAAGCCCGAGACGGCCAAGCCCGAGCCCGCCGCCCCGCCGGCCGTGGTGTCCGCCCCGGAAGAGGCCACGCCCGAGGAGAAGGCCAGGGCCACCTACGAGATACCCGCTTTGATGGCCGGCGCGATGGGCGGGCCCCTGTCCGAGAGCACGCAGGCGGCGGTCGAGAGCAAAGAGATAATCCCTGAAACGGCCGAGGTGTGCGCGGAATGCGGAGCGGGAGTCGAGCCGAACGCGAAGTTCTGCACCCAGTGCGCGGCGCCGCTCGAGCCGGGCGGGGCCAGGAAAGAGCCCGTCCCGGTCAAGCCGCCCGAGAGGAGCCCTGAGGACGTCGAGCCCTGGGCGCTTAAGGCAGGGGAGAAGGTCTCGAAGCTTCCGCGCTCGGTCAAGTGGGGCATCCCGCTGACGATCCTGATCATCATCGCGATACTGGTGACCCTGTTCGTGGTGGCGGCCACCCACAGCGAGCAGGCCGCCATCAACCGCTATCTGGGGGACCTCAAGGTAGGGAATTACAAGTCGGCGTACGGCCTGGTGTCCCAGCCGGGCGGCCAGTTTTCGAGCTACGACTACTTCCAGAAGTGGCAGAACACCACCAGCGACAAGCTCGGAAGGTTACAGGGATCCGTCATACAGAAGCGCGTGAACGAGAACAAGCTCTTCGGCAAGTTGATACAGCCACCGCCGGCGACCGGCACCGCCTACGTGGTCACGATGAAGTACAAGGATCAATCGTTCGACGTCAACATGATCGTCGAGCCGAACGGGGGCTCCTGGCCGGTTCAGAACTGGAAGATCAAGCTGTCCGAGACCGACACCAGGCTCATCATCGCGCCGCTGGGCTCGAGGCTCTACGTGGATGGCCAGTTCGTCGGGCTGGCGCAGGCGGACGAGCAACTGGCCCAGGCACTGGAGCTCAGGCATTTTCCCAAGGACGTCCAGGGCGCGGTCGACTACGCCAAGAAAGTGGTGCAGACGTTCCAGTTCCTGGTCAGCGAGTTCAAGCGGCTGGCCACCAGCGTCAACAGCGTCGCCGACAGCGCTCAGGCGGTGGTCAACAGGTTCGGCACCAACGGCTTCACCTGGAGCAACCTGCTCGACGCCGCCAACAGCACGGTTCAGCAGAGCAAGGACTTCGGGCAGGACGTGGCGCGTACGGCTATCCACGTCTACTGGATATTCGGCGGCGGAGACGACGGCAGCCTTCGATCCAGGCTGACCCGCGTGCAGAGCGGGCTGGACCTGAAGAACCTGCCGGAGGGCTATCACGTCGTAACGGCGCGGCTCCCCGGAGCCGACACGGACAGCACCGACTGGATCGCGCCTCAAGACGCCCAGTTGGAGCTCGATCCCACAGCAGCAACTGAAGACTCTCTCAAGACGACCATGCAGGCGTACTACGCCGCCACATCGGCGGCCGCGCTGACCCTCAACCCGGCCCTGCTGAAGCCGGTCGTCGGCGGCCAGCTCATGGTCGACGAGACAAACCAGATCCTGGACCTGATGGGCAAAGGACAGCACACACAGTCTCAGTTGACCAGCCTCAAGTACGACAGCGTAAAGTTGCTCAACCGGACGGTGGCGACCGTGGAGACTCACGAGACCTGGAACTACACGACCTTCCAGGGCTCGACGGCCGTGGCCAGCGTAGTTGGTCAACAGCAGCACATGGTCTACACGCTCGAGGAGAACGGCGGCGGGGCCTGGAAGGTCATCGAGCGCAAGCAGTTGTAAAAGGCAAGTTTTGAGGTCAGACCCCGTAACTTGCGTTTTTAGACTGGCGACCAGGTGCTAATATTGAATACGAACGGGGTGTAGCGCAGCCAGGTTAGCGCGCGTGCTTTGGGAGCACGAGGCCGGCGGTTCGAATCCGCCCACCCCGACCAGCCTTAAGTAGAATCCAACGATAACGCCAGTTGGTAGATTCGAACCGCCGGCATGGCGGTTTCAGCAAAACCGCTTACAGGTCGATATTCGACATATCCTGCGCCTTTTGTTCTGTCATAGAATAGGAATGCGAATCATTCTCAGGGGCGCAGTCGTCTCTATCCAGGGATGGGATCGGAACCGGAGGTCTGTGACGATGGAAATGAAGAACATGCTCTTCTATGAATTCGCCAGGATGACGATCGGGCCGATCATCGACTGGCACTATCACGTCAAGTCCGAAGGTGCGGACAACGTCCCGGAGGACGGTGCGGCCCTGATCGTCAGCAACCACCGCTCGCTGATGGACCCGCCCGTGATCGGTTTCTCCATCGACCGGTTCGTCAACTTTGCCGCCGCGTCCTATTCCTTCAAGATGCCCATTGTTAAACAACTCTACTCGGCCGCCGGGGCGTTCCCGCTCTCGATATACGGCGGCGAGGAGAGCGACAAGAACATCAACAGGGCGCGGGAACTGCTCGATAATGGCGAGCTGGTGGGGATTTTCCCGGAGGGCGTCCAGTCCTTCTTCAACCCCCACCGGGTCACCAAGATCGCCAACTTCAAGACCGGCTTCGCAAAGCTGGCCCTTGACGCCAGGGTTCCTATAATCCCCTGCGCGGTGGTGGCTACGGAGGAGCGGGAATTGCCCAAGGTACCGGGATTCATGGTGTCCGCTTTCGTGACCCTTCCCAACGCCAAGGAGGGCATCAGGTTCATCAAGTACAAGGGCGTGACGTGCCGTGTCGGGCGCCCGATCGACTTGAGCCCCTTCTTCGACGAGGACCCCACCAAGGCCCTCATAGACCGCATCGCGGGAAGGATAAGAAGGATTGTCATCAAATTATATGATGGCGAAGATTTGGATAAGTATTTGACTGGCGAGAAGCCCTTCGACTTCGAGGCTGACCCGGTGTAACGGCCGGTCGAAGGGGGACTCGCATTTTTGTGGACTAGGCCGAGTAGGAGGTCATCACCCAAAGTATGAGCAGGGACGCCAAGAAAGCCAAGAATACGGACGATAATGAGTTTGAGTTCGAGCAGGATTTCGAAGACGAGATAAACCTAACAGAGAAGGCCCACCGATTCGCCGGTCTGGAGCGTTTCCCCGTAATATACGTTCCGGGCTACGGCGCGCCCCCGTTCCACGGCCGCTACCTGTGCAGCAGGCTGGAGGTCGAGGGATTCGACGTCATGGAGGCAAGCCTTCCACTCCTGCAGACCGGGGACATTGCCAGGTCGGCCGCGATGCTTGCCGTCGAGGTACAGCGCGCCCGCTACAGGTTCGACGCCGAGAAGGTCAACCTGGTCGGCCACAGCCTCGGGGGCATCATATCCAGGTATTACCTGCAGAAGCTCGGCGGGTGGAAGTATGTCCACCGTGCTGTATACCTGGGCACGCCGCACAAGGGTGTATACTGGGCGGTCTTCGGGCTGGCCACCAAGGCCGGGCGGCAGCTGCTTCCCAACAGCAGCCTGCTGCAGGACCTGAACAACGACCCGTCGCGATGCCGCAACATCAAGTGCCTTTCGGTCATCAGCAACTTCGACGAGATGATCGTGCCCAAAGAGTCGGGGATCCTGGACTGCGGGTACAACAAGGTGGTCAACTGGCCCATCGGCCATTGGGGCATGGTGTTCTCCAACAAGGCGATCGGCTGGATCGTAGACTTCTTCGACGGTCTCTTCGACATCCGAGAGGGGTTCGCCAAGCTTTACGAGGACCGTGACGTCTCGGGCAACGGCGATTCGTGCAAGCTGCACCAGGAGCAGGCCAAGAAGGAGCTCGCCCGCAAGGCCAGCTAGCCGAGGAACTCCACCACGTCGGCCAGGAACTCGTCGCGGCACTGGTACGGAAAGCCGTGTCCAGCACCGGGATATTCCTTCAACTGCGCGCCGGGCAGTGCGCCCGCGATGATCCTTGAGTTCTCCGCCGGGATGAGCCGGTCGTCGGCGCCGGTGACCACCAGGGTCGGAACCGTTATATCGCCCAGACGGTCGTAGGCGTCGAACTTCACCGTGCTCATGAACTGGCGCGCGGCGTTGTGGTCCGAGGTCGGCGCGATGAGGTAGCGCCGCTTGAACTCCGCCAGCAGGTACCCGTTGGCCTTGATCCATTCGCGGTCGAACATTATCGTGCAGAAGCGGTCGACCAGGTCCTCGCGGGTGCCGCTTCGGTCGGTCAGCACCGCTAGGACCTCTTTGTCGCATACGACCCACCCGCTGGCGCCGCAGTTGGTCGCGCACAGGACCAGCTTCTTCACTTTATCGGGATGCCGCAGGGCCAGCTCCTGGGCGATCATGCCGCCGAGCGAGTAACCGAGGACGTAGGCCTTCTCGATCCCGAGAGCATCCATGAGGTTGGCGGTGTCATCGGCAAAAAGCTCGACCGAGAGATCGCCGTCGGGGGCCTCGGTGCGACCGGCTCCCCGGTTGTCGAAAGCGAGCACGCGGTATCGCTTCGAGAGCTCTTCCATGAAAAGCGGGTCCCACCAGTCGATTGTGGCGGTGAGGCCCTGGATCAACACCAGTGGGTGTCCGTTGCCGCTGATGGTGTACGCGATGTCGATGTCCCCGGCTCTTATCTTGTCCATGCCCTGCCCATCCTCTCGGTTCGACTCAGCAATACTATCACTTGGCAGCATGATTGAATCACACCGGGGCGGGAGGCTGCCAGGAGCCTCACTCAGTGGGCCTGGCGACCTCGATTATCATCCGCGGACTCCTGGCGCGCGAGAAGCGCGAGCGGTGCGAGTCGCCGTAGAAGGTGGGAGACTTCACGCCGAGGTCGGCGAGCATCCTGGCGATCTTTGCCCTCGTGAGGATGTTCATGAGGAACTCGTTGTAGGTGACGTCGCCGCCCTCCGCCTGAATGGGAAGGTAGAAGATCTTGTACGTGACCATCTCTCCCCGGTAGTCGAAGACGAAGATCACGTAACCGCCGTCGCTGTCGTTGATGACGGCGCCGGGTCGCTCGGCTTCCATCTTGTCGAAGTTCCGGTTCTGGATGAGGAGCACCCCTCCGGGCCGTACCATATCGAGCATGCCCGCCAGAGCCGCCTGCACCTGCTCGTCCGACCCGGCCAGTGGCAGCGAGTTGCCGATGCAGATCACGGCGTCGAAGCGACCGGGTATCACCTGGGGCAGTTCGCTCCACTGCGCCCGAAAGAGCGGCGCGTCGATATCCTGAGCGGACAGCTTGTCGCGGGCCTCGATCAGCATGGCGTCTGAGGCGTCCGAGCCCGTGACCTCGTAGCCCTGCCCCGCAAGCATGGCGACGTGGACGCCGGTTCCGCAGGCGCAATCGAGGACAGTGTGGACGCCGTGCGCTTTGAAGGAGGGCTCCAGTATACGGGTGTCCTCGGCAAGATCGCGAGGGAACATGTCATCGTAGTAGGATGCTATTTCCTCGAACGCATCGTTGAAGTCCTCCACAGCACCTCCAGTAGTTGCTCCAGTTGAACTATACCAAAAGGTTGGCCGGCAATCCTGCAGATGCAAGGCAGCCCCCGGCAATGCTTGAGAACGAGCCCCACGGATGCTTTAATAAATCGCGAGCGGGAGTAGCTCAGTTGGTAGAGCGAGAGCCTTCCAAGCTCTAGGTCGCCGGTTCGAGACCGGTCTCCCGCTCCACTCTAATCTCCACGACACATCCTCCGGTCTCGAACCGGCGACCCAAAGGGGCCGGGGAAAGTATTTCCCCGCATGAAACTCGGGCCTGTTGCCAAACGGGTTG
>PMJJ01000055.1:14660-22729 GCA_003157385.1 Actinomycetota bacterium | reverse complement strand
TCCCCGGCCTTCGTGGTCCTGCTGGGCGCGTCGGTCGCCATCACGCTCTACCTCACGCTGCCGAACGGCATCCTGCAGGGCGAGCAGAGGTTCCTGGCCTTGGGGCTCGCGGCGATCTCGGTGGCGTCCCTGCGGATCGTCTTCGGTTATGTCCTGGTCAAGGTGGGCTTCGGCGTCTACGGGGCCCTGGCGGCGGCGACGCTGGCCGGCCTGGTGGTGACCACCATCATCCTCTACTTCTACCGGGACCTGTTCCTGGGAAAGGCGGAGCTCGACGAGAGCTTCCATCCCTCCACCGCCCTGTGGGCGATCGTACCGGTCGCGCTGGCTGTGTTCCTGGTCATCTTCATGACGCAGATCGACGTGGTCATCGTGAGGGCGGTCAAGGGGGCGTTGGAGGCGGACGTCTACTCCAAGGCCGCGCTCGCCGGGAAAGCGGTCCTGTTCTTCCCCGAAGGAGTCACCCTGGTGATGTTTCCCAGGGTCAGCGCGATGCGGGAGCGCGGCGAGCCGACCGGTCGCGTCCTCTGGTTCAGCCTGGCGGCGGCCGGGGGTCTGGTGGGCGCCGTTGTGGCCTTCTACGCCCTCTTCCCGGGATTCACCGCGACCTTTTTCGCCGGCAAGGACGCGAAGGTCGTCACCAGGATCCCGGCGCCGGGGGGCATCAATTTCGTGGTCCTCTTCGGCCTGGTGATGGCGATTTTCGCCTTGATTAAGCTTCTCGCGTTCTATCACCTGGCGCTCGAGCGCAAGGCTTTCATCGCCTTTTACGCGGTCGGAGCAGTCGCGGAGATCGTGGGCATAATGCTGTACCATCGTACACTCCCGCAGGTTTTGTTCGTTATGCTGATAGTAGGGGCCACGCTCCTTCTGGTCAGCCTCGCCTTCGCGGTGAAGGAGAAGCCGCCGGCGGCGGGGTACAGTCACGAGGAAGATTTGCCGAATACGTAGAATAACAGGCAGTCAAGGGAGATTGCATGATTGAAGAGGAAGAAAGCGCGGAGATAACGTTCATCGGGCCCGGAGTCCAGGGGCGCCGGAGGAACGATACCGTGGTCATGGGGGCCGTACAGCGGCGCCTGGAGGCCATGTATCCCTACATGATGGGCCACTGGCAACGAGTCTCTTTCGAGGCGTCCGCGATGGGCGAGGAGCTCGACCTCAGTCGCGAGGCGCTGGAGCAGCTCCGCACCTGTGCCTACCTGATGGACATCGGCATGATCGACGAGTCGATCCACGCGCTCGTCTCGGACTGCACCGAGTCCGGCCTCGACTACATGCAGAACGCCGACATCAGGCGCGCGGTCGAGCGCCACCCGGTGCTCGGCGCCAAGAAGCTCGAGGAGCTCGGTTTTTCCCGCCCGATCGTGCTGGCCGTGCGGCATCACCACGAGTGGTACAACGGCTGGGGATATCCCGACGGCCTCTCCGGAGTGGCCATTCCGCTGCTGGCGCGGATCCTCATGGTTGCCGACGCCTACGTGTCCATCACGTCCGAGCGTCCTTTCCGCGACGGGTGCAGCCCGCTGGAGGCGCTGGACGAGATCACCGGCTATGCGGGGGTCCAGTTCGACACCTGGGTCGTGCCGGCGCTCGAGAAGATCGTGACTCAGAAAGCGCACGAGTCCGACTCTCTCATCGACAAGACCCTGGACCTCGCCATCGAAGAGGAGTTCGAGCAGGGCCAGTAGCGCTTCAGCGCTGAAACGCAAAAAGGGGACCGTTCCAATTTTGCGTTTTTTGTTTGCATCTCGCCGGCTGGCGCCGGCCGCCAACATGTCTCCAGCCACGCTTTGAGTTATCATATTCGAGTTGTGTCAACGCCTATCGAACTCATTGAAGGCTGGAGGAGGACTAGATGTTCAACGGAATCTTTCACATTCCAAAGCCCGAGAACGAGCCCGTGCTCTCGTACGCGCCCGGGACAAAGGAGCGCGCCGAGCTGAAGGCCACGCTCGAGGATATGCTGGCGAATCCGGTTGAGGTGCCGTGTATGATCGGCGGCAAAGACTGCGAGTCCGGCGACATGGTGAGGATGACCGCCCCGCACGATCACGAGCAATACCTCGGCAGCTACCACAGGGCCGGACCCAAAGAGGCGGAGATGGCCATCGACGCCGCGAACGAGGCCAAGATCGCCTGGAGCGCGATGCAGTGGTCGTCGCGCGCGACCGTTCTGCTGAAGGCCGCGGAGCTGCTGGCGGGCAAGTACCGGCAGACGGTCAACGCCGCCACGATGCTGTGCGTGAGCAAGACAGCGCACCAGGCCGAGATAGATTCGGCGTGCGAACTCATCGACTTCTGGCGCTTCAACCCCTACTTCATGACCGAGGTCTACGACGACCAGCCCCTCTCGGTGCAGGGCGTGCTGAACTACATGGAGCACCGGCCGCTGGAAGGCTTCGTGTTCGCGATCACGCCGTTCAACTTCACATCCATCGCCGGGAACCTGCCCACCGCCCCGGCGCTGATGGGGAACGCGGTGGTGTGGAAGCCGGCTTCGTCGGCCATCCTGCCCGCCTACTACGTGATGAAGGTGCTCGAGGAGGCAGGCATGCCGCCCGGCGTCATCAACATGCTCCCCGGCCCCGGCCCGGTCATCGGCCCGCCGGTGCTGAACCACCTGGACCTCGGAGGCGTGCACTTCACCGGCTCCACTTTCGTGTTCTCGTCGATATGGCTGACCATCGGCTCGGACATCCGCAAGTACTTCTCGTACCCGCGCATCGTGGGGGAGACCGGGGGCAAGGACTTCATATTCGCCCATGCCTCGGCGGACGTGGACGCACTTGTCGCGGCTATCGTGCGCGGCGGGTTCGAGTTCCAGGGGCAGAAGTGCTCCGCGCCCAGCCGCGTCTACATCCCGGACAACCTGTGGCCGCAGGTGAAGGAGAAGCTGCTGGACGAGATCGCCACCATCAAGGTGGGAGACCCCCGCGATTTCACCAACTACGTCAACGCGGTGATAGATGCCGCCGCATTCAAGACGATCTCCGAGTACATCGACTTCGCCAAGAGCGACTCGAGCCACGAGATCCTCTGTGGAGGGACGTACGACGATTCGGCGGGTTATTTCATCCAGCCGACGGTCGTGCAGAGCAGCGACCCCCGCTCGAAGCTGATGAGTGAGGAGATATTCGGGCCGGTCGTGACGGTTTACGTCTACCCGGCCAAGGAGTATTCGCAGACGCTCGACCGGTGCAACACCACCAGCCCGTACGCGCTGACCGGTGGGATATTCGCGCAGGACCGCTTCGCGATCCAGGAGGCGGTCAAGACCCTGCGCAACGCGTCCGGCAACTTCTACATCAACGACAAGCCGACCGGTGCCGTGGTGGGGCAGCAGCCGTTCGGCGGCTCGCGTGCATCAGGCACCAACGACAAGGCGGGCAGCTTGCTGAACCTGGCGCGCTGGGTCTCGCCCAGGGCGATCAAGGAGACGTTCCTTCCGCCGAAGGACTACCGCTACCCATTCCTGGACGCGGAGTAGACTAGAAATGCAAAATTGGTGCCAGGCACCTTTTTTGCATTAGGCGGAATAAACCATAAATGCACCACCTGTGCCTGACACCGGTGGTGCATTTTTCATCTGGAGCAGCCGGCTCGGTCAGTCGGCCTCCGTGTCGCCCTGCCACAGGCCGAAGATGTTCCCGGCGGGGTCCGCGCAGAGGGCGAAGAAGCCCATGCCCGGGATCGCGGATCTCTTCTCTACGACCTTGCCGCCGTTGCTCTCGACGAGCCCGATAACTCCCTTGACATCGTCCACCTTGAAATAGTTGATGATGGTCTGGTCGGATGTGGCTTTCTTGAAGAGCCCGCCGCCCACGGCGTTCTTGTCCGCCGAGGTCTCGATCGTGCGGTAGTCCTCGCGCTGCTCCGCCCGGGGCCCGACTGTCCACCGCATCACCCTGGTGTAGAACTCAGTCAGCGCGTCGAGGTCGTCGCCGGGGATCTCGAAGTACATCAGTTCCGCGCCCATCTGCTTGCCCCCTTGTCTCTATGCCGACAAGTTCTGATTTCGAGAGGCGCGTTTGCTTCCCTTTAATCGGGCGTGTCACCGTCGCCAGG
The DNA here is from genome assembly GCA_003157385.1 of Actinomycetota bacterium. Taxonomy (GTDB): domain Bacteria; phylum Actinomycetota; class Geothermincolia; order Fen-727; family Anoxymicrobiaceae; genus FEN-680. Next base: position 18,661 of record PMJJ01000055.1, on the reverse strand, counting down.
GCCTGGCGGGCGGCTTTCTCAATCGAACTGGCGGTAGGGAGAGCGCCAGTTGTTGATCGTGCGCCAGAGGGTCAGCGTTCTCCGGTTCGAGCATATCTTCGACATCGTAACCAGCCATATCACTTCCTTGACCGGCCGGTGCCCGCCGTAAAAGAGCAGCGGGGACCAGGTGAACCTCCTGCTGACCTGGCGCTTGCTGAAGCCGGGCAGGTTCATCGAGGGCCTGCGTCTCTCCAGCACTTTGTCGAACGAAGAGTCCAGCAGGCCCTGCTCGCGGCAGAGGTCGTGCAGCTCTGTCCCCGGGTAGGGGAAGAACACGCTCAACAGAAACCAGTCGGGCTGGCAGATGCGGTTGAGATCGACCGTCTCCATGAATTCGGCCGGAGTCTCGCCCGGGAGCGCGATCAGGTTGTATGTCCCGATCTGGAGGCCGTGCTTGCGCGCGGTCGTAACGGCGTTGATGATGTCCTGGTTCGAATAGTTCCTTTTCAGCACGTCTCTCCTCACGCGCTCGCTGCCCGACTCCACGCCGATGTTGATGAAGCGGAAGTTGGACTTCGCGAAGGCGGAGAACAGTTTCTCGTAATCCTTATTGGGCGTGACCCGTAGGTTTGCCCCGAAGGCGATCGGCACCTCCCAGCGTGAGTTCAACGCCTCCAGCTCCGAGCAGAGCTCGATCGCCCACCTGGTATCGGCGCCCAGCGTCTCCACCTCCAGGTAGACTTCCTCGAGCAGCGGGAACTTCTTCTTGTAGGCCTCGACTTCCGCGGTGATGTTCTCCGGGGAGCGCATGCGGACGTACTTGCCGTCGGCGACCTTGCGCAGCGCGTGGTTGCTGCAGTAGGTGCAGTCGAACGGGCAGCCCCTGCCGGCCAGCACCGAGGGTCGCGACAGCGGGTTTGCAACCCAGGGGAGCCACATGTCCCGGTCCGGGAAGGGGAGCGAGTTGACGTCGCCTACGAAGGGGCGCGGCGCGTTGCGCTCCACGCCTTCGTACGTCTTGAAGCACAGGTTGGGGATGCCAGACGGCTTCTTTCCCGCCTCCAGCTGCTCGACCAGCTCGAGGGTCGCCTGCTCGCCTTCGCCCACGCACACGGCGTCGAAGACCTCACTCAGGCACTCGTCCGGGCGCAGCGTCGCGTGCGGCCCCCCGATCGCGAGGAACAGGTCGGGATGATTGCGCCTGGTGCGCGTGGCGACTTTGCAGATGAAGTCGTAGACCGAGTAGACCGAGGTGAAGCAGACCAGGCCGGGATCGAAATCTGCGATGTACTCGTCCACCACGTTCATGCTCTTCGGCGTGGGAACTACAAGCTTCGTCTCGTGGCCGGCTTCGGTGAGGACCGAGGAGATATACGAGATGCCGAACTGCATCCGCTCGAAGCTCTCGAGCGGCTTGTCCGCGGAGTAGTAATCTTCCTCTGAATGTACAAACAGGACCTTCATAGCCGTCTATTCATATCAGACCGGTAACGCGAACCGCAAATTCGCGGCGGCCGTCGGGCGCTTGACTTGCGTCCCGCTTGCAGTCGTAATGAGCATTGCGGAAAGGCACAAGAGAACGGCGGACGATTGGAAGAGACAGCGAAGCCGGCAAAGACCGGGTGGTTCGATACACCGGGGACCAAGGGCCTCGCGTTCGCGCTCGGCTGCTACACCTTGCTGTTCATCATCCAGCTGATCGCCTACTTCGGGACGCACGTGCTGGTGCTGCTCGCCCAGTCGTTCGAGACGCTGAGCGACGTGCTGATATCCAGCGCGCTCATCATGGTCACGGTGTTCGCGAGCCGGCCCGCGGACGAGGAGCACCTGTTCGGACACGAGAGGGCTCAGAACGTCGCGGCGATAGTGGCGGCGACCATCCTCATCTCGTTCTTCAGCGTGGAGTCGATCAGGCGCGGGATCGAGGGGCTGATCCACCAGTCCACGCAACAGCACCACACGGGAGTCGCTCTGGCCGTCACCCTGGCGGGCATGCTGATCGTGGCCATCCCGATCCTGGTGATAGGCCGGGAGAAAAGCGGGACGCCGACGGTACGCGCGCAGATGGTCTCACTGGCGAGGGACGAGATGGCCTATGCGCTGGTGCTGGTGGCAATCCTGCTGACCATCAAGGACGTGACCTGGGCCGACCCCGTCGGCTCGATAATCATCGGGGTCTTCATCGCGTTCGCGGCGATCTACCTGTTCAGGGAGAACTACGCGTTCCTGATCGGCAAGGCGCCGGACGTCGAGACGATGGAGCGCCTCATAGAGGCCGCGGGCTCCGCGCCAGGGGTGTCGGGAGTGCACGACATCGCGGCCGAGTATTTAGGCCCGTCGAAGATTCACGTGGACATGCACATCACGGTGGAGCCGCATATGACCATCGAGGACGCCAACGAGATCGTGACAGAGGTGAGGTCCAGGCTTCAGGCAGTGACCGGCACGGACGTCGCCGGCATCCACGTGGACCCCGCCGCCCCCGAGGAGTAGCGACGGCCAAAACGCAAAATTGGTGCCTGGCACCTTTCGTGCATCAGCGTCTCGCCGGCTTCCCTACTTCTTGCCCTCGTGCCCGCGCCACTCTTTCATCGCGTCGCTCAGGCCCCAGAAGGTGAGCATGTGATCGAGCAGCCTGCGGGGGTTGGCGGCTCTGAACGCCGGCGCGAGCTTGGGGAACAGCGGCTCGGCCACCATCGGCGAGTCTTTCTGGTAGCCCTGGTATATCTTGTCCGCGAGATCCTCGGGGTCGAGCCAGGGAAGCCACCAGGGAACCTCGACGCCCTCGAACATCCCCGTGGAGATGAAGGCCGGGCAGACGATGGTGAACTTTACACCCTTCTTTCCCAGGTACTTCATCTCCAGGCGCATCGAGTCGGTGAAATTGATAACGGCTGCTTTGCTGCCGCAGTAGGAAGCCATCAGCGGGGCGTAGCTCAAGCCCGCGGCCGACGAGATGTTGATGATGTGGCCCGAGTCACGTTCCACCATGTCGGGCATGAAGGCCTTCATGGTCCACATGTAGGCGTTGAAGTTGACGTCCATGGTCTTCTGGTGTTCCTCGGCGCTCACGTCGAGGAACGGCCCCCCGCAGACGAACCCCGCGTTGTTGACCAAAACGTCGACCGGCCCGATGTCCTCTTTCACCTTCGCGGCGGCCTCCAGGACCCTGTCAACGTCGGTGACGTCGACCGAGTAGGCCCACGCCTGCCAGCCGTCGGAGCGGAGCTCGTCGACCGCCTGGTCCAGGTCAGCCTGCGTGCGAGCCCAGAGCACGACTTTCGCGCCTTCGCGAGCGAACCGTGAGGCCAGCTGCCTGCCCAGGCCTTTGCTTCCGCCGGTCACCAGTACTACCTTGTCCGTTATGTCTTTCAAGGTCCCCCCTCGACTGTATGCCATTCGCTGGATGGTTGCAGGCCGGCGCGGCCGGCCGCGGATATTCTAGGCACAACCGCCTGCCTCCGCCAATGTGCGTCATCGGCCGGGCAGTAGCGTGACGTGCACCTTGCGGGTCCGGGGTCCGTCGAACTCGCAGAAGTAGATGCCCTGCCAGGTGCCGAGCACCAGGCGGCCGGACTGCACCGGGATCGTCGCCGAGAACCCGACCAGCGTTGCCTTGACGTGCGCCGCGGAGTTGCCCTCCGAGTGCCGGTACGGCCCGTTCCACGGCACCATCCGTTCCAGCGTCGATGCGATGTCCTCGCGCACCGCCGGGTCCGCGTTCTCGTTGATGGTCACACCGGCGGTGGTATGCGGCACGTAGACGACGCAGGCGCCCTCGGTGAGGCCGGACTTGCCCACGACCGAGGCGACTTCGCCGGTGATGTCCTTGAGGTCCGTCCTCGAGGACGTACGAACGGTGAACGTCTCCATCTCCTGCTCCTTTGCCGCTGACACTGCACATTATCGTGCCTCGGGCGCTTTCAGTCGCGACGGTGGCGCTTGAAGAACTCCCACATCAGTTCGTTCGCGGAGATCTCCCGGTTCGGCTGGCCGAGGCGGGTGGCGAAGCGGGACTG
>PMJJ01000055.1:0-14593 GCA_003157385.1 Actinomycetota bacterium | reverse complement strand
CGTAGGCGACCCACATGTTTATCGAGTCCTGAACGGGCAGGTAGACGGCCCGGGTGAGGCCGGCGCCGCTCCCTCCGTAATAAGGCACCAGGCGGTCCTGCATACCGTGGAACGTCATCACCGAGACGGGACGCGAGGGCGCGGGGAACACCACCAGCGGCGAGCCTGAGCGCTCGCGCCCGGCGGAAGCTCCCGCTACCGGCGCGACCGCCACCACCACGTCGGACCCTTCCGATGCCAGGCGGTAGCTCATCATTCCGCCGTTCGAGATCCCCGCGGCGTACACGCGCGCCGGGTCGGCGCCGTACTCGGCCACCATGCGCCGGGCCAGCTCTCGCAGGAAGCCGACGTCGTCCACGCTGTTGCGCAGAGCGTAAGCGAAGCCGAAGCCGACGTTCCAGGTGAGTATGCGGTCCTCGAACCTTCCGGTCCCGTTGGGATAGACCGCGATAAAGCCTTCGCGGTCGGCGGTCGCGCTCATCCCGGTGTTATGGGCGGTGAAGAAGGCGTTGACGACTCCCCCGTGCAGCACCAGCACCAGGGGCACCGGCCTGGAACGGTCGAGCCCCGGCGGAACGTGCACGATGTAGGTGCGCCGCCGGCCCTGGAACTCGAAGGACTTCTCCTCGTCCCCCCGGCCCAGGGGAAACCGCTCCCGTGGCGACGAGCGCGGCGTCATCGAGGCGAAACCTCACCGCGAATGAAGTGCGTGACAGGGGTTTGCATAGACTGCCTCAGTCGGTGGTCGCCTGGGCGGCGGGTTTATCGGCGGGCTCGTCGTCATCCTCTTCCTTTGCCTTTGGGAACTTGGGCAGGAAGATGCTCATGATGAAGCCCAGGATACCGATAAGGCCGACGGCGAGCAGGGCCGCCAGGAGCGCCTTGTTGCGGGCTTTGTGGTTGATGCCCACCATCTGGGAGGCGAGCTCGTCAGCAATCCTGGGGGAGAAGTTTTCCTTCTTGATGACCTCGGTGGCGTATTTTCCGAACACCGCTTTGGCCTGCTTGTCGCTGATCGTCTGGGCGTCCTTGTTGAGCGCCAGCCTGAACTCCTGCTGGTGCCTGGCAGTGACGTATTTCTGCAGGACGGGGTTTGAGCCTACCATGCTCAAGACCGTCGTGATCAGCACCGAGATGAGGACCGCGCCGGCTATGGCGGTCCCGAACGACCCGCCGAGGTTCGAGAAGGCCCTGTTGACGCCTGATATCTCGCTCTGCTCCTTCTCCGGGGCGGTCGACTGGACCGCGTTCAGCAGCGGGGCGTTCGCCAGGCCGATGCCTATCCCGACTATGATGCCGCCGGGGATGACCTGCCAGGCGCTGGGCTTGGTGGAGAGCAGGGCCCAGATGAGGATTATCCCCAGTGGGATCAGCGCCATTCCCGCCATTATCAGGGTCTTGGGCGAGAACTTCTTGGTGAGCCTGCCCGTGAGCTGTGAGAACACGATGAGGAAGACAGTCAACGGGAATATGCAGATGCCACAAAGGATGGGACTCAAGTTCAACGAGATCTGCAGGAACACCGGCACCACGAACAGCAGCCCGGCCTGCATGAACGTCAGCATCAGGACGATAGGCATCCCGACCGCCACCGTCCTGCCCTTGAACAGCGAGAGCTCTACGAGGGGCTCCTTGCCCACCCTGGTCTTGTGTCTCTGCCAGAGAAGGAAGAGGCCGATAATGACTATGCCGGCGATCACGAACGGGATGACGGGGGAGATGCCGCCCGCCGGGATGAGGACCCTCTTTCCGATCGTAACGGGAATGCGGGCATGTACCCACCCGTAGGTGCTCGCCTGCAAGACTCCCAGGACTATCAAGGCCAGGCCCAGCGCGGAGAGCACCGCGCCCACAACGTCGAGCTTCGGCTTGTTCTCGACCGCCGGGGCTTTGCCCATCCTGTGAACCATGGAAAGGACGACCAGCACCACAATCGCTTCCGACACGAACGACAGTCGCCATGTCCAGGTTCCCAGGGTGGCCCAGAAACCCATCAGCAGCGGGCCCATCGCCGCGCCCGCCGCGGCCGCCGAGCCGATTATCGCGTAACCTTTCAGCCTGTCCCTGCCCGGGGGCAGGATCGTCCCTACCAGGGCGAAGATGGCGGGTATCATCAGGGCGGAGCCGAGGCCCTCGAGAAGCGACCACCCGAACGTCATCATGCCGAGGTTGACGGCGAACGCCGTGATGACCGCGCCGACCCCGTACATGGTCACGCCGATAGCGAAGGTTCGGTTGCGGCCCCAGATGTCACCGAGCTTGCTGCCGGTGATCATGCAGGCGGCCATGACCAGCGAGTAGATGGTGAGAGCGGCCTGGACCCCCGAGATGGTGGTGTGCAGGTTCAGGACGACCTTCGATACCGCGACGTTCATGGCGGTGGTGTCGTAGGCGTTGATGAACTGGGCCAGCGCAAGGGGAAGGAGCAGGTGCATAGGGTTTATTGCGGAGACCCCCGAGGCGGGGCTCAACTGTCCTTTGGTTGCGGAATCAGTCCCTTTGGCTATGTCAGTTCCTCTCTCTTGAAGCCTTCACTCGTCTCGAGAAAGAGGCTCATCGCGCTGAGCCACGAATGTGTAATCTCCGACATCCCTCATGCACCGAGCACAGCGCCGTGATATTAGCACGAAGTGCTCCTCACGGTCACGGTTGGCAGGATTCCCCGGCAAGCCGGCGGCGTCACCCGCGTTCAAACAGAACAAGCAAACGGACGTTTCAGGTTTCGGCATTGCCTGTCGATATCTTGAGCCATGAGGTCCCACCGGGCGGCGCCTTGAGAATGGTGCTAACGGTGGGCGGGCGCATTTAATAAAATGGCTGGGATGACCCTCGGCTCGCGCTTCCACGAAAGGTGGCGGAAATGGCTGACATACAAACAGGGACCGCGGTGACGATCGCCTCCGATGTAGTCGCGAACGGCGCCGTGATGTTCTCGGGCGGGGAGCAGGTCACAGTGCAGCAGGTGTCCCCGAACCCCGAGAGGCCGGAGTACAGGTACGTCGTGTACTCCGCGAGGGCCAACTCCTGGTTCACTCTCAGGGAAGTCGACTTCGTGGCGCCGTACGCGCCGCCGCCACCGGTCCCCCAGGCGCCGGCTCAGCAGGCCTTCGCGCCGCCCGTCCAGCAGCCGCAGTATGCCCCACAGGGCGGGCCGCCTTATGCGCTCCAGCCCAAGGCGAAAAGCAACACGGCCTTGAAGGGCTGCCTGATCGCGGTCGGGATCGTGGCGCTGGTGGGCATCATCGTCGTCATAGTGCTGTTCGCGGTCGTGGGCATCGGGGTGCACCACGTGGTCAACCAGGTCGAGAAGGCCACCAAGAACGGCACCCAGCTTCCAGGTGGCGTGACGCTCTCGAGCAAGGTCCCCACCGAGGCGGAGCTGGGGGTGCCCATCTACCCGGGCTCCAAAATGGCCACGTCTTCAGTGACGCTCAAGGACCAGTCGGGATCCATCTCCGCCACGGTCCTCTACTCCAGCGACTCGCCGGACCAGGTCATCGCGTGGTACAAGGACAAGCTCGCCCTGAAGCCTGACTACCAGGTGCTCTCCAGTGCCGACCAGGAGGCTCTGATAACCTTCAAGGGCGACAATGGCACGATAAAGATGGTGACCATAGGCGCGGATACGGTAGACAAGCACGGGCAGACCACCATCTCGATCGGCTCCGGGCAGGGCCAGTCCACGCCACAGACCACGACCCCCTAGCGCTCTTCAACCAACGCTTATGTGAACAGCTCTATCTGGTCACGGCCCTGGTGACTGTCTGCTGGTTGCCCGCGTTGTCAGTTGCGCTGTTCTGGCTGCACGCTCTGGCGATCGTCTTGACCTTCGCGTCCACGCACAGCCTGTCGAGCGACGAGGTCCCGAACCTGTTGCCGCCAACCTTGACCCTGCCGGCGCTGGACGGCTTCAACTTGACGATGAGCTCGCCAGGCACGGACATGTCTACGGGCTTCACCTCGGTCTTTGCGCCCGCCGCTTGCCTGACTCCGATCGCCATTGCCGGAGCGGCGGACAGCAGCAATGCCATCGCCAGCCCGATTATCGAAAGAAACATCCTCATCCTGATGCGTGACATATCGACCTCCTGCTCATCGGTTTTCAGCATCAGGCTAGCAACCGCGCCGAAGCGCATACAACGGCTGTGGGCCTGTTTTGGATGAAATGGTCTGCTGCTATGACAGATGAGCAGATACCAGGACGACTCGACGGGCTCGCGCTGGGTGAGAATCGTCCGTGCGCGCCGGACGAGGCTCTCCTCAGCGCTCCTCGTTGCCGGTCGCTTTGATGAAACCCTTGAAGAGGCTGGCGTAACGGTCCATGCGCTCCTCGCCGATCGCGATCGCTTTCTCGGGGTCGTGCATCTTCAGGACCGCCACGATCTGCTGGTAGATCTCCTTGGTCTCTGCCGGCGAGTCCTCCACCTGGCTGTAGAGTAGCCGCATCTGCCGGAAGACGTCCTTGATGGTGTTGAGCATGTAGACGAAGAACTGGTTCCTGGTCGCCAGGGCGAGCTCATGGAAGAACTGGAAGTCCCAGACGCCGGCCTGCAGCTCCGGGGTTATGGTCTCGGGGTAGTTGTCGGCGACGTTCTGCAGTCGGGCCAGCGACTCGTCGTCGCGCTCCGCTGCGAGCTCCAGGAGCTTCATCGCCAGCAGGCGCCTCATCTCTTCGACCGACACCAGGAAATTGACGTCGATGCCGACGCCGGTCCGGAACATGAACTTGACGAAGTCCATGCTGGCGTTGGTCTGGTAGTCCTCCACGCGGATCCCGTCACCCTGCCTGACGCTCACGAGCCCCATGTTCTCGAGCTGCCGGAGCGCTTCACGCAGGGAGGCGCGGGTCACTCCGAACGCCACGGCAAGGTCCCGCTCGGGCGGGAGCTTCTGCCCCACGGCGTACTCGCGAGCAACGATCTTCTGCGCCAGTTGCAGCAGCACGTCTTCGGAGACCCTGGTCTTCTTGACCTGCTGGAGGGCCGGTCCGGCGGGCATTTCCGGCGTCCCGGTCTCGAGATCCCTGGCGGTCGATTCGTCCTTTGCCATCCCTGACCTTTCGCTTGCGGGCCGAGCGGGGTAAATTGGTACAACCAATGTACCACTGACCAAATGCTAGTCCGGCACCTGGAGGGCTGTCAAGGCGAGCGCGGGCCGGAATCGGTTAGTATTATCGCGGGGCTTGCAATACTAAGGAGGTGCGGCATGGATCTGGTGACCGGCGGGGCGGGTTTCACCGGCTCTTTCCTGGCCAGGCGGCTTCTCGAGGCCGGGCGCGAGGTGCGCGTCTTCGACCTGGCGCCGACGCAGTATCTGCCAGAGGGCGCCGAGTTCATCGCGGGGGACATGCGCGACCGGGCGCTGGTCCGCGAAGCCGTCCGCGGCGTCGAGACCGTCTATCACCTGGCGTTCGTCCAGGCCTTCAGCAAGCGGCCGGAGTCCGAGAAGTGGCAGGTAAACTTCGGCGGGACCGAGAACTTCCTGCAGGCTTCCGTGGACGAGGGCGTCGAGCGCTTCGTGCACACCTCCACCATCGAGCTCTACTCGCCTTTCCCGCCGTTTCCCTGCACCGAGGAAGCGCCGACCGATAAGCCGTTCGGCTGGTACGGGCGGCACAAGAAGGCGGTGGAGGAGCTCTGCTGGCGCTACCACTGGCAGCACGGAGTCCCGGTCACGATGCTGCGGCTGCCCACGATATGCGGCCGCGGTTACTACGTGCGGATCGACCTGCTGCGAGCCTTTGACTGGGTGCTGGCCAACGGGCCGGTCCTCTGGATCGGCGGTCGCCAGTACCAGGGGGACTTCGTGTGGATCGAGGACGTGGTGGACGCGTTTATCCTGTGCGGCACCAGGCAAGAGGCGCCGGGCGAGGTGTTCAACATCTCCTGCCGCGAGCCGTCGAGCTCCCTCGATCTCATACAGGCGATACTGGACACTGCCGGCAACACTCACAAGGTGCGCCTGGTGCCGCCGGGCATCGTCTGGCCGATCGTCAACCTCGCGACGCGCCTCAAGGTGCTGGACATGCCGGCCGAGCAGCTCCAGTACCTGAAGGGTGACTACTCGTTCTCCATCGAGAAAGCTCGCCGCATGCTGGGCTACGACCCAAGGATGAGCGCGGCCGAGGCGATGGTCGAGATGCTCAAGGGCTACATGGAAGACCGCGACACCGTGAAGAAGATTGCCAGGAGCTACTGACGCGGGCCGCCATATATGACTGATCGTGGAATTGTGCTACAATACAGAAGAGTTTAGTGTTCTTAGGTATGTTGGTTCGTCCCGAGGAGCGATTCTCGGGGCTTTTTTTATGCGCAGAGGAGGTGTAAGTAAATGAAAATCTACGCAGGTAACCTTAGCTACAATGTTAGCAATGAGGACCTCAGGGCGGCTTTTGCTCAGTTCGGTACAGTAGATTCAGCGGACGTGATCATGGATCGCGCAACCGGCAGGTCGAAGGGATTCGGCTTCGTCGAGATGAGCGATGCTACGGAGGCGAAAGCGGCGATCGAAGGATTGAACGGCAAGGATCTAGATGGCCGCAACCTGAATGTGAACGAGGCGAGGCCCAAGACCGACCGCCCGCAGCGTTCATACGACAGGTACTAGACTAGAATGTGTGATAGTCCGGCGGTGGCGCTTGTTGCCGCCGGCGTTCACGCATAAGCAGCACAAATGGCCCGCGTCAGATAACGAGGAAATTCCCCTATGTCAGATCCCTCGATAAGCACGGACTTCGAAGAGGTTCGCGACCTCGCCGCATCAGGAAAAGAACAGGGGTTCCTTACCGTCGGCGACATAGTCGAAGGCCTCAAGGGCGTGGAGCTCACCCCCGAACAGATGGACAACATCTTCGTATTCCTGGCTGAATCAGGTATCGATATAACCGACGAGGCCGAGGAAGATCTGGACGAGCTGGTCGCGGACGAACCCGCCACCAAGGCAAAGCGCAAGCCGACCGCTCCCCACGACGAATTCTACGGCGGGTCGCTCAATGACCCCGTGCGCATGTACCTCAAGCAGATCGGCAAGGTCCCGCTGCTGACGGCGGCCCAGGAAGTCTCGCTCGCCCGACGGATCGAGAGCGGCTGCGACGCGGCGGCAAGACTCGAACAGAACGGCCACATGCGAGCCGACCAGATAGAAACTCTGCGGGAGCTCGAGGCGGACGGCCTGGACGCGAAAAAGAAGCTCGTGGAGTCGAACCTCCGGCTGGTCGTCAGCATCGCCAAGCGCTACGTGGGGCGCGGCATGCATTTCCTGGACCTGATCCAGGAAGGCAACCTCGGCCTGATACGCGGCGCCGAGAAATACGACTACACCAGGGGATTCAAGTTCAGCACCTACGCCACCNNCGCCACCTGGTGGATCCGGCAGGCAGTGACCAGGGCGATCGCCGACCAGGCGAGGACCATCCGGGTGCCCGTCCACATGGTGGAGAACATGAACCGGCTCGCGAAGGTGCAGTTGCGCCTGCTGCAAGAGGAGGGCACCGAGCCTACCCCGGAGCAGCTGGCGAGCGAGATGGGCACGACCCCCGACAAGGTGAGGGCGATACTCAAGGTCAGCCAGGTCCCGGTGTCGCTGGAGTCGCCGGTGGGCAGGGAAGAGGACAGCACGCTCTCCGATTTCATCCAGGACACGGCCGCCATCGTCCCGATGGACGCCGCCGCTTACACGATGTTGCAGGAACAGTTGGAAGACGTCCTCGATGGACTGTCGATCAGGGAGAAGAGGATCGTGCAGATGCGGTTCGGGCTTCTCGACGGCAAGGCCAGGACCCTCGAGGAAGTCGGCCACGTGTTCGGCGTGACGCGCGAGCGCATCCGCCAGATAGAATCAAAGACCCTCGCCAAGCTGAGCAACCCCACCGTCAGCGGCTGCCTCCGGGATTACATCCAGGAGTAAGCCGCGTCTCGCTCAACCTGAAGCATCCGACTCCACCCGTGAGTGCACGCTCCTTCTGACGTGGAAGCCCCGCACCTGGCGGCTTTCCTCCATCTGGTGATGCGCCTCGGCTCTGCCGGCGTACCAGCCCGTGTAGACATCCGAGAGCCATACCGACGTGACTCCGTGCAGCAGGATGCTCAACGCCACGGTCACCGCCATCACCGCGACGATCGTCTGGGCACCTGGCAGCCAGGCCTCCTCGACGATGATATGGGTTTTTCCCGCAGTGGATCGCGGAAAGATTACCTCGCGGGCAAAATTGGCTTTTCCGCAACCTTCCGGTAACCCGAACTTCACCTGGCCCGGTTATGCTTGCGTCGAAGAGAGGAGGTGAACGATGGAACACAAGACGATAACAAGTCCGAGACGGAGCAAGCGGAGGCCGGACAGCGTGGTGGCTCTGATTGCCCATGATGCCAAGAAGGTGGACATCGTGATGTTCGCGAGCCAGCACATCGAGACATTGAGCCAGTGCGTCCTGGTGGCGACCGGGGCGACAGGATCGATGATCGCCGACAATACGGGGATGCAGGTCAAGCTCATGCTGGCGGGACCGGACGGCGGTGATCTCCAGATCGGAGGGCTCATCGCGAGCGGAGAGATAGACATGGTCATCTTCTTCAGGGACGCGCTGACCGCCCAACCCCACGAGCCCGACATCAGCGCCCTTCTGCGGGTGTGCGACGTACACAACGTGCCGCTTGCCACCAACCCGGCTTCGGGGCACATGCTGCTGCGGTATCTCGAGCACCAGCTCGGGAGCCTCAGGCCCGCCGCCTGAGGCAGACAACGAGCCGCGTCTCAAGCCCACCTGGTGGGCTTTCTTTATGTTGTAGCGCCGGCGTCCCGCCGGCATCAATTCGCCAAGACGCACCATCGGTGCCAGGCACCGGGTGGTGCGTTAGCAACCGAGGTTGACAAATCCGCCTTAGTCAACTAAAGTTGCTTACATGAAAGAGACCGAGATCAAGCTACCAAAGGTAAAGGACGCGGCCGACGGCCTTGCCGCGGTGGTCGCCCTGCGGCGCCTGGCGGACAGGCTGGAGGATGCCCAGGTGGAGCGCGCGATGCGTGAGGGCTGGAGCTGGTCGCAGGTGGCCGAGGCCCTGGACGTGACACGCCAGGCTGTACACAAGAAACACGCCAGGCGGCTGGCCGCCGCGGGCGTGGAGCTGAGGAGACGAAATGCGTAGCAAGAACATCACGGAGTTCCACACCACGGTCATGCTGGCCAAGGACGAGGCGCGGGCTGGAGGCTCGCGCAAAGTCGAGGCTGAGCACATACTACTCGCCCTCTCGCGCCAGGATGGGACCGACGCGCGGGAGATACTGGAGTCGGCAGGCCTCGANNCAGTCGGCCAAGCTCGCGTTGCGGCGCGGAGCCGATCTCGAAGCCAGGCGCGTCGCCCCCCCACTCGAGCCGATACATCTTCTGCTCGGTGTGCTGTACGCGAAGGCCGGGACGGTGCCTCGCGTCCTCGCGATAAGCGGGGCGGACACCGCGGACCTCACGACCAAGGCAGAGAGCGCGCTGTCACAAAGGCGTTAGTGCGCCTGGCCTCAAAAAAGACAAGGGTCCGGCCGAAGCCGGGCCCTTGATTTCGAAGTGCGGGTAGTTTCACGTCATACCCGGGACCGGATTAAGCAGCCCTCGCTGCAGTGGGCACAACGCGGAACCATATGCTTCTTCAACGTGACCCCCCCTTCCTTGCGATCGCCGCCGGGAAACTGAAGCCCCGACGTTTCTACGGTTCTAATCATTCGGATTCTCATCGGAAAAGATCACTTGCCCTTGGTGCTGTCCACTACCTTGTCCATGAATTCCGCCGCGGCCTCGAGAGCCTCCGGGTTCGGCAGCAGGCGCATGTATTGCCCGTCCCGCTCCATCCTGACCAGGCCGCATCGCACCAGCTCTTTGGCGTGGTGCGAGATGGTGGAGGGGGCGAGGTTGAACTTCCCGACGACGTCGCCCATGCAACTGCACTGCTCGCAGCACATGCTCCCGCCCTCCAGGGTCCCGGTGAACCCGGACTCGTAGATGAACTTCAGGATCTCGAGCCGGCTCGGGTTCGACAGCGCTTTGAATATTTCGACCGGGTCGTACTTCACCTTTCACCCCTTCGATATTTCGAAGTATTTCGAATTATAGTGCCTTTCGATGAAGATGTCAATGAGGCCTGATAGGCTAACTCGTCGTCGCGTCCCGCCGGCCCAGGTAGTGGAGCACCCCGGCAGCGTTGACGTCGAGGATTCCCCTGATCACCGGCGCTTCGGCATCCGTAAGCCCCGGGACATCCTCGAACAGCAGTGCTCCGAGCTTCTCGGCCGTGTGTTCCCCGGGAGCGATGCCCTCGGCGAGCTCCACCGAGCGGCGCACCTGCCGTTCGAACTGCGCCACGACTGCCGCCGCGTCGCGCGACGTGCCGAAGTGGGGGAAGAGGAGCAACTCGGGCTCCAGTTCGAGAAGGCGCCTGGCGCTGGCGATCGACTTGTCGAGGTCGAACTCCGGTGTGGGCGTGGCGGGGTAGATGTAATCGCGCTCCTCGACGTAGTGGCCGAGCGAGTCTCCGCAGTAGAGGAGCCGGTCGGGGAGAGCGAGGAACGCGTAATGCCCTCCCGAGTGGCCGGGCGCGTGGTAAGCGGTGATGGTGCGACCGGAGCCCAGGTCCATCTGGAAGCCGTCGGCGATCGGGACGATGCGCTCGCCGGGCACCGGCAGCATGGTGCCGTAGTGAGACGCGATCTCGCCGAGCGACTTCGCCGCGCTGCTGATGAGCCTCTCGGGGTCGGCCAGGTACTTCGCGCTGCGCCCGTCCACGACGATCCGCGCGTTCGGGCATTTCTCCAGCAGCACCGACGCACCGCCGGCGTGGTCCAGGTGGAAGTGAGTCAGCACGATGTAGTCGAGGTCTTCGGGACCGACGCCGCGGGCCTCCATCCCACGAAGCACGGTGTCCACCGTCACCGATGGACCGGAGTCGATGAGAAGGTTAGTCTCTCCGGCGAGCAGAAACGCCCCGCACTGCCGTGGCAGCCCGGCGAACATGCAATCTATCAGGCCGTATGATTCTGAGTCACTCATGTCAATTACTCGATCAGCCGTCTCAAGACGCAGCACGGTACCTGACACCTTGATGCATCGGGACAGTGCAAGCGTTATCCTAACTGCAGCAGGCTGGCTCTGTGAAGGTCTATCCACCGGGGGGATCGGATGTGGCAACATCGAGAAGGGGGCTCCACATGGCTGACGCATGGTCCTTCGCGCTGATCAACGACACCCACATCGGCTGCTACTACCCCGTATACGGCGGTGAGGGGTACGCCGACGGCGCCACCGGCCAGGACTGCTTCCTGACCGAGCGGCTGTGTAACACCGTCGACTGGATCAACGACAACAAGGACGGGGAGTATCCGATCAAGTTCGTCGCGGTCAACGGGGACATCACCGACTCCGCCGAGGAGTCCGAGTTCCGCAAGGCTAAGAAGGTCCTGGACGGGCTGGCTGTGCCATGCATACCGCTCTTCGGGAACCACGACGCCTGGCCGTACGCGAGCGGGTCGGAAGCCGCCGGCCCGTTGGGAAGTGAAGTCTTCAACGCGATCTTCGAGGACACGTTCGCGTCGCTCGCGGCATCCCCGGTGATCTCGAAATGGACCCGGGACCCGGGCGCGGTGGCGGGCACTCCCATCAATAACTACTCGTTCGACGTCGAGGGGCTACACTTCCTGGGGCTCGACCTGGTCAGCAGGCAAGCCGCGCCCAACGGCTGCGGCTCCGACGGCCGCGGGGTCTTCCACCCCGGGACCAAGACCTGGCTCCTCGACCACCTCGGTGGCTGGAGCGGCGGCGAGCCGGTCGCCGTTCTGTCGCACCACGCCCTGACCAACAGGCTCATCAGGCCGGAGCACGTTGGCGGCTTCGAGTGGAATTTCGTGAGACCGCTCCTGGCGGCCGGTCTGCCCTCCAAGGCGGACTGCGCCGACATCGCGGCCTGCCTTGCGGGGCACGCGGAAGTGCTCGCGGCATTTGCCGGGCATTCACACAGCGCGGAGCTGCTACTGGGGCACATGCCAACCCCGCCGTTCATCTGGAACTTCGACGACATCGGCTTCGAGCCGATCGGCACCACTGAGGTGAAACTGACCGAGGCGACGGTGGCCGGGTCCAACGGGCCGGCGGGGCAGGACAAGGGCACGACCAGGATCGTGAAAGTGACCGAGGACGGCAAGCTCGACTACGGCACAGTCGTCGGTCCCGAGAGCCCCGGTATCAACCACGCACTCAACCCTTCTTTCGACGTGAACATCGTCGACGGCCACGGCCTGTTCATCCCGCACCGGTTCAGCAAGCAGGACGCGGAGTTCGCCTTCGACTACGGCGACGGGACGAACTCGGGCGACTTCGAGACTTTCAAAGCCGGCTGGTGGGACCGGGGGAACCTGTTGGACTCCGAAGCCCACGAGTACAAGGACGGCCTCAACAGGCACTTGGTGACGCTGACCGTGCGGGAGAAGACCACGGGCGGCACGTATTTCGAGGAGAATATCGCCAGGGAAGTCCTCGAGGTGTGACATCGTGATGAGTTCGCTCTCTTCCTCGTTCAGCGAGTCGAATTATTCCGCTTTAAGCCCATTTAGGGTGTATTATTAATAGTGGCGGTTACTCAGCTTGTTCTGTCTGCATATTTCTATCTTGGGGAAGGTATGGAGAACAAAGAAGAACAAGGCAACGTGTTTCCACCAAGGCGCACCAACCTGAATTCCGTTCTGGAAGACACAGCCTTGCTTAGAGGCATTATCGATGACATGCCCAACTTATTCTATGTCACCGACATGGAGGGTCGCCTGGTCTGGTGGAACAGAGCCTTGCTCCAGAGCCTCGGGTACAGCGACGAGGAGCTGGTCGCGATGGGCCCCTCCGACTTCATCCCAGCCGAAGACCTCCCGGCCTTGATGGCCGCCCTCGTGGAAGTTACAGATGGCCGGCAGGTAAGCGTTGAAGGAAGTTATCTCGCGAAGGGCGGAAGGCGCCTGCGCTGCGTTAACACGGCGGCACTGCTGAGAGACGGCGACGGCGATCCCCTGGGAATCTGCGGCGTCGTTGTTGATACAACCGAGCGCGACCGGGGGCCGAAGGATAGGGAGCTCTGGTCCCAGGCGCTTCTCAATACTCTCCCCCAGAAGGTATTCGTTAAGGACATGGACCTGAGGTTCGTCTTCGCCAACAGGAACTTTGCCGCCGACTTCGAGTTGTCGGATGAGTTGATCGGCAAGACCGTCTACGATTTGTATTCACGGGAGCTTGCCGACGGGTACACTACCGACGACAGGCAGGTCCTCCAGTCCGGCGAGACCCTGGAAGTCGAAGAGGCCTATACACAGGGTGGCGAGGAGTTCCGCGTTCACATGGTCAAGACCCCATTGAGGGACGGGGATGGAAACATCACCGGGCTGATTGGCATCTTCTGGGACATCACCGAGCGCAAGCGCGTCGAGGACAAGTTGAAGAACACTTCAGAGTACGCGCAAAACATCGTCAGCACTGTTAGAGAACCCCTGGTGGTGCTGGACGACAAGTTCAGGGTGATATCCGCCAACCGGTCTTTCTACAGCACTTTCAAGGTTACTACGGAAATGTCTGAAAACACTCTGTTGTTCGATCTCGGCGATGGCCAGTGGGAAATCCCCAAGCTCAGGGAACTGCTCGAAAAAGTGCTTCCGAAGAGCACGACTATCGAGGACTTCGAGGTCGAGCACGACTTCCCGGATATAGGACAGAAGACCATGTTGATGAACGCCAGGCGCATTCAAAGTGAAACGGGCGCCACCCAGATGATACTTCTGGCGATAGAGNNATAGAGGACATCACCGAGCGCAAGGCGGTCGAGGAGACCTTGCACCAGAGCGAGGAAAAGTACCATACGCTCTTCGAATCCTCGCGGGATGCCCTGATGACGCTGGCCCCTCCTTCGTGGACGTTCACCTCCTGCAACCCCGCGGCCCTGGAGATGTTCGGGGCGAAAGACGAGAGCGAATTCACCTCGTTCGGTTCATGGGACCTGTCCCCTGACCTCCAGCCGGACGGGCAATCGTCCGCCGATAAGGCCAGGGAGATGATAGATAAAGCGCTGCGGGACGGCTCTTTCCTGTTCGAGTGGACACACCGGCGGCTCGGTGGCGAGGAGTTCCCCGCCACGGTGCTGCTCACCAGGATGGAGATCGGTGGTGAGACAGTGGTTAAGGCCTCGGTGCGCGACATCACCGAGCACAAGCGCCTCGAGGATAAGTTGCGGGATGCTGTGAAGTACGCGCAAGACATCATCAACACCGGTAGAGAACCCCTGGTGGTGCTGGACGACAAATTCAGGGTGATATCCGCCAACCGCTCTTTCTACAGCACTTTCGACGTAACGCCGGAAATGTCCGAAAACATTCTGTTGTTCGACCTCGGCAACGGCCAGTGGGAAATCCCCAGGCTCAGGGAACTGCTCGTAGAGGTGCTTCCGAAGAGCACGAGTATCGAGGACTTCGAGGTCGAGCACGACTTCCCGACTATCGGGCAGAAGACCATGTTGATAAACGCCAGGCGCATTCAAAGTGAAACGGGCGCCACCCAGATGATACTCCTGGCGATAGAGGACATCAC
>PMJJ01000009.1 GCA_003157385.1 Actinomycetota bacterium | reverse complement strand
CAGGAACGTCTCCACCTGGTCATCGGCCGTGTGCCCCACCGCGACGCGGTCCGCCTCCCACTCGTCGGCGTAATCGAGCAGCGCCTCGAGCCTGCGCGCCCTGGCCGCATCCTGCGGCGAGCGCCCGGTCTCCTCGATCTCCTTCTTCACGTCGATCTTGACGCTACGGGAGGGAAGGCCCAGTCCTTCGGCCATCTCGTGCACGAACTCGGCGTCGCCCGCGGATTCGTCCCCCCTGAGCATGTGGTCGGCATGGAACACGGCAAGCGTCAGGCCCATGCCTTTGGCTATCTGAGAGAGGAAGTGCAGGAGCGCAACCGAATCGGGACCCCCCGAGACGCTCACCAGGACCCGCTCTCCACCCTTGAGCATGCCGTATCCGGCTATCGTCGAGACCGCCTTGCCTGACAGGTTGCCGCCATGCTCGTGCATCGTTCATCGTCCTTCACATATCCGGGAACTTTTTCCGAGAAGGCGCTGTGCTTCCTTCGCGGCGGCCGTCTCCCTAGAGCTTCTGAGAGGCACCCCCGCTGATGTACCCGCGGCCGCCGGCCACGTTCATCGTGGTGCCGAGCGCCTTGCTGTAAGCGGCTATGGTCCCGGCCCACGCGTCGGCGGCGGACCCGTTGAGGATGACCGGCCTGCAACCGCTGATCACTGCCGGCACCACCTTCGCCTCGACCAGACCGCCCGGGCCCATCAGGGTCATCAGCATCACGCTGCGGGACGACTCCACGTCCGGCGGGCTGAAGACGAAGTTCCCCAGGCTGTAGGCGATCAGCCTGTTCTTGTAGAGCTCGAACCCCTGCACGACGTGCGGATGTTGCCCCAGCACCAGGTCCGCCCCGCTGTCGACCGCCAGGTGGGCGAGGTCGCGCTGCTCGGAGTTCGGAGAGGTGGCGAGCTCGATGCCCCAGTGGAAAGAGGCGATCACGTAGTCGGCCTTGGAGCGCGCGTTCCTGATCGACTGGGCCACCTTCTTGTGGTCCCAGGTGATCGCGGTGCCGGGGGTCGTCGCCGTCGCCGGCCAGCCGTCCGGTATCACGGCGGTGAAAGCCAGGAAGGCGACCTTCCTGCCGTGCGCGTCCAGCACCGCCGGCGAGTAGGCCTCGCTGGAGTCGCGCCCGGCGCCGCAGTAGGCGACACCGTTCTGCTTGAGGTGTCCGAACGTCTCGACCAACGCGGCCGTGCCGTAATCCTTGGAGTGGTTGTTCGCCAGCGAGACGACCTTGACGCCGCCGATGCTCAGCGCCTCTGCGGAGTCCGCCGGGCCCTCGAAGGTGAACTCCTTGCCGGAAACAGGGGATCCGGTCGACGATATGCAGCACTCCAGGTTCACGAAGGAAAGGTCCGTGGACTCGAACGCCGGGCTGACGCCCGAGAACGGATAAGACATGCCGCCCGAAGAAAGTGAAGGCGTGACGCCGTCACCGAAGTTGACGTCCCCCGCCGCGGAAACGGATACCAGGCCGCCGGCGGAAGCGCACCCGGCCGCGGCCGACTTCCACAGAGCGGAGAGCGAGGGGATATCCGCAGACTCGCCGGAGCCGGTGAGACATCCTCCGGCCAGCAGCGCCAGGAGCAGAAGGAAACACGAACACACCACTATGTTCCTCGTCATTCTGAGCGACCTCACGCGCGCCTCCTGCCTGAGGGGATTCGACCGCATTACTATAGCACGCGGAAAAAGGGGCACCTGCGGAAAACCCGGCGGCCGCTAGGCGTTCTGCTTTGCGGCCGGTAGCTTGAAGCGGAAGATGGACCCGCCGCCCTCGCGCGGCTCGCAGGCGATGGTCCCGCCGTGAGCGCCCACTATCTCGCGGGCTATGTAGAGGCCGAGCCCCATGCCCGGCGTCGAGTGGTGCATGGTGTCCTCGACCTGGTAGAAGCGGTCGAACACCTTGGGCCTGTCTTCCTCGCTGATGCCCATGCCCCGGTCCAGGACCATGCCCTCGATCCACTGTCCGCTGCGCTGCACGATGACCTCGACGGGGGATTCCTCGGGTGAGAACTTCACGGCGTTCTCGACCAGGATCACCAGCAGCTGGACGAACTTCTCGGGGTCGACGTCGATGTGCGACGCCCCCGGCCCCACGGTGCTGGAGAACGGGTTGACTATACCCATCACCTGCATGTCGTCGAAGGCCGTCTGGATGAGCTTCTCGCTGTCGGCGAGCTGGGTGCATACAGGGAAGCGGCCCTCCTCCACGCGCGAGACGTCCATCAGCTCTTCCACGTAGTGGGTCAGGCGGTCGGTGGACGCGTCGATGTCCTCGAGTATCTCGAGCACGTGCTCCCTGGGAAGCTCGTCAATGTAGCCGCTCAAGGTGTTGGCGTAGCCCTTCACTATGGTGATGGGATGCCGGAGCTCGTGGGATGCGACCGTCAGGAAGTGNNCCCGCCTTGTCGATTATCCGGCACTCGAAGTGGATCGGCAGCCTGCGAACGCCGCGCCGAGTCTCGCGGTGATAGGACATGAATCCGGTCACGTCCTCCTCGACGATGAAGTCCGTGAACTGCCTGGTTCCCTCTATCTCCTCGGCCCCCCAACCGGTCATCCGCTCGAACTCCACGTTGAGGAACTCGATCTTGCACTCCTGGTCGATGATGCACATCGCCGTGCCGGTGGACTCGAATATGGTGCGGTACTGCTCCTCAGACTTCTTGAGATCGCTCTCCGCCTGCCTGTGCTCCGTCACGTCGATGCCTGTTGATATGACCAGGCTCGCCGACCCGTCGCCTCCCGGCAGCAGGGTGTTGGACCAGGAGATGAGACGACGCGCGCCGTGGCGCGTCACCCAGTGGCCCTCGACGGTCCGCTCTTTCACGTCCCCGGCAAGGAAGAGCTGGAAAGACCTGTACATCACCGTGAACTCCTCCGACGGGATGAGAAACTGCGCCGGCGTCCTTCCCCTGACCTCGTCGAAGCTGAAGCCGGTCAGTTGCTCGCAGGCGCTGTTGAACAGCAGGATGCGGCCATCGCTGTCGTAGACGACCACCAGCGCCGAGGCGGTGTCGAGGACGGCGGAGATGAAGTCGCGGTCGTTTCGCTGGGCCTCCGCGACGGCCTTCCTCTCGGTGATGTCACGCGCGTTGACTACGATGCTGAACTCCCCGGCCTCATCCCGGAAGCTCCGGCCCGCCAGGTCGAGGACGAGGTAGAAGCCGTTCTTGTGGCGGAACCTGGCCTCCTCCTGCCTCCGCAGCCCCGGACTGTTGATGACCTCGGCGTGCGCAGCCACCAGCCTCTCCACGTCCTCGGGATGGAGGAACTGGAAGACGTTCTTCTCCCGAAGCTCCGCCCTCGTGTACCCCAGGACGCGCTCCACGGACGGACTCACGTAGGTGATGCTCCCCTTGGAGTCGATGACGGCGGTGATGTCCTGGGCGTTCTCGATGAGCGTGCGGTAGTATTCTTCACTGCGGCGCAGGGACACCTCGGCCCTCCGCCTGCGGTTCTCCTGCTCTATGGAATCGATGGAAAAAGAGATGTCCTCGGCCAGCGACTCCAGCATCTTGACCAGGCGGCTGTCGAAGGCTTCGGGTTCGGGCGCGTACAGCGTCAGCGTTCCCGTGACCTGGTCACCCAGCCAGAGAGGAACGGAAGCGCATGAGACGTAGCCGCGCTTTGTCGCCTCGGTGCGCCACGGCAGCATCCTCGGCTCGCTGCGAAGGTCGCTGCAGATGTCGGTGCGGCCCATGCGGGCGGCGATCCCGGGCGGCCCCAGGCCGGCGGGAATCTCCAGCGCGGAGTGCCTGGTGACCTGGAGGAACCCGTCGTCGTTGCCCCACCAGGCGGCGGCCTCCACGACCTGCGTCCCGGGGGTCACCGTCCCCACCCAGGCCATGCTGGCAAGCCCCTCCTCCACCAGCACCTGGCAGACCCTCTCATACAGCTTGTCGAGCTCCTTGATCCTGACTGTGGCCTCGCTCGCCTTCATCAGAGCCGCGTACAGGCTCTCCAGGCGCACCAGGCTTGTCATCGTCTCGTGTAGCTCGAGGCCTCTCTGGTCCAGCGCAGGCCCGGTCCCAGGGGTCCAGGCGCCCTGGGCATCGGGCCCGGGAGCGTGATTTTCGTCGTTTTGAGTTCGCATACCACCGTCGCGGCAGGACTAATCGGGCGCGACCTCATGAACGCGTCCGTCTGCTACCACCCGCTCTGTTATTCTTCGGCATCAGACCGGGAATCTTGAGCAAGCGCGGAATACTGGTGCTTACTCTGTCATCAATGCTTGAAAAGTGACCGATAATGAGAAAAAGGGTCTATACTTCATATGTGCCGAAAGGGGGTGAGTCGGATGATAAAGCTTCGCGGCACCCAAGCGGGTTTTACTCTTATCGAGCTCATGATAGTCATTCTTATTATCGCAATCCTTGTTGCAATAGCTGTCCCGGTCTTCTTGGCCGCCTCAAATAACGGAAAGAGAAGGACCTGTCAGTCCAACTTGAGAACGATCGACAGCGCGATCACCTGTTACGATGGTTACTACGATGCATGGCCTGGAAACGAGGCTTGCGCGACTGTTCTGGGGACCACCTGGCTGAAGCGCGACCCGACGTGCGCGGCGAGCCCTTCGCCGGGGACTTACTCGCTCAGCGGTGGGACCGGGACCAGCCCGCCGAGCGTGTCCTGCCCGGGCAACATCGCGGGCCATTCGTTGTAGCGGAGAATCGTCATGTGGAAATGCACCACTGGTACCAGGCACCTGTGGTGCATTTTACTTTGGAGGGAAGAACACCCGCCGGAGAATGAGTTCACTGCACGTAGCGGTTTGATCACGTGGCCGAGTCTGAGTCTCGGAAGTCTGTCTTAACTGGGGCTCCCCGGCCCCCCTGGGTTCGAATCCGCGCGCCAAAGGGCTGAACAACCTGATGGCTAGAATCTGCTTGAGGTTAACGATCGATAGTGAAATCAGGAAGCGGGCTTAACGCACGCATCCAATCCCGGTAGTGAAAATCGACTGGGGCTGGAGCCGGCGCGCGGATTCGAACCGCGGACCTGCTCATTACGAGTGAGCCGCTCTACCGACTGAGCTACACCGGCTTCCAGGAAGAGACTAGCAGATTTTTCTTCTCAGATGTACTCGGGCACCCAGCCCTGGAGGCGGCGGATGGACTCCGAGACCTCTTCCTCCAGCAGGTCCTCGGCCTCCTGCCCTTCAGGGGACGACAGTATCTGTCGGAACCTGCCCTGGATCTCCAGGTACTCCTTGACCGGCTTCTTCTTGACCTTGCCCTCTATCATGCGCTTGGTCGCCGCGGTGAATCGCGTCTCGCCCTCCTCGTGCTCATACAGCAGCCACATCCCGCTCTGCACCGCCATGCGGCTGACCTCGATCATCTGGCTGGAGGGGAACTTCCACCCGGGCGGGCACGGGGCCATCAGTTCTATGTACTTGGTGCCCCTGATGCTCGCGGCCTTCTGTATCTTCTGGTAAAAGTCGAGCGGGTAGGCAAGCGAACCCGTCGCCACGTAGGGGATGCGGTGGGCGATCATTATCTGCGAGATGTCCTTGCGATGCTGGGATTTCCCTCCCGGGGTGGTGGTGGTCCACGCGCCCAGGGGCGTCGCGCCGCTGCGCTGCGTCCCGGTGTTGGAGTACATCTCGTTGTTGTAGCAGACGTAGATGAAGTCGGTCTCGCGCTCGGCCGCTCCGGACAGGGACTGTATGCCGATGTCGTAGGTGCCGCCGTCGCCGGCCCACACCAGGACGTTCGGCTCCTCGTCTATCTCGCCCCGCTTCTTGAGCGCCTTGATGCCCGCGACGACGCCCGACGCGCTGGCCCCGCCGGTGGCGAAGGCGACGTTCATGAGCGGCAGGTTGATCGAAGAAAACGGGTACGAGCCCTGCAGCACGGAGGTGCAGGACGCGACCACGATCAGTATCGTGTTCTTCCCCAGGGCCTTGAACGCGAGTCGCAGCGCCAGGCTCGAAGGGCAACCCTGGCAGGCCGTGCTGCCGGCCAGGAACAGTTCTTCCTCGGGCAGGTCTTTGAATCTAACCATCAGTGTCCAGGCCTTCCACGAGTCCTGTCGGCTGACCGTCGAACAGCTCGGAGAACTCGCACAGTATCTCTCGCGTCACCTCGTGTCCGGAGCTGACCTGAGAGTCACCCCAGATCACCTCGGGCACCTCGTCGTTCCACGTTCTTCTCGTCATCTCTTCAATCTTCTCGAAGGTGACGTCGCGGCCGCCGATGCCCACGATGAGGTTGTGAGCCGCCACGTCGGAGCGGCCGTATAGCGCTCCCTTGACCTCGGTGAACAGAGCACCCTGGTTTCCGTAGGAGTAATCGCGATCGATGACCAGCAGGCCCTCCCTTCCCGCGAGCAGTTCTCTGATCTCGTCGTTGGGGAACGGCCGGAAGAACCGCACCCGCAGAAGCCCCACTTCCAGGCCCTGGCGACGCATGGAGTCGACAGCCACCCTGCCCTCGGCGGCCAGGCTCCCCATCGCCACTATGACGAAGCGGGCGTCGTCCAGCCTGTAGGGCTCTACGAGGTCGCCGTGCCAGCGCCCGAACCTGTCGCGGAACTCCTCGGCCGCGATCCGCGCCACGTCGCGGGCGTTCTCGTGTCCGATCTGCATGGACTGTCGAGTCTCGCTGAAATCCACCGGATACACCACCGAGCCGTGCGTGACCGGCTTGCGGGGGTCGAGCCTCCAGAGCGGCCGGTACGGCGGCAGGTAGGACGCCACCTCGGCTCTCGAGGGCACCTCCGCGTCCATGTAGGTGTGGGAGATGACGAAAGCGTCGAGGTTCATCATCAGCGGCAGCAGCACCCTGGTGTCCTCGGTTATCCGGAACGCCTGGATGACGGTGTCGACGGCCTCCTGGTGGCTGGCGACGTAGACCTGGAGCCAGCCTGTGTCGCGCTGGCTTATCGAGTCCTGGTGGTCGCACCAGATGTTCCAGCCCGGGCCCAGCGCGCGGTTGACGTTGGCCATCACCACGGGCACGCGGATGCCCGCGGCGTAGTGGAGCATCTCGTGCATGTACGCCAGCCCGTGCGAGCTGGTCGCGGAGAAGGCACGCGCGCCGGTCAGCGAGGCCGAGACCAGCGCCGCGCAGGCGCTGTGCTCCGACTCCACCGGTATGTATTCGGCGTCCATCTTCCCTTCCGCGATGAGGTCCGCGATCATCTCGATGATCTGAGTCTGCGGCGTGATCGGATAGGCGGGGACGACCTCCACGGCCGATGCCTCCGCCGCCAGCGCGACGAGATGGTTGCCTGTCTCCAGGACCCTCATCGCTTCTCCTCCTTGACCGTCTTGACTTCCTTGACCATGGTTATGGCGGCCGTGGGGCACTCCACCGCGCAGATGCCGCAGCCCTTGCAGTACTGGTAGTCGATCTCCAGCGTCGACTTGGCGATGCAGGCTTCAGGGCAGTAGACCCAGCACAGCAGGCAGTCGTTGCACTTCTCGTCCTCTTTGACCGGACGGAACACGCGCCACTCGCCGGTGTCGCCGGCGCAGCCCTTGACCGGCCTCGACAGCGAAGTTATATATCCGACCTCTTCTTTTTTCTCGCCCATGCCGTCACCGTGCCCGCGGCCGCTCACATCACCGTCGCTTGGTGCGCGCCCGCCAGTTGTATCCCTTCGAAGCCGCCCGTGGCAGCCTTCTCGTACGCCTCGACATTGCCTCGCTTGGAGGCGACTTCCCTCACCACGCGCAGCACCTCGCCCANNCCGTCGACCTCCAGCCCCAGGTCTATCGCGATGCTGACAGCGTCGATGTAGTAGATCTCCCGCGAGAACCTGATGGCCAGCCTCTCGGCGAGCTCGGCGCCGGCGCTGACCAGCATCTGTCCTTCCGGCTTTATCCCCTCGGCGATCGCGATCCCNNGGCTCGTCGTCGATCCGCACGAAGGCCTTAACCGGCGCCCCGCGCCGCTCCGCCCCGAAGAACGGGAACGCCTGCACGTGCTTGCCCTGGTCGTAACCCGCGCGGGCGAGCCAGGTCACCAGCGTGACGGCGCCCTGTCCGCCGAGTCCGTGGACCCTCATCTCGAACAAATCAAGAACCTTTCGTCTTTTCCGGGAATACAGAACCGCCCGAGGACAAACCGGGGGCAGCCGGAGGAATCATAGTAACACGAATAAACGCGAACGGTCATGGCCGAGGACAAAGCCTGGAGGCGCCATCACCTCATCGCCTTCGCCGGCGGCTGCGGTGGTCCTTGCGCGGCTTGAGGTCGTCGAGCGGCACGTCGACGCGCTTACCGTTCTCCACCTCCACCACCACCAGGCCCCTGGGGACGTGGTAGCCCACGACCCTGCCGGTCCCGTGCTCGGTGTCGACCTCGCTGCCCATGGCGGGGGCACGCTGGTTGAACTCCTCGTAGGCCGCCACCTCATACTTGAGGCAGCACATCAGGCGACCGCAGATGCCGCTTATCTTGGCGGGGTTGAGCGGCAGGTCCTGCTCCTTGGCCATCTTTATGGAGACCGGGTTGAAGTCGGAGAGGAACAGGCTGCAGCAGAGGTCGCGCCCGCACGGTCCGAGCCCCCCCACCATCTTGGCCTCGTCGCGCACCCCCACCTGGCGCAGCTCGATGCGCGCCTTCAGGGTGGAGGCCAGGTCCTTCACCAGATCGCGGAAGTCGACCCGGCCCTCGGCCGTGAAGTAGAAGACGATGCTCGAGCCGTCGAACACATAATCCACGTCCACCAGCTTCATCGGAAGCCCGTGCTTCTGGATCATCCTGCGCGCGGTGCGGTAGGCCTCTTCCTTCTTCTCCGTGTTCTCTCTCTGGCGCTCCTTGTCCAGGGCGCTGGCCCGGCGCATGACCTTCTTCAGAGGCTCCTCGAGATCCTCCGCCGGCACCTCCCTGATGGCTGTGACGACGCGCCCGTAGCCGACACCCTTCGCCGCCGGGACGACGACCTCGTCACCGGGCACCAGGCCCATGCCCTCCGGGTCGTACAGGTACACCTTGCCGCCCGTGCGGAAAGAAACGCCCACCGTCTTAGGCATACAGCGCCTCCTGCANNTTGACCAGGAGGGCGCCTCCGGCGCCCTCACCGTATATCAGGATATCACGATACCACCAGGCCAAAGTGGAGAAGATCTCCTTGACGCCCTTCATCTCCTCTTTGATCTGCTCGCGCTTGCACTCGTCGTCCACGTCCTTGCCGATGCGTTTCAGCGTCGCGTCGTCGAGCGTGCCGTCGGCAAGGGATCGCTTCCGCTCCAGGTAGGCCGCAGCGATCTCATCGAGCGGAGCGCGCACGTCGCGGTGCAGCTCGCCCGCCAGCGTCAGCGCCTGGTTGAGGTCCGCTCGCCGCAAGGCGCGGGCGGTCTTGATGACGTTGTCGCGCCTGGCGAGCCTCCAGGGCTCGTCGCACCAGTCCAGCGCCCTGCCGAGCACGCCCCCGGTCAGCCTGACGATCAGGTCCGCCCTCTCCGGCGCCACGTCCTTGTGCTCGAGCAGGTACGTCTTGAGCTCGTCGAGCGGGATGTGAGAGAAGGTGATCTCCTGGCAGCGCGAGCGGATGGTCGGCAGCACGGCCCCGGGGCTGGCGCTCACCAGTATGAAGACGACATCCCCCGGCGGCTCCTCGAGCACCTTGAGCAGGGTCGAGGCGCCCTCCTCCCACATACGGTCGGCGCTCTTGATGATGTAGACCTTTCGCGCGGACTCCAAAGGCTTCTTGAACGCGTCCATCCGCAGCGCGCGGATGGTCTCTACCGGGATGTTCTTTCCCGCCGGGCGCACCACCATCAGGTCGGGATGCTTCTCCTCCATCACCCTGCGACATGTATTGCACTCCCCGCAGCCGCCGTGCGGGCAGAGGAGCGAGGCCGCCAGGGTTTTTGCCACGATGAACTTGCCTACCGCGGACGGCCCGGTGAACAGGTAGGCGTGATTGACCCGGTCGCGTTCCACCGCGCTGGCGAGCGCGGAGCAGACGGCCTTGTGGCCGACGACGTTGTCCCAGAGCATCGTTGTAAAACTCCCGTCAGATGGACCTGGCCAGGTCGACGATCCGCGCGTGCACGCCCTCGGGCGAGCCGCTGGCGTCGACGACCTGGTAGCGGTGCGAGAAGATCCTTATCAGCATGTCGTAGGCGTGACGCACGTTCTCGTGGAAGAGCACCGACTCGGCCTCTATCCTGTCGTGGCCGTCGGGCCCGGCCGCCCTCTTGAGCCCTTCCCGGACGTTGAGGTCGAGGAAGAACGTGAGATCGGGTTCGATGTTGCCGCAGGCCCAGTCGTTGAGGTTCTTCACCGCCTCGAGCCCGCAGCCGCGCCCCACGCCCTGGTANNGGCAGGATCACCTCATTGACCTGCTGCACCCGGTCGGCGGCAAACAGCAGGGCCTCGGCGATCGGCACCATCTCGGCGCACTCGGGGTCGAGCAGTATCTCCCTTATGCGCGCGCCCAGCCTGGTTCCCCCGGGCTGGTGGCAGAGGACCACGTCCCTGCCCTTGTCCAGCAGGAAGTCGGCGAGCATCCTCGCCTGCGTCGTCTTGCCGCAGCCCTCGCAGCCCTCGAAGCTGATGAACGTCCCGCTCCAGCTCTTGGGGGCTCTCATGGGCCCGTTCTCTATGCTGTCCAATGGTTCCTCCGGGATCTCTTCGGCCGCTGCACCAAGTCTAGGTTTTCAGGCGCCGCGCTGTCCATGAGTTCTGTACTGCGCCGCCAGGTGGTCGGTGCCGCGGGCGTCGATGGCCACTACGGCGGGAAGCCCCTGGAGCCGCACCCGGCGGACCGCCTCGGGGCCCAGATCCTCCCAGGCCAGCAACTCGACGCTCGTCACCCGTGAGCCGAACAGCGCGGCGACCCCACCCACGGCCGCCAGGTAAACCGCCTGATACTTCTGGTGGAGCTCACGCGCCTCGGGCGACCTGGGGCCCTTGCCCAGGGTCGATCGGACGCCTTGCCGGAAGAGCATCTCCAGGTAGCTGTCCATGCGCGCCGACGTCGTGGGGCCTATTGCTCCCACCGCGCGGTCACCGGCCGCAGGGGTCGGCCCCGCGTAGAACACCAGCTGGCCCGAGACGTCGAAAGGCGGCGCCTCGCCGGCCTGGAGCAGTGCGGCGAGGCGCTTGAGCGCGGCGTCGCGCATGGTGAGCACCTCCCCGAACAGCTCGACCTCTTCGCCAGCGACCAGCGCCCTCAGGGCCGCATCCTCAGGTGGAAGCTCCAGCCTCTTCAACCTGTCCACCTCCGTGGTTGTCCCTGAAAAACTGATGAAGCGTCCTGATGAAAGAGAAGCCGCCGATGATGACGACCAGGGCGCCGATCATCAACGCCAGCATCGCCGGGTAGAAGCTCTTGTGGAATAAGCCGAAGTTGACCAACTTGTGGACGTGGTTCGTGGAGCTCCATGGGATCCACTTGTGAAACAGGGCCTGTATCAACGCGAACACGCCCATCGATATCAGCAGGCAAGTCCTCATGATGGTGTTCATCGCGGCGAACACGCGGCCGCGGATGTCCTCGGCCAGGTTCTGGTGCAGCAGCGTGTAGGCTGACACCAGCAAGTACCCGAGCTGGCAGCCTCCGATGAATATGACCAAAATGGACAGCGCATAGACATCTATGAGCGCGAAGACGAACAGGGTTATACCGAAACCGATCACCGCCCGAATAAACCACTTCGAGGTCGGGAGGTGCCCCGAGATCCAGGGAGTCACCGCGGCCCCGGCCACCACCCCTATCATCAGGCACGCGAGGAGCAGCGTGAACTTGGCACCGGTGGAATTGAGAACCTGCCAGGCGAACGGCTGTCCAAGGATATAGAGTGAGCCCCCGCCGATCAGGCCCACGATCAACAGCCCCAGGATGCCGCGCGTCAGCGGGTCGGTCCGCATGAAGTGCAGGCCTTCCTTGAGATCGGTATAGATGGACCGCGCCGAGAATCTCTGCCCGTCGGCGCGCGGCTTGCGGGGAAAGGCGATGGTGAAGAGCAGCATCGCCGACACCAGGAAGGTGAGCGCGTCCACGATGAAGGCGAACTCGTGCTGGAACGTTGCCGCGTTAGGTACCACGTAGCTGACAAGCGGGAACTTGTGTATGAGCGACGCCAGCCCCAGGATGACGGTGGCGATGAGGGTGCCCACCGCCATGGTGAGGTAAGTGCTGGTCGACATCATGGAGTTCGCGGTCATCACGTCCTCCTGGCCGACCAGGTCAGGAATCGAGGAGTCCCTGGCGGGGCCGAACAGCAGGCTGAAGCACTCGATGCTGAAGACCAGACCGCAGACGAGGACCAGCGAGTTCGCGAACGCCAGCACCACCACCAGCAGGCAGCGGGCGATCTCGCAGACTATCATCAGCGTCTTGTGCTGCAGGCGGTCGACCACCGCGCCTGCCGCCAGCCCGAAAAGGAACGCCGGCAGGAACCGGAAGAACATCAGCCAGAAGAGGCCGAAGTTACCGCCGAGCCTACCGACCGAGTCGATCAGCACCCCGACGATGACCCAGTCCCCGGTGCTGGAGATGCCCTGGCCGATCCAGAGGGCCATGAAGTTGCGGTTCTTCAGGACCTTTCTGAAAGCGGATACTTCCAGGTTCACCTGGGTCGCAGGCTCGTCGCCCCTGGGGGCTCCGGTCTTGTCGCCAGTGTCCGGCGGGTCGTCCAAGCTGTCAGTCCTTGTGTAGTCAGATCTCTATCGTATTGCGCCGCAGCGAGTGGCAGTTCACGCTGAGTGCGACCGGCAGGCTCGCCATGTGACAGGGCGCCTCGATTATCCTGGCGCCGATGCAGGTGGTGGTCCCGCCCAGCGCGCCCGGTCCGATCCCCAGCCGGTTCACTTCCGAGACGAGGTCCCGCTCCCTGAGCGCGGTGCGCTCGTCCGGGTTGACTCTATCGAGCGGCGCCATCAGGGCCCGCCTGGCCATCGCGGCCGCGCGGTCGAAGGTCCCTCCCACCCCCAGCCCCAGCACCAGCGGCGGACAGGACCTCGCGCCCACTTCCGCCACCACTTCCAGGACGAACTCGCGCACACCCTCCCATCCCGAGCCCGGAAGCAGCATGGCCGCCCTGGAGGCCATCTCGCTGCCGCCGCCCTTGGCTATCACCCCGACCGTGGAGACCTCGCCCGTCGAGACCTCGACCTCTACGAACGCCGGGGTGTTGTCTCCGGTGTTCCTGCGCGCGTCGAGCGGCTCGTCCACCACCGAGGCCCTGAGCCTGCCCCGCACGGTCGCCCGAGCCACAGCCGCGGAGGCCTCCGCCTGCAGGTCGCCCCCGACGGCCGTGTCGGAGCCCAGCGTGACGTAGACCGTGAAGACGCCGGTGTCCTGGCAGAGCGGGACGCCCTCGGTGCTCGCGATGAGTGCGTTGTCGATGATCATGTCCAGCACCGAGCGGCCCTGCTCGGAGCGTTCGTGCTCCCTCGACTGCTCGAGCGCGCCCAGGACGTCGCCTGGCAGATTGGCCGCCACGTCGAGGCAGAGCGACTCGATGGCCTCGCCCAGCTTCGAGGCCTCAATCACTCTCATCAGAACCGGCCTTTCGGGCCTCGGCGAGCCTGGCGCCGACACCCGTCGCGGCGGCCTCTAGCGCGGAGAGCTCACCCAAAGACAGCGGCAGCTCGACCACCTCGAGCACACCATCCCTCCCCAGCTTCGCCGGCACGCCCAGAAACATGTCACTTATGCCGTACTCGCCCTTGAGGTAAGCGGACACTGGCAGGACACGCCCCGTGTCGCCGAGGATGGCCAGCGCCATTGTCCCGATCGACACCGCCGGAGCGTAGTAGGCGCTGCCGGTCTTCATGTAGCTCACGATCTCGGCGCCGCCGTCCCGGGTGCGCTCGACCACGCGCCCGAGGACATCGGCGTCGACCTCTCCGCTCAACGGCCGCCCTCCCACGGTGGACGTCTCCGTCAGCGGGACCATCTCGTCGCCGTGGGTGCCCAGAACCATCGCGTTCACGTCGCGTGGGGGCTTTGACGCCAGCCTGTCCAGGAAGTACATGAAGCGGGAGGTGTCGAGCACGCCAGCCATCCCCGCCACGCGACGCTCATCGAAGCCCGAGGCCTCCCAGGCCATGAAGGTCATCTCGTCTACGGGGTTGGTGACGTTCACCAGCACGGCCGAAGGTGAGCCCGCCGCCACCTTGCGCGCGATATCGGTAACGATCGGGGCGTTGCGGGCGGTGAGGTCGAGTCGGGACATGCCCGGGGTGCGCGGAAAGCCCGCGGTCACCACGACCAGGTCGGAGCCCTCGGCGAGGCCGGGATCGGTCCCTCCCACCAGCCGCGAGCCCGAGCCCGTGTAGGGCATGGCCTGGGCGATGTCCATCGCGATCCCCGTCGCCCTGCCCTCGGCGACGTCGACCAGCGCTATCTCGAGGGTAGCGGAGAGCGCCAGGTAGAATGCGGTCGTGGCGCCGACGTGACCGGCGCCGAATATGGTCACCTTGTCCATCAACCCTCCCCGTGCCTCGCCTCATTCAGCCTTCGGGGCGTCGCTCTCCTTCTCCTGCGCCGGCGGCGCCTCGCGCTTGGGCTTGGTCGGACAGTCCGGGTCGAGGCACAGCTCCCAGGGCCTGCGGCCCTTGGTGACTACGCGGATCCGCGGTGTCCCGCACTCCTCGCAGGTCTCGCCCATCGGCATTATCCCGCCTCGCTGCGGGAGCGGATAAGTGCGAGTGCAATCCGGATAGTTCCTGCAACCGGCAAAGCGCTTGCCGGACTTCTTGGCGGTCTTGATGGAGAGCTCGCCCTCACAGTCGGGACAGGACCCCAGCACGGTGTCCCCTCTCATGCCCTCCTTGATCTCGCTGGAGATCTCCTCTTTCTTGTCCTCCATGACGTCGAGGACCTTGCCCAGGACCTCGCGCGAGCGGTCCACCACAACCTCAAAGGTCTGCTTGCCATCGACGATCGCGTCCATGTCCCTCTCGAGCTCGGAGGTCATGTCCGGGCTGGTGACCATGGTCGCGTGGCGCTCGAGCGCCTTGGACACGGCTATCCCGGTCTCGCTGGGCTTGAGCGGGCTGCCGTAGACGTAGCCCCGCTCCACCAGGCTCTGGATTATGTTGTGCCTCGTCGACTTGGTGCCTAGCCCCAAGTCCTCCATCTTCTGGATGAGGACCCCCTCGGTGTAGCGTGCGGGCGGCTGCGTCTGCTTGGCTTCCAGGTCCTTGTCGACGACGTTGACGGTGTCGCCCTCCGAGAGCGCCGGCAGCTCGTCGTCCTTCTTCCTGGGGTAAGGGTAGTAGTGCAGGAAGCCCTCGGAGACGATGACGTCCCCGCGCGCGACGAAGGGCTCGCCGGACAGGTCGACGTCCACCCGCGTCGATCGCGCCATGGCCGCCTCGGACAGCGTGGCCATGAACCGCCGCGCAATGAGCTCGTATATCTTCCACTCCAGGTCCGACAGCGCCGAGCGCCTGGCCGTGCCGGTGGGGTATATCGGTGGGTGGTCGGTGGAGAACTTCTTGCCCCGGGTCGCCTTCAGCTCGCCCTTCGCCAGCAGCTCGGCGGCAAGCGGCCCCACCACGTCGGACCCCTCGATGGCGCGCAGCACTCCGTCCAGCTCCAGCGATTCCGGGTAGACGGTGTTGTCCACGCGCGGGTAGCTGATGAAGCCGCGCGAGTACAGGCTCTCAGCGACGTCCATGGCCCTGGCCGGCGGGACCCTGAGGCTCGAGGCCGCGGTGAGGAACGCGGTGGTGTTGAAGGGCGCCGGCGGGTTGAGGGTCCTCTCCCGCGTCTTGACGTCGGTGACCTTGCCCTCGGACCCGATCCTGTCGAACGCCCGGCGGGCGGCCGCCTCCTCGGTGAAGCGGTCGGTCTTGTGGCGGGCGGTGAACTGGTCGGGCCCGTGGGAGAGCGTGACCTTCACCTGCCAGAAGTCCTCGGGCACGAACGCCCGTATCTCGGCCTCGCGGTCCACCAGCAGAGCAAGCGTCGGGCTCTGCACCCGGCCGGCGGACAGGAACTTCTGCCAGAGCCTGTTGCTGGCAAGCGATATGAACCTGGTGAGCGCGGCGCCCCATATGAGGTCGATGTCCTGGCGCGCCTCTCCGGCCCTGGCCAGGTTCTCGTCGAGCATGCCCAGCTCGTTGAAGGCGTCGTTGATCTCCTTGGACGTCAGAGCCGAGAACCGCGCGCGCGTTATGGGCGCCTCGGGGTTGACCTCCCTGATCAGGTCGCGGATGTCCGAGCCGATGAGCTCGCCCTCGCGGTCGTAGTCAGTCGCGATCACCACCTCGTCGGCCTGCTTGGCCAGCCGCTTGAGCGTGTTGATGAGCATCTTCTCTTTGGGGGTCTTGATGATCTCCGCGTCGATCAGCGAGCGCGGCTCCACCTCCTGCCAGGAGCGGTACTCCTCGGGGAAGTCCACCTGCAGCACGTGGCCGCGCATGCCCACCGATTTCACCTCGCCGCCGTTCTCGTCGTACGAGTAGACGGTGCTGCGGGGGCCTCCCTCGTGCTTGGCCGTTCCGCCGGAGAGGATCTCCGCGATGCGCTTGGCTGTCTGATTTTTCTCGGTCACGATTAGTTTCATAGTTACGGAGTTTACATACGCGGGCAGGCACGGTCAAAGGCGCAGGTCAAACCGCGGCTGCGCGAGCTCCTACTTGGTGAACAGCGGGATGAACACCAGGGACACCACGATCATCGCCTTGATCATGATGTCCAGCGTGGGTGCGGCCGACTCCATCAGGGGGCCGCCAGCCTTGCTGAGGAGTGACAGTTCGGACGTACCAGCGTCGTCTCCGCTGAGCTTCCTGCGTGCCGCGCTCCAGACCCCGGAGGCGTTGGACATGGAGATGGCAAGCATGAATCCGGCGGCGAGAGCTCCGGCCAGGAGGCCGGTCAGGGCCTGCCTGCCGGCGAAGCGGCCGACCAGGATCGGCACAACGATGACCAGTACCGCCGGGATGACGGTCTCGTATGCCGCCGCGCGCGCCATCAGGAACGCCGGCCCGCCCGGACTCTTGTCCGGCTCGGAAGTTTTCGGCTCATCCCCGTCAGTCTTCTCCGCCTCCGCTTCATCGTCGGATGAACCGGCGCCGGCGGGTTCTTTGTCCTTCTTGGCTGCCCGCGTGACTATCGCCAGGGCCGTGCGACCGGTGCCGTCGAGGGCAAGGGCCGCGAAGACGAAGGCGAGCATGGCACCCCCCAGCAGAGCGGCAAAGAACTTGTAGTCGCCCAGCAGGCCCGCGGTGCCCGCGCCGGAGGAGTAGATGAAAGCCGCGAACAAGGCGATGGCGGCAAGCCCCGCGCAGGCGACCGTGTAGGCACGGCCCGACGCGGCTGTGGTCCCGGCCTCGTCCTCGAGCTCCGCGGCGGTGGAGAGCACTTCGCTGTCCATCCCGGCCGCGCGCGCCACGTCGTCGGCGCCGGCCAGCACAGGACGGAATGAATTGATCGCCACGATCATGCCCGCGCCCGTGAGCGTCCCCAGGGCCGCCAGAGAGATGCCGAAGATGCCCGACCCGCCCAGGGCGCGGTTGGCGGTCCAGAACGAGACCCCCAGGGCGATGATGACCGCGACGATCGGCACCAGCGTCGATATCATCCCGTCAGACAGGCCGCGCATCAGGAGGAAGCGGGGGCCGGCCTCGGCGGTCTCCGCCACGTCCTTCGCCGGCTGGTTCCTCTCGGAGGTGTAATACTGGCCCACCATCGCGATGCACACTCCCGCGAGGAGCCCGACGAGGACCGAGTAGAACAGGCCGATGTGCTTCCATCCGGTCACGCCCCACACGATGAAGAAAGATGCCACGATCGCGACGATGACGGCGCCATAGGTGGATAGGAGCAGCGGGTCGCGCCAGGCGCGCCCCTCCCGGGACCGCAGCAGCATGATGCCCGCCGCCGAGCAGATTATCCCGGCTCCGGCAAGTGCGAGCGGCAGCACCGTGCCTGTGAACCCCAGCTTCTGGAAGACCGTCCCGGAGGCGGCGACCAGAAGAGGCGCGATGACGGCGCAGGTGTAGGACTCGAACAGGTCCGCGGACCTGCCGGCCACGGCCACTATGGTCCGGCCGGCCGAGGCCGCCTCCAGAGCCTCCTTGCCGGACGCGTCATCGGAACCCGCAAGGTCGGCGCCGGCCTCCGCGCCGCTGGAGAAGATGCCGCCGCCTATGGTGAGGAACAGCGCGCCGCTCGAGGCCCCCAGCGCGAACCCCAGCACGATGGTGGTCGAGTCCCAGACGCCCAGGACCACCTGGAAGATGATGAAGCAGATCGACAGGCCCAGCAGGCTCAGTCCCGCGACCGCCAGGCCGGCCACGCCCGAGCCCCGGAACGCCATCTTGAGCGCGCCGGGCTTGCCGCCTTTCGCGGCCTCGGCGGTCCGGCCGTTGGCGCCCGACTCGACGGCCATGACCACCAGGCCCGCGCCGAGCGAGCAAAGTGCCCCCAGGACGAAACAGAGCCCCGCCTCCCAGCCGCGCTCGCTCAGGAGCGCGACCGCGACCAGCACAAAGACCGCGGCGGCGAACAGTCCCGCGAAGGAGTAGGTGCGGACGACGTAAGTGCGCGCCGCCGCGTGCAGGGACTTCGACGCCTGGCGCACGCTCTCGTCGCCTGTCTCGGCCGAGGCGAGAAGCTTCGCCATGACGCCGGCCAGGGCAAGGCAAAGTGCGGCTGCTCCGGCTACTGCAAGGGGGATCCAGGTGGCCATCCGTGACTCCTTCCGAAAGTGTTTTCGAGGCATTCCGGACTGGCAAACATTTCGCATTATATGGGGGCTTGTTTCGATTCGCAAGGAAGCGCCATGCGGCCGGCCGGTGGAACCGCGCCTACGCGGCCGGCCTTATTTGCTAAACTCTTTGATGACGGGCACACCGCAGCAACCCGGAGGGAGCGCTCTTGATATCGGACAGATCGGCGAACATCCCGCCGTTCTACGTGATGGAGATCCTGGAGAAGGCGCACGAGATGGAGGCCGCAGGGGCGCACATCGTCCACCTGGAGGTGGGCGAGCCCGACTTCGAGACCCCTACCGCAGTGAAAGAGGCGGCCTGCCGGGCTCTGGAAGAGGGTATGACCCACTACACGCACAGCCTGGGCATCCCGCTGCTGCGCCAGGCCATCGCCAGGCACTACAACGAGCGGTACGGTGTGGACGTCTCGCCCGACAACGTGATAGTCACCGCCGGCACCTCGCTGGCGATGGTGCTGGTATTCTCCGCGCTGCTGAACCCGGGCGATGAGGTCATCCTCTCCAACCCGTCGTACGCCTGCTACCCCAACCTCATCGAGTTCGTGGACGGGGTGCCGCGCTGCGTCGACGTGTTCGAGGAGGACGGCTTCAACTACAGGCCGGCCGAGATCGCCGGCAAGCTCGGCGAGAAGGTCAAGGGCATAATGATCAACTCTCCCTCCAACCCCACCGGCATCGTCATGACGGACGACGAGATGCGCGGCCTGGTGGACGTGGTGGGCAGGAGGGCCTACGTGATCTCCGACGAGATCTACCACGGCCTGGTGTACCGGGGGCGGGAGCACTCGATCCTCGAGTACACCGACCACGCCTTTGTGCTCAACGGTTTTTCCAAGCTCTACGCCATGACGGGCTGGCGGCTGGGCTACATCATCAGCCCGCCCGACTTCGTCCGCCCGATCCAGAAGATCCAGCAGAACCTGCTCATCTGCGCGAACTCGTTCGTGCAGTGGGCCGGCGTGGCGGCGCTGGAAGAGACCGCCGGGGAGACCGCGGCGATGGTCAGGACATACGACGAGCGCAGGCGGTTCCTGCTGGGCAAGCTGCGTGAGATGGGCTTCGGCGTGGCGGTCGAGCCCACCGGGGCGTTCTACATCCTGGCGAACGCCAGGAAGTTCACGGACGACTCCTACGCGTTCTGCCTGGACGTGCTGGAGGAGGCTCACGTCGCCGTGGCGCCGGGGACGGACTTCGGCAGCGGCGGGCAGGGCTACATTCGCTTTTCTTACGCCAACTCACTGGACAACATCACCGAAGGGGTCGCGAGGCTTCAGGACTACCTGAATCGGGAGGCGAGCTAGTGTTCCGTCCCACAGGTAACTTGACGCACCGAGAGCGTCTCCTCGACGCGCCGGCAAGGCGCGTGACCGAGTCGTACTCACCGAGCACTCCGAGGGAGCGGAACGAAGCAGGCGTGGATGCAGCGGCGCTCGAATGCCAAGGTATCTATGGGAAGGAGCACTAAATGGCGGAGGGACTTGAGTTCATCGACCTGTCGGTGCCTATCGAGGAGTCGGACAGCGAGCCGTTCAAGCCGCAGGTCCAGCATATGGACCACGCGGCCGGGGCGGCCGTCATGTCACAGATATTCAATGTGCCGCCGGAGGCGCTGCCGGGCGGTCTCGGCTGGGCGAACGACAACATCACACTGATAACCCACGCGGGCACCCACCTCGACGCCCCCTGGCACTACGCCCCGACGGCGGGCGGCGCTCGCGCGATGACCATCGACGAGGTCCCGCTGTCCTGGTGCTACTCCGACGGGGTGGTGCTGGACATGCGCTCGAAGGCGGACGGCGACAGGATAAACGTCGACGACCTGACGGTAGAGCTCGACCGCATCGCCTACTCCATCAAGCCGCTGGACATCGTGCTGATCATGACCGGCGTCGACAAATACTGGGGCAGCGCCGACTACATCAACAGGGGCGCCGGCATGACTCGCGCCTCCACCCTGTGGCTGATCGAGCAGGGGGTCAAGGTGATGGGGATCGACGCCTGGGGGTTCGACCGCCCCTTCGCCAGCATCGCCGCCGAGGTGGAGGCGACCGGCGACACCTCGATCATCTGGGAGGCGCACTACGCCGGTATCGAGGAGCCATACTGCCACCTGGAAAAGCTGGCCAACCTTGACCTGCTGCCCCCGCACGGGTTCAAGGTCGCCTGCTTCCCCGTCAAGATCACAGGCGCAAGCGCGGGCTGGTGCAGNNGGGGCTCGCGCTCTCGCGCGACACCATCCAGTTCTGCGCGAACTCGATAAGGGCGAGCCACCGGGGAGACAGCGAGGAGGCCGTGAGGCTGCTGGAGGCGGCGCGCGCCAACATCGCGGCGGCACAGGAGCTGCTCGAGCCGGTCCCGCGGATCCACTTCGCCGGGTTCCTGCAGGAGGCGGAGAAGGAGTTCGCCGAGGCCTCGGCCACTTTCGCGCTGATCCAGGAACAACCGCTGCCGCTCGCGGCGGACCTCAACGTGGGCATGGCGCCGTACCTCAACGGCCTGGGTGAGGCGGTCGGCGAGATGCGCAGGCACGTGGTCGACCTCATCAGGGAGAACAACCTGGAGAAGGGCGAGTACATCCTCACGATGATGGACGACATCTATTACCTGCTGGCGTCGGTCGACTACCCCAATGCGATCACCTCGGGGCTCAAGCGCACCAACGACATGGTGCGCAGCGTGCTGGAGCGCACCCGCGGCGACCTGACCACGGCGATCCGGCGCCAGAGCCTCGAGCGGACGATGAAAGAGCTCGAGGAAAAACTCAAATAGGGACACCTGTAAGAAGC
>PMJJ01000096.1 GCA_003157385.1 Actinomycetota bacterium | reverse complement strand
TGGTCAGCAGTCATCTTTGATTTTGTTTTTATAGGGGGAACTCCTGACAGGGTCAGGGTGAGCCTTTTGCGAGCGATTCGCAGCGTCTCGGGGAGATAGAGAGTCTGCTGATCTCAAAGACGCGAGGACNNGCAAAAGGCTCACCCTGCCCCCTCACATTTGGTGTTGCTACCACGCCTGCGAATTAACGCCTCTTGAACAACTTCCTTAGAAGCGCCAGGCATATTACCGCCAGCAGCCCGCCGCCGAGTACCCTGGGCGACATCAGCTTCATCAGGGGCTCGTTGGGCTCGAACTCCTTGTTGAGCGAGATTGTTGTCCCCATCTTGTCGGCGGCGATGAGCTCGGCGACCTTGTTAGCGTTCCAGATCGCGGCCTCCATGCCGCCGGATGAGACGTGTGTCTTGGTGTAGTCGCCGGTCAGGTAGAAGTTGGCGTACGGCGAGCGCTGGAACGGCCGGTGGGCCTCCATGCCCGGCGCCGGCCGGTAGACGCCCTGCCTCTCGCGCACCACCTTCCACTTCTTCACGACGGCCTCCCTGGCAATGGGGAAGCGGTCCTTTATCTGCTCGATCGCGATGTCGAAGATGACCTGGTCGGGCAGCCCCTGGACGTGGTCGGCCGGCGAGAGCACCATCTCGAACATGGTCCCACCCTTGAAGATGTGGGGCAGCACGTTGGAGAGGTCGGCGTAGGTGTTGAAGATACAGTCGCTGGAGAAGAAGGTCACGTCGACGTCGGTGAGCTTGCGGTCGAACCAGACCTGCAGCGAGAGCGACGGAGCGTACTGGAAGTGCCACAGGTCGCGGAAGTATTCCAGTCCGAAGCTCTCGTCGGGGAGCACGCGTCGCAGCGAGTAGGGGCTGATGGCGGATATGTAGAGGTCGGCCTCCATCACCTCGCCGTCGCCCACCACGATGTTCTTGATCTTGCCGCCCTCGACGTTGATTGCCGTGACCGCCTTGCCCAGCGCGACCTGACCACCCTTCTCTTTGATGTAGTCCAGGCAGTTGTCCACCCAGATCTCGCCCAGGCCGCCGTTGGCGAAGCCGACCCGCGCGTTCTCCGCCGAGCCCATGACCTTCATCCCCCAGTTGAGCATCACCTTGGCGGAAACCGCATAGCTGGGCGTGAACGTCAGCCCATTGATCCCGGGCTCCATCGGGCGCAGCCCGTCCAAGGAGGCCCAGCGGTAGACCCAGGTCGCCATGCTTATCTGGTCGAGCTTGTCGATCTGCTCCTTGGTCAGGAAGAGACCGGAGGCGAGAGGAAAGCCCGCTATGATCACCTTCCAGGCGGGTATCTCTTTATAGTCCTTGAGCATGCCGGCGAACGCGAACGCCGCGTGAAGCGGGGCCGGCAGGTCTCTGAAGCGCAGCACCGCCTGCTTGCCGCCGGGAAGCGCGTAGTAGAACTCGGTGTTCTTCCAGGTGATGTTCTCGTAGATGCCCATCTTCCTGAAGAAGTTCAGGAGGTTCACGTAGTAAGGGAAGAAGACGTGCAACGCGTTGTCGATCATGTCGCCGTCCTCGTCCAGCCAGGAGGACGCCCTCCCTCCGAACATCTCGTCGGCCTCGACGAGAGAGACGTCGATCCCGAGGTCGAGCAGGTTTATGGCGGTCGCGAGCCCGCCCATCCCACCGCCCATGATCATGGCTTTCATCCGGCACCTCCCAGGGGTCACAGACCTGCGCGGCCGCTCGTTGTGAGGGCGCGCAAGAAGGATAGTATTTTCATACTGGTGAGTCTAGTGCGGATGTCCGCGCATGGCCCTCTATCTCAGGCGGTCCGGCTGTAATCGTAGGAGTCGCGCGATGCCGGCTCGAGCCTCCTGGACGCTATCTCTATGACCAGTGCCTTTTGTTGCTCTTTCTCAGTGCGCGGCATGGCGAGGCGCTGCTGTTTCCGCATGTAGCCGACCCGCCGGGCCTCCCACGCGTCCATGGCGAAAGCGCGCATCAACAGGGCCAGCAGGCCGAAGCAGAACGCGCTCACTATGCCGACGAATATTATCTCGCTCAANNATTATTTGGTGCTAGACTTTATAAGTCCTCTTAACGGGAGGTGGCGATGCGGGAAAAAGAGACCTGGTCCCATTGTGAGATCGACGTCGGTGAGGTGCGTCTGCACTGCGTGACCCAGGGCGATGGACCTTTGGTGGTGCTCCTGCACGGCTTCCCCGAGTTCTGGTACTCCTGGCGCCACCAGATCCCCTACCTGGCAAAGCGCTTCAGGGTCGTTGCCCCTGACATGAGGGGATACAACCTCAGCGACAAACCGCCGCTCGTCTCCGATTACTCTCTGGATAAGTTGACCGGCGACGTCAAAGGTCTCATCGAGGCACTGGGCGAGACCGACGCTCTCGTCGTGGGCCACGACTGGGGCGGAGCGGTCGCCTGGAGCTTTGCCATGGCCTACCCGGAATACGTCGCGAAGCTGGTCGTGCTGAACGCCCCGCACCCGGCGGTTTTCGCGAAGAACATCCTGGCCAACCCACGGCAGATGCTGCGCTCCTGGTACATGTTCTTCTTCCAGGTCCCGGTTCTGCCCGAGCTGCTGCTGAAGAGCATGGGTGGCTACGTGTTGAAGCGCTCTTTCACCAACTGGGCGATCGACAAGGAGGCCTTCTCCGCCGACGACCTCGACGCGCTCGCGACCGCCGCGGCCAAGCCGGGCGCGCTCACCGGCGGCATGAACTACTACCGCGCGATGATGCGAAACCCCAGAGCTCTTTTGTTTATGCGCAGCGCCGCCGTCCCCCGGATCAAGAGCCCGACGCTGCTGATCTGGGCCGAGGACGACCGCGCGCTGGGCAAGGAGCTGACCTTCGGACTCAAGCCTTACTTCGAGAACGGCATAACTGTGAGGTACATCCCGGACTGCAGCCACTGGGTGCAGCAGGAGCAGCCTGACGTCGTCAACGACATGCTTGGTGATTTCCTGTGAGCAGCTTCTCGCTCTCGCGGGTGAGAAGCGCCGCGCTTTCCACCTGCGCCTGCGCCCTTGCCCTGGCTCTGGCACTCGGCTGCGCCGGGTGCTCCACCGCCCCACCGGAGCCCAAGAAGCCCACCAACGCGCGCGCGGCGACCACAGTGGTAAAGTCCGGCGGAATAAGTGTGAGCCTTCGCTGCGACCCTTCGGTCACCAGACCCGGCGGTTCCTTCTCTCTCACGCTGGTGGTGCGAAACCTTTCGGGCAGGCCGTTCTCCTGGACCAGCCCCTCGGGCCAGACCTACGAGTTCCTCGCCTTCGACAAGGGTGGAAGCGAGGCGTGGCGCTGGTCGCGGGGCATGGCGTTCATCCAGATCGTGACACAGGTCACGATCGCACCTTCAGAGAGCAAGGTCTACAAGGTCGCCTGGAACACGGCCGGCACGGCCGCGGGCCTCTACACGATCCAGGGCTACTTCCTGGGGCTCGCCTCGCTGCGGCCTTCGGTCAGCGTGGAGATAACGCCCTAACCCTTCCGAAATACCATGGCTGTCGCCGAGTGGGCGGGTAGCTCCCTGGCGGGCAGCGCGTCCCCCACGTCGACGTGCGCCTCATTGATGTGGACCGTGGTGTCGTTCTTGTAGCTGTTGTACGAGGTGTAGTGGGGCGCGTTGAGCGTGTGTACCGCGACCTCTCCGGCCGGCCTTAACCCGGCGATCTCAATGCGGCACTGAGCCGGCTCGCTGGCGTGGCGGTTGATTGCAAACAGGGTGACCGTCTTTCCGTCCTCGCTCGCGGTGGCCGAGCAGTCCAGCACCGGCACATTGGTCATGGCGGGTATCCCTCCCACCGCCAGAGTCTCGAAGCTGTCGCAGACCACGTTCGTCTCCAGTCCGGTGGAGCCGGCCAGCCGGGAGTACATCAGGAACGGGTAATACAGGGCGGTGCGGCATACCCTGTCACCGAGCGTGATGATGAGGCCCAGCACGTTGACCAACTGGGCGATGTTGGCGACCTTCACGCGGCTCGAGAGTCTGTGCATCGCGTGCAGTACGCCGCAGGCGAACAGCGCGTCCCGCAGAGTCCAGCGCGGTACCTGGAGCTGGATAGGGCTCCACCAGAGATTCCACTCGTCGAACGCGATGCCGGCGGTGCTTTCCTTTCCGAGCTCGGCCTCTATGTCACCACACGCGGTCCGCAGACGCCGCTCGTACTCGATGGGCGAAGCCACTATCGCCTTGTACATCCTGGCGGTGCCGCCCATCGCGCGCGCGGCCCACACGCCCCCGATCCTCTCCGGCCCCGGCAGGTACACGTGTACCGACAGCAGGTCGAGCTGGTCGCCGGCTATGGATAGGACCTCCCGGTTCCAGGTCTTGTTGAAGTAGGCGTCGGAGCCGACGGCCACGTACTCCAGGCCCCCGTCGGCCTCCTGCATAGCGCCCTTGAACTCCAGGTATCTCCTGGCATACTGATCAGGCCTGGAGTGGCCCAGCGACCAGAGGCCGTACATCTCGTTGCCGATGCCCCAGGTCTTCACCCCACAGGGCTCCTCGCGCCCGTAAGACGCCCTGCGCCCCCCTTCCAGGGTGGAGGCGGCGTCCCCGTTCATGTACTCGACCCAGCGCGCGGCCTCGGCCGCCGACGAGGTGCCGAAGTTGACGTTGACGTAGGGCTCCGCGCCGACGCGCCGCATCAGGCTCATGTACTCGTCCGACCCGAACACATTGGGATCCAGCACCCGGGTGAACGGGC
Source organism: Actinomycetota bacterium (assembly GCA_003157385.1). Lineage (GTDB taxonomy): Bacteria > Actinomycetota > Geothermincolia > Fen-727 > Anoxymicrobiaceae > FEN-680. The sequence goes on along the minus strand of PMJJ01000096.1, from coordinate 16,232 downwards.
CGTACCTGGACCAGTAGCGGTTACGCCTCATCGGCCTGACCTCTTCAGGCCCCACGCCGTCGCGCCAGTTGTAGCCGTCGGCGAAAAGTCCGCCGGGCCACCTGATGACCGGCGGCTGCAGCTCGGCCACCATGTCGATGAGATCCTCGCGCAGCTTCCAGGGGCCCCTGGGGTCGCCGGGCCGCTCGTTCTTCAGCAGGCCGCCGTAGGTGCAGCGGGCCATGTTCTCGATGAAGTGCCCGTAGATGCGACGGTCTATCGCGCCGGTCTCATTCTTCGCGTCAACTCTGATGGTCGCTTTCACGCCTCACCTCTCAGACCCTGAGTCGTAGGGGTCGATGTAGCGCCGCCTGCCTTCCTTGTAGATTATCCCTTCACCGACCAGCACCAGCTTCATGTCGCTCAGCATGAGGTCCAGTGGGAAAACGGGCTCGACCTGATGCCTGACAACGAAGTCTCCGATCCAGGTGACCCACTTGGCGTACGAGATTCCCAGGTAGATGAGGATGTCCATCGATCCCCTCCACCTGGCGGGGTCGTCGAATGCCACTTCCACCAGGTCGGTCGCCAGCACAGCGTAGGCCTCCAGCGCCGACATGTGGTGAATCCACGATGCCGCCTCGCTACCCTCCAGGTCGAAACGCCCTTTGCGCCTCGCGTAGCCGATGGCGCAGGCCTCGGCGGCCGCCGAGAACAGCCCCACGAAAGCCGAAAGGACCAGCGAGCGCTCACGTGCGAAGGCGGACCTGCTCGCCCGCGAGTGTCCCTCCCCCGGCGAGCCCAGCACCGCCGCGGAGTCCAGCCGCAACCCCTCGAAGGTTATCTCGGCGTGCGGCGACGTGGCCAGGAAGTTCAGCTCCATCGGCGTCGCCCGGAAACCGGGGGCGGAAGACTCGACCAGAAAGGCGGTGAGCTCCTTGGTGCGGTCCGGCTGGACGCCGGTGGCGGCCACCACCACCAGGAGGTCCGCCACAGTGCCGTCGGTGATGTAGAGTTTCTTGCCGTCCAGGACGTAGCCGCCCTCGGCCGGCGTCGCGGTGGTCTGTATGCCCGCGGGATGCGCCCCCGTCCTCTGCTCGGAGACGGCAGCCGCGCCCACCCACTCGCCCGATATCAGCCTGGAAAGGTAAGAGCTGTTCTGAGCGGCCGTCCCGAAGCGCTGGATCGATTCGACGCAGAGGGCCTGGTGGGTTATCCAGGAAAGTGTAAGGCCCATGTCGCATCCGTCGTGCGCGAAGCGCCTGACCGCCAGTGCCAGGTCCCTGGCACCGCCGCCGCGTCCGCCCTTCTCCTCGCCCACCGAGATGCCGAAGAGACCGGCCTCGCCCATTGCGCGCCAGAGCTCGCGGGAGAACTCCTTGGCCTGGTACCTATCCTTCAGCGTGCTTCGCACCTCCGCGGACGCGAGCGAGCCTACTTCGTCAAGTGAAGGTATCATCGCCTCAGCCCCATCCCTGTTCTCGCAAGGCCGCTCAGGCCAGCCTCTCCCCTATCAGCGGCGGCATCGAGGAGTAGACTTCCTCTAACTTGATGACTCCCGTTTTAAGCCCGGCGTGCTTCTCGAAGGCGACAAGAGTGCCCTTTACCTGGTAGGTCCTCAGGTCCAGGGTCAGCACGTTGAGCGCGACCTTCGCCGGCGGAGCGATCCGCTCCACCGCCTTGTTATAGCCCGAGACCATGAAGCGTATCTCACCGGGGGTGCGGAACATGATCCCGAACGCCGGCACCACGTTGGGGTAGCCATCATCGTCGGCGAACGCGAGCACCTTGATGGACATGATCCCGTCGAACTTTTCGCGCACCGGCTCGGGCGCCACCACCCCGCCGATACCCGCGCCATGGCCGATCCTTCCTCGCGTCCTCATCGCCACGAACTCCCGCCCCACTCTGGCCATGGATACCTTTGGCGGGAGCTCCAAAATCTTACGCACCTCCACGGCCGCGACATTGTGTATGCCCGCGTAGGCGTTGTACCTGAAGAACGGGATGCTGTTGATGATGTCGATGTACTCACCTGTGGTGGTCCACGAGGTGACCTCGCCCTTGAAGCCGCCCATCTCCAGCTTGGGGCTTATCGCGATGCTCGCGACGCGGCTGTTCTCCTTGAGGTTGGCCAGCGTCTTGACCATCATGAACTCGCCGAAAACGAGCTTGGACGGCTCCACCGGCATCTGGCTCACGATCAGCGCGACGTTGGGCACGCCCTGCGCGGAGGTCGTCGCCAGGAACTTCGCGACCTCCTCCTGCTTGTAGACATCCATGGCCGCCTGAGGCAGCTCGACCACCCTGGCATCCTTGACCAGCTCCAACGGACCTCCTCCCACGGCGGGCGTTTGCTCCCGCCTCTAATCGCCGTCCGACTCCCGTGCGGTCACGCCGGCCCAGTGGACCTCGCAACCCGCGGACCCGGCTACGGCGGCCAGCGCCTCCATGTGTTGCTTCTCGATGAGCCCGGTGCCTTCAAGCTCCCAGGGCATGTCCAGCCGGGCGTACTTCGACCCGCAGGTGTTGTTGAACGCCAGCAGGTCCCAGCGCACCACCGGCTGCATCTCGCTCCTTATGAACTCCGCGATCGCCGCGATGTTCTCCTCCGAGTCGGTGCGGCCTCCTATGACAGGTGTCCGCACCCACACGGGCTTGCCCGCCGCGGCTATGGTCCTGGCGCTCGCGAGCACTGTGGCCAGATCGACCCCGGTCAGCTCCAGGTGCCTTGCCTCGTCCATCACCTTCAGGTCCACCAGCACCATGTCGGACAGAGGCAGCAGCCTCTCCAGCGCGTCGCCCGCGCAGTAACCGCAGGTGTCCAGGGCTGTGGGGATTCCCGCGTCCCTGCACAGCCGCATCAGCTCCGCCACGAAGGCCGGCTGCATGGTAGGCTCGCCGCCGGATACCGTGAGCCCCCCGCCCGAGTTCCTGTAGAAAGCCTCGTCTCGGGCGACCTCCTCGAAGGCGGCTTGAGCGGTGATGTCCCTTCCGACCACCTCGATGGCGCCGGCGGGGCACGCCGCCTGGCAGAGGCCACAGCCGTCGCAGGCCTCGCGGTCGATCTTCATCCCGTCGCTGGAAAGCTCGAGCGCTCCCACGGGGCAGGCCTTCAGGCAGTCGCGCGCGCCGATGCAGCGCACGTCGAACCACATCAGTTGCTTGCGGCCGGCTATCCCTTCCGGATTGTGGCACCACACGCAGCTCAGAGGGCATCCCTTCATGAAAACGGTGGTGCGAATCCCGGGCCCGTCCTCGATCGAGAAGCGCTGGATGTTGAAGATCCGACCGGTGCGCCCCCCGTTGTCCGCACCCGCGGAGTCGCTCACGTTAGAGCTTGTGCGACTCTCTGGCGATGATCTCATCCTGGATCTCCTTGCCCAGCATCACGAAGTAGGCGTTGTAACCGGTCACGCGGACCAGGAGGTTGGCGTAGTCGGACGGGTTCTCCTGAGCGCACTTCAGCGTCTCGGGGTCGACCACATTGATCTGCAGCGCGGTGCCGCCCTTCTCGCCATAGGCGCGAAGGTACGCGGCCAGCTTGTCCACCCGCTCAGTGCCGGACAGCATCGATGGGTTGAACGAGATCGTGTGCGAGTCCCCGTTGGGAACCGACTCCAGCCCCAGCTTTCCCACCGACAGCGCCACCGCGGTGGGGCCGTGCCTGTCGGCTCCGTCCACCGGGCAGAGCCCGTTGGACAGGTAGGTGCCGCGCCTGCGCCCGTCGGGCGTGGCGGCGGTGGTGGGAGCGTAGGCAATCCAGTAGTTCCAGGAGAGGTAGCCTGCCCTGTACCTCCTGCCCGAAGGCGTCTTGTGCTTGAAGACCTCCTCGGTCCACAGCCTGGAGAGGTAACGGGCTACCGCGTCCGCATCGTCGTCGTCGTTTCCGTACTTGGGCGCCTTGTTGAGCAGGGTCTGGCGAAGCTTTTCGTGGCCCTCATAGTTCTCGCCGACGGCCTCGACCAGCTCCGACATGCTTACCGTCCCGTCCTGGTAGACCAGCTTCTTTATCGCGGCCAGCGAGTCGGCGGCAGTGGCGAACGCGACGCCCTCGACCGTGACGTAGTTGTGCTCGGGCCCGGCATTGGTCACGTCCTTGCCTGACTCGGCGCAGCCGTCCACCAGCGCCGAGAGGTACGGGGTGGGCTCGAAGCCGCCGCGCAGCGCGTCGGTGTAGTTGTAGAACTCCATGAACCGCTCCAGCATCGCCATCAGCTGCGTCTCGAAAGCGGCGCAGAACTGCTCCCAGCTCTTGAACTTGCGCACGTCGCCGGTCCGGGGGCCCAGCCTGTCGCCGGTGGCCTGGTCCTTGCCGTCGAACAGCGTGAGCTCGACCGCCTTGGCGAGGTTGATGTTCACGTCAACGGTCCCCGACCTGTCGTTTCCCTGCAGCGTGTTCTCCAGGCAGCCCACCGGGGCGTAGTCCCAGAGATCCCCCTCGGGAAGCCCCTGCCAGCGCAGCGCGGCCTCGGAGTTCTCGTCGAAGTTCAACAGGAAGGGCGCGCCCTGCGCGTTGGCTATCATCTCCGCCACGCGCTTGAGCAGGTCATCGGGTGTCTTACCGTGAAGCCTGACGTTCGGCTTCGGCTCGAGCAGGTTCATCTCCTCTATGACATCAAGCATCAACCAGGTCAGGTCGTTGGAGACGTCCTCGCCGTCGGGCCCGTGCCCTCCCACGGTGATGAGCTGCCCGTAGCCGCTGGTGATGCCCCGGGTGCGGCCGACCCTGTAGATGTAGTCGTAAGCGTAGTTTGGCTTGATCCAGAAGCACTCCAGGAGCTCTTTGGCCTGCCCACGGTCGAGGCGGCCTTCCAAGATATCCTTTTCGTAGTAAGGGAACAGGTACTGGTCGATGCGGCCCGGCGAGACCCCGGGACCCGGGTATGACTCCTGGGTCATGACCAGCATGTGGACGAACCACAGCGACTGTAGCGCCTCGTGGAAGGTCTCCGGTGGCTCCCAGGGAACCTTCTCGCATATGCGCGCGATCTCCACGAGCTCGGCCTTACGGCCCGCCTCTTCATACTCCACCGCCAGCCGCCGCGCCTCGTGTGCATACCTTGCTGCGAGCTCGCGGGCGCCCTCGCAGCAGATGATGAGCGCGTCGAGGAACTGGATGTGCTCCTCGGAACTCGCCTCGCTCTTGAGGTCCTGGAAGTACTCCACCATGCCGCGGAGCCCCATCTTCAGGGCGCGCGGATAGTCGGGGATCAGGTGTCCCGGGGTCGCGCCGGCGTTGCCCATGCCGTGCGAGTTGAGCTCCTCGATGCCCTTCATCCACTTCGCAGTCCGCTTGCGCCACTCTTTTGCCTCAGTCTTGTTCTGGGCGCGCGAGAGCGCGGTGTTGAACTGGGCTCCCACGATGAGCTCGCCGTCGAGAATCTGCACCGGCAGGTACTTGGAGACGACCTCGTGGAAGAACGTCGCCACGCGCACCACCTGCGGGCCGTCCCAGAATCCCTCCGGGAGGTCCACCCTGGTGGCGGCCAGCGGCAGGGTCTCGACGAAAGCCTTGTAGAACGGGATGAGGTCGGGCACGACGCCCCACAAAGCGGGCGACCAGACGGTGTCCCAGGGGGTGCCCGTGGTAAAAGGCATGATCTCGTTACGGAAATAATCACGCTCGTCGATGTTGACATACTCGTCGCGAAGCCTCGCGACGCGCGGCGGCAGCTCGGTGGACGGGTTCCACAGTTCTTCGGCCGCAAGAGCCTTCGAATGGGCCATCGGATTACCTCCAATCCGCAAAACCGCTAGATTTCGCGATAAATATAACATAGAGGGCGCTCCGGCACCTTGACCTTAAGCAAGCCTGGTTTGCCCAGGGAGACCCTTTGGACATATATTCTTTTATTGCAGGAGTACAGGAGATGCGCCCTGCCTCACGGGGTCGGGCATGAATGCGGCCAGCCAGGCCGGCAAGGGGTGAGCAGAATGGAAGGAAACAACGACAGGCCACTCGCGATCACGGTGCTATCCGCCTTCATGGGCCTTACCGCGCTGTTGACGGCGCTTTTCTGGATCCTGTTCTTCGCCAACAAGATCGAGGCCACGGAGACCGAGCAGGACGAAGCCTTCGAGCGCGCGTTCCCGCTCGCCGACTCGTGGATGATAACCACCTCGCTGGTCGCCGCGCCCAACCTCATCAAGATGAACAGGAAGGGATTCTTCGCCGGCGCCGCTTCCGGGAGCGCGATGATATTCCTGGCCTGCATGGACATCCTGTACTCGCTGGAGAACAAGAAGTACTGGCCTCTCAACGGCGACCGCGCACAGATGCTGCTGATCCATACCTGGACTATCACCCTGGGTGCGACTGTCCTCTGCCTCCTCTGGAAGCATCGGGACGCGTTCCAGGACTGAGGCTCGAGCGTCTCAAGGCCCCGGCGGAGACCAGTCCGGCGGCGGAGGTACCTGCTGAGGATGGATCAGGCCGGGCGGCGGGAGCGAGGCGTCCGGTGGCTGGTAGAGCCTGGCCGCAACGAGCGCCGCGATCGCTAGCGTCAGCACGTACACGGCGCAGATGATCAGGAACAACCACAGCCCGCTGAACGTGCTCTGCGCGCTGGCCGATCCCGACGCCGCGGGCGTTCCGGTCGCCGCCGGCGACTTCTGCTGGTTATCCGGCGCGGGCACTATTCCGACCCCCTGGGTCCCCAGGTCCTTGACTCCTCCCGACGTGGTGTCGATCCCCGCGGTCTCGGCCTGAAGCGGGAAGTGCTTGCCCTCGTCGGCCGGCACTGCGATCGAGGTCGTCATCGCCGGCTGGGACTCGGTGCCCTTGGAGAACTGGTAGTGGCCATCGGCCGCCTGCATGGACGCCAGGAACTTCGCCGGCGTGTTCCCGTGGAAAGACCAGGCGGCCGACGCGGGGTCCTGGCCCGCGGCATATATCGCCCTCATCACCGAGGCGGTCAGCATCGAGTTCTCCGCTCCCTTGCTGCTGGAGAACCCTCCCGTTGGGCCGATCTTGCTCTTCAGCAGCTTCATCGCCTGGCTGGAGGCGGTCTCGTCGAGCTGGCCGATCCCGGTGAGCGCCTCGACCGCGAGACCCGTGTCGGCGACCACGACCGCATCCGACTCGCCCCAGCCGCCGTCGGCCCTCTGGTGCTCCACCAGCCAGGTGTCGCTCTTGGGCGGCGCGGCTTCCCCCGCGGCCGCCAGCGCGATGAGACCCCAGCAGTGCTGCGCTATCGTGTCGCCTATCCTGCCGTCGCCGTTCACCTGGGCCGCGATCAGCGAGACCAGGTTCTTACCGGCGAAGTCGCGCGGGTCCGCGCCGGCCTCGGCGAGCGCCAGCGTGTAGAGCTCAAGGTCATCGAGCTTGGTCAGCCCGGCCGCCTGCGACTTCAGGAAGTCAACAGGGGTCTTGCCCGCGTTCGTCCATCCCGTTACCTGCTCGCCGGCGGAGGCGCCGGCAAACATCGCCCAGCAGGTGGTGGTGCCGTCCGACGCGGCGTCGGGCTCGGCGAAACCGCCGTCCGTCCCCTGGCGAGCCTTGATGTAGTTGATCGCGTCGGGCGCTCCCTTTGCCAGGCAGAGAGGGGCGCAGAGCAGGCAGATCGCCATCACCGCCGCGAGCGTGGCCGGCAACATCCTTCGTGTCTCTATCATGGGTAGATGTTAAGACGTAGGGGGCCGTCCAGACAAACCTCGCGGGCATAAAACACGGCCGAAAAGTGCCTGACCCCGATTTCTACCCCGATCTCTTCATGCTGCTATACTCAGGGAATTCCGAGTCTGGAGACGAGGCATGACCACGACCGGCGGCGAGAAGACACCCGGGCCGATAAAGGCGTTCTATCCGATGATGATAGTGCCCGGCATCGTGCTCCTGCTGGCGCCCGCGACCGTCGAGAACATCATGAGGTACTTCGGCTTCCGCGAGAGCATGGGCGGTCTGCTGCAGGTCGCCTACTTCGCCGGCGGAGTCATAGGGATCCTCGCCATCACCAGGCTGATGCAGCGAATGTCGGTCCGCAGTATCGCCGTGTCCCAGGTCCTGCTGCTCTCCGTATCGCTGCTGGCCGCCTCTTTCTCGCCGGTCTATCCGATGCTGCTGGTATTCTTCATGGCCGCCGGCTTCGCCAACGGCATTCTCATAGCTTTCCCGGGTGTCTATATAACCAGGACCAGCGGCGAGTCCAGCCCGCGGCAGCAGAACATACTGTACGCGTTCTTCGCGCTGGGCGTGCTTGCCGGCCCGCTTCTAGCGAGCTTGATAATCGGCTCGCACAACGCCATGTGGCGCTGGGCGTTCAGGGTGCCGGCGATAATGATACTGCCCCTTTCCATCCCGCTGCTGTTCGCCGCCTTCGAGCCGCTGACCGGAGTGAAGCCGATCTCGCGTGCCACCTTGCGCCAGACGCTCGACTACAATAAGAGCTTGTTCACCTGGCTGCTGCTCGCGCTGATGTTCTACATCGCCGCCGAGAGCGCCGTCTCGATGTGGCTCATCACCTTCCTCCACCGCCAGGACTCGGTGGGCCTCACCCCGGCGCACCTGGTGCTGACCGGTCTCTGGGCCGGGATAACCGCGGGAAGGCTGCTCTGCGGCTACCTGGCGGAGAGGATGGACCCGTTCAGGATACTGGTGTTCATCTCGGGCGGAGCGGCGGTGACGCTGCTCATCACTCCTCTGCTCGGCTCGAAGGTTGCGGCTATCGCACTCTACCCGCTGGTAGGTCTCTTCTACTCGGGCATCTACCCGTTCCTCATCGGTTACGCCGCCCTCTTCCCGCCCGCGGTCTCTTCGATGGTCTTCACGGTTTACGTGGCAGCGGGATCGGCGGGGGGTGCGGTCCTCCCCTACTTCGTCGGGCTGGTCAACCAGTTCGGGGGCCGCGTCCTGGGGATGAGCTCAATCGCGCTCCCTGTCTTCGGAGTCCTGCTCTGCCTATACTGGTTGAGGTCACAGGTCTCCCAGACCTCCCTGACCCGCGCCGTCGCGCCCGCCGCGGCGCGACCAGACATAGAGGTGTGATGGTTTGAAGGATTTCGAGCTGGAGGATTTCTTCGACCGCGAGGCCTGCGACCTCTGCGGCGATTGTCTGTCGCGCTGCCCCGAGCTCTCCGGGAAGATCTCAGACCCCGTCGGCGCCTGGAGCGACATCGTCGCCGGTATCGACTCCGACCGAGCAGCCCGCGTGCTTTCCGGCTGCAGCACCTGCATGACCTGCAGCGCCGTGTGCCACTCCGGCGCTAACCCCTACGGGCTCATCCTCTACCGCTGGTTCGAGCGAACGCGCTCGGCGGGAGTCCCGATGCGCGCGTCGCTGGTGATGCCGTTGGAGCGCGACAACGCCTGGCACCGCGTGATGGCGAAGCTGCCGGCCGACGAGCGTCGGCTGCTCGATTCATGGGGCGACCTCAGCCGTCCCGAGTTGGAGCCTCGGGCTCTCTTCGCCGGGTGCAACCTGCAGATAATGCCTTTTATGGCGAGCCCCGCGCTGCTCGGCGATATCCCGGTCTTCGGCCGCGAGGACCTGTGCTGCGGCGAGGTCTACTACCGGATGGGAGCGTTCGACAAGGTCGCGACCATCGCGGCGAACCTCACGGAGACCTACTCCGAGACCGGCATGAGAGAGGTCGTGGCCTACTGCCAGGCGTGCTACAACGTCCTCGCCAACATACTGCCACGCCACTTCGGGGCGCGCTTCCCCTTCAAGGTCAGCTACTTTGGTGACGTCCTGGCCGACCGCGTTCTCTCCGGCGAGCTGGAGGTCGAGGGCAAGCTCAAGGGACTCAAGGTGACCGTGCAGGACCCCTGCCACTCCAAGTTGCTCGGTGCGGAGCTCCGCGAGCGGCAGCGGCGCGTTCTCGAGCACATGGGCTGCGAGGTCGTGGAGATGAAACACAGTGGAGAGATGTCGCTGTGCTGCGGGCTGGGGCAGGGCGCCTCTCGCTTCAGCCCCGTGGACATGACAGTCGGCACGGTCAGGCGGCTCAGGGAAGCAAGGGCCACTGGCGCCGAGCGCCTGGTGGTCTACTGCAACTCCTGCGACCTGCTGTTCTCTGTGGGGACCCAGCTGACACCGTTCGTGATACCGGTCTGGCACCTCAACGAGCTCATCTGCGAGGCCCTGGGGGAGCCGGTCCCGCGCAGGAACCTCGCGCGGGCTCGTTCCATGGTCCTCGCGCTCTTCGGACGGGGCGCACCTAGGGTGGTATCGCCCCGCCGCTTCTACGTGGGGTCCTGAGACCTCAGCGAGGCTTCACGTTAAGTATCTTGTAGTTGCCGCTCTGTTTGACCAGGCCGATGTCCCAGGTGGCTTTCGAGCCGTCATCGAAGGAGAGGTCCATCACCACGGTCGCGGTGCCTCCACTCTGCACATTGATGCTCGAGGTGTTGTACTTGGTGATCTTGCCGACCAGGGGTTTCAGCTTCGTCGCGAAGGCCGACTCGGACGTCTGCTTCTGGGTGGGCGTTGCCAGGTAGCCGTAGGCTTGCGACATATTGCCCTCGTTGATCGCCTTGACGTAGTTGTTGGCGACATCCGCTGGCGCCGTTATCACGCCGACAAAGACCGATACCCCGATCACGAGCCCAATAATGAGAAGCACGATGATGGACGCGGCGATGATCAACGCGATCTTCACGCCTCTGGACATGCCCTTTTTCTGCGGCTTATACGGAGGCAGTGGCGGGACTCCCGGCGGCTGCATCCCCGGTGGCGCTGGCGGCATCCCCGGTGACGCNNATCCCCGGTGACGCTGGCGGCATCTGTCCGGGTGGCGCGGGAGGCGCGGCCTGTGCCGGCTGTCCCACTGCGGCCCCGGGCGTAGAGCCCGGTTGACCAACGGGCGTTCCGCAGTTCTTGCAGAACTCCGCGTCCTGCCCGGTCTCGGCTCCACAGTTCTCGCAAGTTCCCATGTGGTCTCCTCTCCCTCCCTACTCCTTCCACGGCGGCAGGTCGGTCATGGTCTGCGCGCCACCGCTGAGCCCGCACCTCGGGCATATGTTGAGGTTTCCCGGTATCGGCGTCCGGCAGTTTACGCACACTTCTTCGCGGTCCTTCTTGGGGATTTCCGGCCGGGGGTCTTTCTTCTTGCGCCGAACCTTCGCCGCCGGCAGGTCGGTGATGGTCTGCGCGCCACCGCTGTATCCGCAGCTCGGACAGATGTCGACGCTCTTCTTCATCTTCTTGCCACACTCCGGGCACGAGGCCATGGTCACACTCTCCTTCGCTCGGTCATCCCTATTGTAATGCTCAAGCCGCGTATAGACACCCCGCAAAAATGAAAAAGGCGGGCGTGTGCCCGCCTCTTTCTTGATGTCCAGGGCCATCCGGGCCCGGGTACGCTATCCCTTGATGATCTTCCAGGCCTCTTCCTTGTCCACCTCTGTGACGTAGGTGATCCCACTCACGTCGGCGGCCTCCCTGGTCAGGGAGCAGATGTCGTCCCTGGTGATGTACTCCAGGGCGAACTTCCGCGTGCCGGCCATCAGCTGTCGCAGCCCCTGTGCAAGGCGCTGGTAGTAGGTGTAGACACCTATCGCCCCCGGGTGCAGCTTCTCGAAGTCGTCGCCGTAAGTGTCGCGCAGGTGGACGCCGGTGATGAAGACCTCGTCCATGGTGGTGCCGAATTCCTTGACTGCAGCCGGGACCTCGCCCGCGAGCAGCTTGCTGCCGATGGTATTTCCGACCATTACCGCGGCCAGTGAGCTGCGGGCCATGCCTATCGCCTTCACGTAGGGCGCCCCCAGGGCGAACCCCTTCATTATCTGGTCCTCGAGCGTGATGCCGCCGGCGAAGACCACTGACGGAACGTACTTGCCCTTTTTGGCCAGGTGGTCGACGTACTCGTAGGTCAGGCTGCAGAGCTCGATGGTGGGGATGCCCCACTCGTTCATCATGCGCCAGGGGCTCATGCCTGTTCCGCCGCCGGCGCCGTCGACCGTCAGCATGTCTATCCTGTTGTCCGAGGCGTACTTGACGGCGCGCGCCAGGTCGACCGGGCGGTAGGCGCCGGTCTTGAGGAAGACCCTCTTGGCACCGAAGTCGCGCATCTGCCGGACGCCCGCCGCGAAGCCGTCCTCGGTGACCATGCCGAGCCTCGAGTGGCGCTCGAAGTCCTTGACCCCACCCACCTCGTACGCTTCGACGACCTCGGGGTCGTCCGGGTCGGGAAGGACTATGTAGCCCTTCTGCTTCATCTCGCGCGCCTTCTCGATCGTTCTGAGCCTCACCTCGCCGCCGATGTCCTTGGCCCCCTGGCCCCACTTGAGCTCAACGGTCTCGATGCCCAGGTCCTGGAGCACGTAGCGCGGCACCCCCAGGTTCGTGTCCTCGACGTTGAACTGGACCACGATGTCGCCGTAGCCCTTGATCTGCCAGTCACGGTAGGACTTGATGCGCTTCTCCATGTCGGGGGACTTCGCGATCTGGCCGCCCTTGATGACCGAGTCGTCGTCCATGCCGCAGACGTTCTCCCCGATGGTGAGGAGGGTGCCCGATATCGCGCATCCGACCGCCAGCCCGTCCCAGTTCCTCTTCGCCACGAAAGTCGAGCCGAGCCCGGGCACCACGAACGGCAGGCGGAGCTTGATCGGGTTGGCGTCCCCGATGGTCGTCTCCAGATCCACCGCGGTGAAGACCGCGTGCTCGCTGTCGGCGGCGACCCCGTGGGCGCCCACGGCCGTGCCCATGATATTGAAGTGAGAGAAGTCTACCGGGTAGTCCTTCTCCGACGCCGAAGTGCTGATGCCGAATGGCTGCGGGTAGATGCACTCTGCCCCTCTGATCGCCGATTTCCCGATCTCGCACGTGCCCATGCAGCCTTCGACGCACGTCACGCACATGCCGCTGAACGGGCTGATGCTCCCGGGGGTGCGGTTCTTGGACCCCGTCGCGGCCGACCTGTTGATCCTTGTCATCGCCATGCCTGCTCCTCCTTCTTCCAGATTCGTCTGCGCCCTCCGGCGTCCCAGCCTGCCCCGACCCGCGCCTTCCGCGTCCTTACACAAAAAAAAGAGACGATAGTCCCTTCGACTACATCGTCTCTGTGGGCGCACAACGTCGTGCGCAATCCGCGGGACATGATATGCCATGAGCATTGCGCCGTCAAGACGCCGGCGGATTGTTTATTCTCTCCCTACTTGAGGCCTACCTCGTGGGCCAGGATGACTGCCTCGGCTATCTCGCGGATGGGCCTGCGGGTGTCCATCGACTTGCGCCGCATCGCCTGGAAAGCCTCGTACCCGCTGATCTCCCGCTCCTCCATCAGGATGTCTTTAGCGCGCTCGATGAGCTTGCGGGTCTCGAGCTCCTCCTCCATCAGCTGGGCCTTGATGACCAGGTCGGTGTTCTCGATGGCCATCGCGGCCTGGTTGGCCACGGTGGCGAGGATCGTCTTCTCCTCGCGGGTGAACTCGTGCGGCACCGAGGCATAGCAGTTGATGACGCCCAGAACCTTTCCCTTGATGCTCATGGGCATGCACAACAGCGAACAGAGGTTCTCCTTTATCGCGACTTCCTTGTTGACGTACAGCGGTTCTTCCTTCACGTCCCAGCAGACCACCGGCTCGTTGTCCTTGGCCGCGCGCCCGCTCAGGCCCTCCCCGAGCCGGCCGACCGGCTTGCGCAGGTATGCCTCGCTCACCGCCTGGGTGGCCTTGATATCGAGCTCGCCGGTCTGCTCGTTCAACAGCATCAGCGAGCAGATGTTGGAGCCCATGACCTTGGCGGTCACGACAACGATGAGCCGCAGGATGTCGTCCAAGTAGGTCTCGGAGGTGATCGCCTGGCTTATCTCCGAGAGCGCCTCCAGGTGGACGCTGGGCGTCGTTTCGGCGGGCCGGTCCTTGCCAGGCATCAGGAACCTATCGTCCACTAGAACCTTGCCAGGTGCTGCTCGCAGAGACCGAACGGCCCTTCGACCGCGATCTTCTCCGAGCACGGCCCGGTCATCGTGCCGGAGAACTTTCCGAAGGGTTGGTGGAAGTCGGACATGACGACGCCCAGGCTCACCTTCCCCACCCTCTCCCCTTCCGGGTTGAAGACGAGGTCGAGCCCGTCGCCGGACGTCTTGATCTTCCACGGCTCCATCAGCGCGTTCTTGTTGAAGTCGAAGTCGGCCGCCCCCAGCAGGACGATCTCGCCGTCCACCCAGGTGCAGTTCTCGTTGTAATACTCGTCGTCGGTGATGAAGTTCTTGCACACGTTCATGGCGATGAGCCGCCCGCGTTCATCGTGGCCCGCGAAGGTGGCCCAGTTCCAGAATGTCCTGTAGGGGTAGAAGGTCTTCTGGACGTCCATTAGCCCGACGTCCTTCTCCGGGTGCAGACGTATCTCTTTGTCGCCCAGCGTGATCCTTCCCTCGACCGGAGCCGCCGCCTTGTGAGTGTAGAGAGGCCTGTTCTCGGAAACCGGGCTCACCTGCACCAGGGGCTGCAGCTTCTCGATGTTCTCTAGCATGTAGATCTCGGCGTTGACGGCGGGCCTGGCGCCCTTGGCCTTGATCTCGATGCGCAGTCTGTGCAGGCCGCTGTCGAGCCTGTTTTCGAACTCCATGCTGTAGGCGAACGCCCTGAAGTAGCACTCGCCGTGCCAGAGCTCGCGGGCTACCCGCACAGGCCCACCCACCGAGGTGCGCTCGTGCTCGAAGAACGCCCCGGTCTTGCGGTCATACACGTAGAAGAACGACGTGCCCATGAACTTGGCGTCGAAGATGACCATGCCGAAGTAGTAGTCATCGGTGATTATGCCGAAGTGCTCCCATTCCTTCAGCCTGAAGTCCCTGACCATCCTGGGCATCTTGCGGCCCTTTATCACCAGGTCCACGTCCAGCAGGTTGACCTCCCTGAACGGCTCGCTGAACGTACCGAACTCGGCTACCTGTCCGTCGACGACCATACGTTGCGGCGTGGGTTTCAGTTCTCTCATACTGGAGTCCTTTCGGGGCCCGGTGGTCTTTGTCGCGACCTGTAGATATCATAATTGTGCATGGCATCGAGCGCCAGCCACCGCGCCGAGCAGGAAGGTGTTCAAGTGAACCAGTGGGAGAACGCGCTGAGCGACCTCGACGAGGTCGCCGGGCTTCTGGACATACCCGAAGAGTATATCGTGATCCTGAAAAACCCCAGGCGGAGTCTGATCGTCTCGCTCCCGGTCCGCATGGACGACGGCAGGGTGGAGGTGTTCCAGGGGTTTAGGGTCCAGCACAGCCTGGACCGCGGGCCGGCCAAGGGCGGGCTGCGCTACCACCCCGGCGTCACCCTCGATGAGATGAAGGCCCTGGCGATGCTCATGACCTGGAAGTGCGCGCTGGTGAAGATACCCTACGGCGGTGCCAAGGGCGGAGTCATATGCGAGCCTCAAGGAATGTCGCATGGCGAGCTGGAGCGCCTCACCAGGCGCTACACCTCGGAGGTGGGGATCATCCTGGGGCCGGAGAAGGACATCCCGGCGCCCGACGTGAACACCAACCCGCAGATCATGGCCTGGATAATGGACACCTACAGCGCCAACGTCGGCTACTCGGTCCCCGAGGTGGTAACCGGAAAGCCTACTGAGATCGGCGGGTCGGAGGGCCGCTTCGACGCGACCGCGCGCGGGGTCATCTCCACTATCGAGGAGGCCTGCCGGGTGACCGGCACCACGCTGGAGGGCTCGACCATGGCGGTGCAGGGCGCGGGCAACGTGGGAGGCAACGTCGCCAAGCTCGCCACCGACAAGGGCGCCAAGGTCGTGGCCCTGTCCGACGTGAGCGGCGGCGTCTACAACCCGGACGGGTTGAACCTGTGGGCCGTGGCGGCGCGCATCCTCAAGACGGGCACCGTCTGCGACACCCCCAACTGCGAGAACATCACCAACGAGGAATTGCTGGCCCTGGACGTGGACATCCTGGTGCCCGCGGCGCTGGGCGGTACGATAACGATGGACAACGTGGGCGCCGTGAAGGCCAGGATGGTGGCGGAGGCCGCCAACGCTCCGATCGTCCCCGAGGCCGAGCGCGCGCTGTTCGACAGGGACATCTTCGTCATCCCCGACATCCTGTGCAACGCCGGCGGCGTGACGGTCAGCTACTTCGAGTGGGTCCAGAACATCCAATCGCTGCTGTGGAAGGAAGAGGACGTCTACGAGAAGCTCCACGAGATCATGGTCTACGCCTTCTACCGGGTGCTGGAGCTGGGCAAGCAGCGGGGTATCAACATGCGCGCCGCGGCGATGGTGCTGGCAGTTGACCGCGTGACCAAGGCCATCAAGGCCCGCGGGCTCTACCCTTAGGGACACCTGTAAGAAGCCCAA
>PMJJ01000074.1:20839-46002 GCA_003157385.1 Actinomycetota bacterium | reverse complement strand
TTTCATCAAGGTCTTTCATCCTGCCAAAGTAACAGGCGGAGACGGCGTTTGGCAATCGGCCGCGGCGGAGTCACGCGATCTGCTCTGTGGCAGTTCCACTCCGCAATTCAATACGTGGACCGATAGAATACCGCCCACACTCCTGCTAAACTCGACCACGGAGAGATGGCCGAGTCTGGCTTAAGGCGCACGCCTGGAAAGCGTGTGGGCGGGTTGACCTCGTCCCGTGGGTTCAAATCCCACTCTCTCCGCCAAACCAGTACACAAGTAACACTCTAAACCCTGGCCACAGCAGGCCAAGGGGTGGGATTTAAACCCAGCAGGGGCCAATATCAAGGAAGGTACGATGAGCAAGAAAGTCGCGATCATAGGCGCGGGGATCGCCGGGCTATCCGCCGGCTGCTACCTGCGGATGAACGGGTACGACGCGGAGATCTTCGAGCTGCACGACAAGCCTGGCGGGGTCTGCACGTCCTGGACGCGCAAGGGCTACACCTTCGACGGATGCATCCACTGGCTGGTCGGCACCAGGGACGGGTCGAGCTTCAACAAAGCATGGCGCGAGCTGGGCGCCCTCCCGGGCCCGAAGATAGTCAACCACGAGGAGTTCATCCGGATAGAGGACAAGACCGGCAAAGCGCTCATCGTCTACAACGACCCCGACAGGCTGGAGAGACACCTCAAGGAGCTCTCGGCCGTCGACTCCACCGTGATCGAGGAGCTCTGCAAAGACATGCGGAAGCTGCAGAAGATCCGGACGCCGCTGGGCACACCACAGAACCGGCAGGAGAGGCTGGAGTTTCTCAAGATGGTGCCCGGCCTGTTCAGACTGACCATGTTCTATCTCAGGAAGAGAAAGGTGACGATGGAGCGGTTCAGCGGGCGCTTCAAGGACCCGTTCCTGCGCGAGGCCTGGGGGCGGCTCTTCGACATGCCAGACTTCCCGATGATGTGGATGCTGATGAACCTGGCCTGGATCAGCGCGGGCGACGCCGGCTACCCTCAGGGAGGCTCCCTGGAGTTCGCGCGCTCGATCGAGCGGCGTTATCTGAGCCTCGGCGGCAAGGTCTCGTATCAGTCCAGGGTCAAGGAGATAACGGTCGAGGGCGCCCGCGCCACAGGCATCCGGCTGGAGGACGGCACGGTGCACGATGCGGACGTTGTCATCTCAGCCGCGGACGGGCACTCCACCATCTTTGACATGCTGGGGGGCAGGTTTGTCAACGACGAGATACGCGGCATGTACGACAACTGGTCGCTCTTCACTCCGCTGGTGCAGCTGTCGCTGGGAGTGTCGAGGGACATGTCGGACGAGCCGCACTCGGTGCGTTTCCCGCTGGAGAAGCCGCTGGTGGTGGGAGGAAGGTCGTGCGATGACCTTGGCTACATGCTCTTCAACTTCGATCCGACGCTCGCACCGGCCGGGAAGTCGGCGATGGTCATCTACCTGCAGACCGAGTATGAATACTGGGAGACGCTGTACGCGGACCGTGACAAGTACAAGGCGGAGAAAGCGCGTCTCGCCGATGAGGTCATCGGCATCCTCGACCGGCGCTGGCCGGGATTCAAGGACGACGTCGAGGTCGTCGACGTGGCGACCCCCGTGACCTACGTCCGCTACACCGCGAACTGGCGCGGCAGCTACGAGGGATGGCTCCTGGATAAACAGAACAGCAGGTACATGCTGACCGGCCTGAAGAAGACACTTCCGGGGCTCGAGGGGTTCTACATGATCGGACAGTGGCTGATGCCCGGCGGCGGCCTGCCGCCCGCGGCGCTCCACGGCCGTGAGGTGACTCAGATGATCTGCAAGAAAGACAGCCGCAAGTTCACCTCGACACAGATCTGATCGCTCAGGGGGACGTCCCATGGATCATGCGCTGATGCCGGCGGCCGCGGCGCTTCACGTAGTGGAGGAGTACGTCTATCCCGGCGGCTTCCTGGACGTCATGCGCGAGACGAGCCCGAAGTACGGTCGTCACGCCACACCGCTCTTCGCCGTCGTCATCAACGGGCTCTTCGTGTTCCTTTGCCTGCTCGCGGCGGTGTTCGGCACGCGCCGGAGGCTCTTCGGGCTCTCAGTGCTCAGCCTCCTGTTGCTGAACTCTTTCGCCCACGTCGCCGGGACTGTCGCCCGCCGGCGTTACAATCCGGGCACGGCGACCGCGCTGCTGCTGTACGTTCCGATCGCCGTCCGGGGCTACCGCGAAGCGCTCGCCTCGGGAGAGTGCGGGCCTCGAGATATTGCCCTGTCCCTTGCGATCGCCGCCGGGTACCACGCCGTTCCGCTGGTGTCGCTCGTCGCCGCCGAAGCGCTGGAAAGAAGGGCCGCGAGCTGACCGAGTCACGGGATTCGGGCGTCTTCCTCGCTGGCCACGGGCGGGGAGAGGACCGTGCCCTCGGGAACCTCGCGAGACGGGTAATTCCTCATGGCGATCAGGCCGAGCGCGCCGGCGCAGAAGGCGGCCAGCCCTCCGACCGCCACCGCCCAGCGCGGGCTGGCGTGCCCCCCGATCCATCCGATGACTGGACCGCCGATAAAGGTCGAGCCGAGGAAGGCGACCGTCCACAGCGACATGACCCTGCCCCGCATGGTCTGGCTGCTCTCCAGCTGGAGCACCGTGTTCCCCAGCGCGTAGAACATGATCGAGAAGACCCCCACCAGCGCCATAGCTATCACCGCGACCGAGAATCGAGGCGCGGCCGCCACCACCAGCATCATGATACCGAACGCGAAGGCCGCCCAGAGCAACCCCCGCGGCGCCGTGCTCTTGCGGCTGGCCGCGATCAGGCCTCCCACGACCGCGCCGGCCCCCATCGCGCAGGTCAGCCAGGCCAGGTAGCTGGCGTTGCCGTGGAAGGTGAACTTCGCGAGAAGCGGCAGAGAGACGCCGAACTCGTATGTCAGAGTCCCGATGATAGCCATCATGATGAGGACGTCGCGCAGCACGGGAGTGGTCCACACGTAGCGAAGGCCTTCGCGCAGTTGCCCTTTTGCCCGCGCCAAGGGCTCCACCCTCTCGAACTCGGAGCCGCGCATCAGGAGGAGGCACACCAGCACCGCGGCGAAGGAGGCGGCGTTCAGGAAGAAACACCAGCCGATGCCGAGGGTCGCGATCACGACGGCAGCGATGGCCGGCCCGATCACGCGGGTGAGATTCACCTCAGTGGAGTTCAGCGACACCGCGTTCTTCAGCTCGTCGTGCCCGGCGAGCTCGTGGATGAACGACTGGCGCGTGGGGTTGTCCATCGAGTTCACGCAGCCGAGCAGGCCGGCAAGCACGAAGATCATCCAGAGCTTGACGGCGCCCGTGACCACCAGGACCGCCAGGAGGAGCGCGAGTATCCCGGAGCAGGTCTGGGTGATGTAGAGGATCTTGCGCTTGTGGAAGCGGTCGGCGACGACTCCGCCAAAGGGCGCGAGCACCAGCAACGGCAGATACTGCAGCGCGATGACGAGGCCGAGCGCCGTGCCGGAGTGGGTGATCTGCAGAACCAGCCAGGACTGTCCGATCACCTGCATGAACGTGCCGGAGAGTGAGATCCCCTGCCCGATGAAATAGAGGCGGTAGTTGCGGACCTTCAGCGATGAGAAGGTATCTCTGGCCTGGTCTATTAGCGGACCGGATATCCTGGTTCCTCTTGTCATGATCAGGCCGACCTACCCGGCAGGCATGACCTCACCACCAGAAGAGCCACCGTATTTTACTGCCGATGGACTTCAGGGTGCCGTCCCTCCGAGCCTGTTTGCGCTCGTAGGCCGCCCCCCTGGAAAGGTCGAGCACCTGGTCCTCTCCGATACACTCGGCGTGCACCCGGGGCTGCCTGGCGAGGCCACAGACCTCGCAGACGAGTACGCCGTTTGCCTTCTTCTTGAACTCGTGTTCGCACCGGGCGCGCGCTCCGGGAAAGTCATCCACGACTTCTCCACAGCCTTTCGACGTCAGTCACAATTTCTCCATGGATTGTAACAGGTGCCCCGGCGACCGTCGCAAGGCAGTTCGACTGTCGGACCGGCGCCCTCACTTCTGGCCCAGCAGGGGGAGCAGCGCGTTCAGCAGCTCCTTGCCGTTGAAGATCAAGGAGCCGTTGACGTCGTACGGCTTCACCAGGCTCGAGAACGCCGCCGCCGCGTCCGAGTTGCTGCGCAGGACCACGAAGCTCGGCTTTACCGCGGCCACGTGCCGGGCCGCCTGGGCGGGAGTGGCGCTGTCGTCGATCAGGAGCACGCGCTTGTCGCCGCCGACCCGGTCCCGCGCCGGCTCCGCGGGCAGCAGCGCGATGTCACCGGAAGCGTAGCTGTCCAGATAGAACATCATTATCGGGCTAAGATCGCCCGTCTTCAGCATCACACGGGCGCCCCGGCCTCCGTTCTCGTTGATGTAGCGCGCGACCGCCCTGTCACGGAGCGCGCTGTTGTATAGCACGTCACCGTGCGACTCGTAATTGGTGAAGCCGAAGGGGATCGCGGTGGCGGCTATCAGCACGACCAGAAGCACGACCGTGACCACAGCGGTTCCGTGCCTGTTGGAGAGGGCGCGGTAAGTCTCCGCGAGCCCCCAGCCGCCCAGCAGGGCGAACGCGGGAAGGGCCGTGTAGACCATCCAGGGTGGCTTGCCGTAAGAGGCGCTCAGGACCAGGTATATCACCAGCACCCAGATCAGCAAGAAGAGCGCCATGTCGCGCGGCAGGTAGTATTCGCGGTCGCGGTCGGCCCCGTGGAACGTCTTGAGGTGCCACGCGAGCGCGCCGAGCCCGAGCAGGAGCGCGACCAGACCACCCCAGCCGATATCGCCCGGTATCCTCGCCAGGTACGACCAGAACGGCTTGTGCCAGACCTGCGCCGAAGAGTGTGTGCCGAGGAAAAACTCCATGAACTGGCCCTCGGTGCGCGACAAGAACAGGTACCACCACGCCGACATGGGAACGGCGATGAGGAGGCTCAGCCCGAAGCCCTTGAGCCGGTCCCACTTCCGGGTGAGCAGCACGAACAGGAAGACCGCCGCCGGCACGAATATGATGATCTCCTTGGTCAGGAGGGCCAGCCCCAGGAAGAGGCCGGCCACGACGTAGCGTTTGCGGAAGAAGAACAGCAGGAAGAGCAGTCCGAGGAACAGCGTCATGGACTCCTGCTTCACCAGCGAGTCGTAGACCCTGGCGGCCGGCATCACCGCGAATATGAAGGCCGCGCCAAGCCCCGCCCATTCGTTGAACCAGTCGCGCCCGCAGAGGAAGAGCGTCACGATGAGCGCCAGCGAGAACAGGATCGACACGATCTCCAGGAAGTAGGACAGGCCGGTACGGCTCATCCCCGCGACCTTGGAGTAGATCACCCCCAGGCCGGTGTAGAGGGGAGGGTGCCTGAAGAAGTTGGGATAGAAGGTGGTGGCATTGCTGTGATGGCCGGAGGCGGCGTCCTGGATGGAGTTCACGTTCCATGCCTCGTCCCAGGAGACCAGGTGGCCGACGTTCACCAGGCGGAGCGCCAGCGCCAGGGCGAGGATCAGCAACAGCAGCACAACGGTGATCTTGAGGGTCTTGTTCTTTCTCACGCGCGCTCGAATCGCCGGCGACCAGGCTCTGTCACTAGAGTATATTTCAAACCGCATGAATCACACGAAACAGGAGGGCTCATCGTGCTGGAAAAGACGGGCTTGTGGTACGATGTCGCCGTTGGAGGGGAGGCCCTCCACCACGGGCCGGGTCTCTGGCAACAATGCGCAAGCGGAGGCGTTGCTTGGCATCAGCTCTGATGAAGAACACGAAGAACGGCAGCTCGCTGCGGCGCCTCGCCGCCTGGTCTATCCTGGTCTTTATCATCTTCGCCTGTTTTGCCATTCTGCTGACCTGGCCGCTGGTCACCAACCTGTCCCACTACTACTTCAATCCGTCGAACCCTCACGACGGGATCGGCACGATCGCCGTCGCCTGGTACCGTAACTACGCGCGCCTGCACGGTGGAGTCGGGACTCGCACCACCTTCCGTGGGTACCCTTTCGGCAGCGACCTGCACGATCTTTCCCTCCCGCTCTCCGCGGGAGTCCTCAACCTGCTGACCAGGGTTGTGGGGGCCCAGGCCGGCTTCAACATCATGATAATCCTCTCGTTTCCGCTGGCCGGGCTGGTGATGTTCTGGCTCGTCTACTACGTCACGGGATGCATCTCGGCTTCGTTCCTGAGTGGCTTCATCTACGCTTTTTCTCCCTGGCACACGGCACGGACGTTCAACCAGTTGTCGCTGTCGCTGATCTACGTGCTGCCGCTCTTCCTGATCGCGGTCATCTACCTGTGGCGCAGGCGGACGGTGCTGTCGGCCCTTGCCGTCACGGCCGCCCTGGCCGTGGCACTCTATACCGATTACCACTTTGGTCTCTTCTGCGGAATGATCCTCATCGCCTGGGGCATCGCGGCCTTTGTCAAGAACCGCTTCGAGACCACGCGGGCCATGCGGCGCGGCCAGCCGCTGGTGAGAAGAGAGACGCTGCGCGTCATCTTGATGGCCGTGCTCGCGGTCGTGCTCGCGCTGGTGATCAGCGTGCCCGTGTTTCAGAACCTCGCCTACAAGGATCCCTCCGTCATAGCAAGCACGGGCGAGCGCTCCATCGACAATACCATCGCCTACTCTTCGCACCCCTGGAACTACGTGGTGCCGCCGGCCTACGCGCTCATCTGGCGATCGTTGACGACCAGGTACGTCATCGATCATGAGGGCATCGCCGACACTCCCGAGATGACCGCCTACCCCGGCATAGTCACCTACGCCCTTGCCATCGTGGCCATCTTCCTGACTTTCTTCAGGAGGCGCAAGCGCGGCGAAAACAGCCCTGATGACGGTGATGAGGAAGCCGCTGAAGGGCCGGGCGAAGCCGCCGCAGACGTGCCTGTCCAGGCGGATGAGGCGGGCGCCGGCAGGGCGAGCTTGTTGAAGACGGCTGTGTATTTCGGCATCATCGCCGGCGTGCTGGCGTTTATCCTGTCGATGCCGCCTCTTATCAAGATAGGAGGCACGCGGATACCGACCCCCTCGATCATCGTGCGGGGGATAGCGCCGTTCTTCAGGTTCTATTCGAGGTGGGCGCTGGTGGTCAACTTCGCGCTGGCGCTGCTGGCCGGGATAGGCTTCTTCCTTCTGGCGCGCAGGCGCAGCTGGAGCAAGGTCAAGATCGCGGCGGCCGGTATGGTCGTGCTCGCGCTCTTTATCGTGGACGTCACCATCGTACCGCCGCTGCGGGCGCGCGATATCTCGAAAGTCCCCAAGGCGGTGACGGACCTTGCGCGGTACCCCAAGGATCAGCCCGTGGTGTACTACCCGATGACGGGCCAGTACTTCCTGCCGCTGCAGTATCAGTACTATCAGATGTTCAACGAGCACCCGATCCTCAACGACCCCAAGCTGGGCACGATCGGGAACTTCTATCAGGGAGTGTTGAAGGATGTGTATGCCCCCTACACTCCACAGATGCTGGCCGGCCTGGGCGTGTCAAAGGCGGTGGTGATACCGGCGTTCTTCAAGCTCATGGCGCCCGTGGGGATCGACTTCGACCCGGCGAAGATGCCCGCCGGTTACAAGCTCGTCGAAAAGAACCCTGACAGTTACATCTACGACATCACCGCCCCGCCGACCAGGCTGTTCCCGCTCTACTACACGAACTTCTCCGGTTCGGTGATACTCCAGGACGGGCAGGCCTGGAACGCGCTGCTCCAGCCGAGCGGGGAGTTCCTGATACAGAACAAGGATGGACCGACCACGCGGGACTTCTCGCTGACGCTGTCAAACAACGGTCCAGAAGGCACGGTCTCGATATACCTCGACGGCGATTCCCTCGGCAGCACCGTCATCCGCCCCGGTGTGGGCACGCTGAAGGTGCCGCTTCACCTGACCAGGAAGGAACAGGTGCTGACCATCAGCTGGAGCGGCCAACCGGTGCGCACCGACGGCAGAATGCTGGGCCTCAGCGGGAACGTCGGCATCTACCTCCTTGTAAGCCGGCCTCAGTTCTGACCCACTCGAGCAGGCAGGCGCCACGTCCATGCGCGAATACCCCTTCGATTTTGATATCATGGGCGGAAGCCGAGAGTCCTACCGAACCGTAAGTGTGCCGGGGTGTGCCGGCCCGCTCAAAGGAGGCAAGGAATGGGAAGCAGGTGGTCCAACAGCGTTGAGCTGCTCAAGGCAAGCTGGGGCGTTCTGCGAGAGCACAAGAAGCTGGTCGTCTTCCCGATCGTGTCGGCGGTGATATCGATACTGCTGATCGTGGCACTGGCGCTGCCGGCCTACTTCTTGACGGGCGTGAAGAACGGCCACATCAACAACCCGGCGTTGTTCTACGTGTTCTTCGCCATCTTCTATTTCGTCGGCTCGTTCGTGGTCATCTTCTTCAACACGGGCTTGATCGCTTGCGTGCAGGAATGCATACGTGGGGGCGAGGCGGACTTCAGCTACGGTTGGAACGTCGCGCTTCAGAACGTGGGCAAGATCGCGGTGTGGGCGCTCATCAGCGCCACGGTAGGCCTGGTGCTGAAGGCGATCCGCGAGAGGGGCGGCATCTTCGGCCTGATAGTTGCCTCCATCGTCGATGTCGCGTGGAACCTGCTTACTTTCTTCGTCATCCCCGTGCTGATCTTCCAGGGCTTCGGTGTCATCGACTCGATAAAGGAGTCCGCCAAGATATTCAAGCGCACCTGGGGCGAGAACATGATCGCTCGCTTCTCGCTCGGCATCATCTTCCTCCTGCTGGCGCTGATCGGAGTCGTGCCGGTAGTCCTCGCGGCGCTCACCAAGAACGCAGCGGTGATCATAGGGGTTTCGGCTCTCGTGTTGATGTACTGGACCGTGCTGGCGGTCCTGAGCGCGAGCCTGACCGGGATACTGGCCACTGCGCTCTACGATTACGCGATCACCGGCCAGGTGCCGGCCGCTTTCCCTGCGCAGACTCTTACCGCGGCCTTCCAGCCCAAGCCTGCCCGCGGGTTCCTGAGCCGCTAGCGGTTGCGAAACATCGAGGTCAAGGCGCGGCTGAGATCGCGGCTGGGGGCCGAGGACGTCGCCGCCCGCCTGTCCGGCGGTGAGGGCATGATCCTCGAGCAGAAGGATACCTATTTCAAAGTGCCCGAAGGCCGGCTCAAGCTGCGCGAAGAAGGCGAGAGGGCCGAACTCATCTTCTACAAGCGCTCGGACGAGTCCGGACCCAGGCCCTCAGATTACGAGATAGTCGGTGTCGAATCTCCCGACCGGCTGACCGACTTGCTGGAAAGGGCGCTGGGTGTTCTGGCGGTCGTCAGCAAGCGCAGGCGGTTACACATGTATGGCAGCCTGCGGATCCACATTGACAGCGTCCGGTTGCTTGGCGATTTTCTGGAGTTCGAGGCCGTGCTGGTCGAGGGAGAGAGCGAGGAGCGGGCGAAACTGCTCGTCGCCGAGCTCCTGAAGGAATTCTCCATCACACCGGAAGACCTCGTAGAGGAATCTTACTGCGACCTGCTTTGCCGGCTGCCACACCCCGGGGCTTGAACGTGACACTCGAAAATAGTTCGCTTGTCTTGTTGGTCATCCGGGGATGCCGTGGTATAATCAAGTTTAAGAGTCGGGACCGAAAGGTGCCGGCTCTTACTTATTTATCCCATTTCAGACTTGTTTGCGGTCTTTTTCGTCCTGAAAAGGCGATCCGGAGCGTTTGCCGACCTCCTGGCCACCTTCCCCTTGGAAAAAAACTCGAAAAAAGCCGGTTTCACATGCTCCAGTCGGCAGTAGTGAGGCGCCAGTAGCCCGTTCGCCTGCCGCGCGTCACCCGTGCCTGCTCGTCTAACACCCACTACCGACGAGGCCGTTATCGCTCCCCAGACGGATGGATTCCCGGACCGAGATGAACGATGATATACACGAGGTCAAAGCGGGTGGCATTTGGCTTCGCATGTTCGCAGGTTAATAGTGTCATTGTAGCAAGAGCCACCAGGTCTCTTGCTTTTCAATAGCTGAAAGTCGAAGGGCCGGCGAGCCACAGGGCAAAGGATCGCAAGCCATGTAGAACAAGACTCACATAGTTCGCCCTCAGGTGGGGTTGGAGGGAGTGCACCTGCGTCAGACCTCAAGCAAACCGCCTACCCAACCTTCCGCCCCACCTGTTCCCTCCTGAATGTTCGGCCTCCGCAGTGTTGTGATTTCTTTGTCTGTCCTCGCTGATGGACTCTTTTTTGTTTTAAGTGATCGCAGCTGCGGAGGTCTGCAGAAATCACAACACTGCGGAGGCCTCCGGAGTGGATTCAACCCCGTCGGAGAACAGAACTCGAGCAGCGGTGAGCCTGAATCTGTCCACAGCTGCCGGGGGACTGAATGAGGTATCGTGGTGATCCCGTCGGCGGAATGATGTGGCAGTCAGTGATTGAAGATCAGGGGATTACGCCGGAAAGAGTACGTTCGAAATTCTCGTCCTGCTCAACGGCGGCGTTGTAGTGCTATAGCGGGAAGTCCTTAAGGTCCGCGCAGCAGTGACCGGGGACGTTCCTGGCCTGCTTGAGGACCTCGAGCGCCACGTTCTTTATCTGGAGGGGATCGCCGAACTGCTTGCGCTCGTTCGTCACGACCGCGACCGCAAGCTTGATCTGCTGGTCGGCCGAGACGGGCGCCTCCTTGAGCGCCTCCGGGCAGATGTCGGACATGGTCTGGTCGAACCTGGAGGTGAGGCTCCCGAAGATCTGCTTCACCCGGAGCGGCACCGAGAGGATCACGAAGTCGTCCTCGCCCATGTAGCCGAGGAACTCCTCGTCGGCCTTGACGATGTCCCTGAGGATGTTGGCGAGGCCGAGGATCAACTTGTCCCCGCGGTCCACCCCGTACTTGTAGTTGACCGCGCGCAGGTTGCTGATGTCGATGTATATGAAGGCGAAGAACTTGCCGCGCCTCTCCAGGCGCTTGCGGGTCTCCTCGTAGATCTGGTGTTTTCCGGGGAGGTTCGTCAGCGGGTCGACCGCCATCCCCTTGGCCGCCTTGCTGAGCACCGACTTGATGCGCGCGAACAGCTCCGCGTTATCGAAGGGCTTGGCGAGGTAGTCGTCGGCCCCGCACTCGAAACCCTTCACCACGTGCTGGGACTCGTCCAGCGCGGTGAGCATGATCACCGGGATGTACCTGGTGCGGGGGTCGGCGCGCAGGCGCTGGCAGATCTCCCAGCCGTCGACGTCGGGCATCATGATGTCGAGGATGATCACGTCCGGCTGATCGACCACGGCCGAGACGAGGCCCGTCTCACCGCTCATCTCGGTGACGACGTCATAGCCCTCGATCTCGAGGTTGGTCTTCATTATCTGGAGCAGGTTGACCTCGTCGTCAACGACAAGGATTTTACGCTTAGTGATCTCTACCATGGCCCCTCGCGAAGTCCATCCAATGTCCCCACAGGCATTCTATCACAGAGCCGCGGGGACGGAAGAGTGGGGGAGCGTTAGATCAGCCCATGCTTCTCGAGCAGGACCTCGTCGGACAGCGTGGCGGAGGGGCGTCCGTCCGCGACAATGAGGCCCTTGTCCATGAGCACGACGCGGTCGCACAGCTCGCGCGCCATCCCCAGGTCGTGGGTCACGATTATCTTGGTTCCCTCCAGCACCTTGATGAGCTCGAGGAAGGCGCGGCGGCCCCGCGGGTCCATGTTGGCCACAGGC
Organism: Actinomycetota bacterium; assembly: GCA_003157385.1. GTDB lineage: Bacteria > Actinomycetota > Geothermincolia > Fen-727 > Anoxymicrobiaceae > FEN-680. The sequence goes on along the minus strand of PMJJ01000074.1, from coordinate 34,347 downwards.
TCGTCCATCACCAGGACCTCGGGGTCCATCGCGAGCACGGTCGCAACCGAGATCCTCTTCTTCTCGCCGAAGCTCATGTGGTGGGGGGAGCGCTGCTCCGAGCCCTCCATGCCCACCCAGGCCAGCGCGCGCGAGACGGCGTGGTCGACCCTCTCGGGGGAGAGCCTCTGGTTCAGGGGCCCGAAGGCCACGTCCTCTCTCACGGTGGGGGAGAACAGCTGGTCGTCGGGGTCCTGGAACACCAGGCCGACGATGTCGCGCACCTTGCGCATGTTCTTCTTGTTCACCTCGATGCCCATGACCTCGACCTTGCCCGACGAACCCGTGAGGATGCCGTTGAAGTGCAGGGCCAGTGTCGACTTGCCGGCCCCGTTCGGGCCCATGATGGCGACGGTCTCGTTGCGCCTGATCTTGAGGTCGACCCCGCGCAGGGCTTTGGTCCCGTCGGGGTAGCTGTACTCGAGGTCGGTGATGCTGATGGCATACTCGCGCGCGAACGGGATCACTTCCACAGTACCACCAGCCTTCCGGCGAGAGCCGTCGCGGTGATGATGCCCATGAACGCCCAGTCGGGGGCGTGCATATGGGTCTCTTTCCAGCGCGGGAACGAGCCGTCGAAGCCGCGGGCCGACATGGCCTGGTAGACCCTCTCGGCGCGCTCCTGGCTTCTCAGGAACAGCGAGGCGACCATGTGCCCGATCACCTTGATGTGCCAGAGCCATCGGCCGCGGAAGTTGCGCGAGTCGCGCGCCCTCTTCATGCGCTCGGCCTCATCGATGATTATGAAAATGTAGCGGTACATGAAAGCGGCGACCGTGGTGAAGAATTGCGGCACGTGCAGTCGCTCGAAGCCGTGCATCAGGTCCGCGAACTCGGTGGTGGATGACAGGAGTATCAGGCAGGAGACCGATATCAAAGCTTTGGCCGCGACGTTCCACAGCACCAGCAGCCCGCCCTGCGTCACGCTGAACACTCCCAGGTCGTAGGTCGGGCCGGCGCCATGCATGAACGGCACGCACACGGCGACTACCAGTACGAACGGAGCCACTACCAGCATCCTGGTGAGCAGGTACGAGAACGGGAGCCGCGAAGCGTTGGCGATTATCAGCACCAGCGCTGCGTAGATCGCGTACGGCCACCAGACGTTGGCGGGCGTGGTTACGCAGGCGATGATGACGGCGAACAGCGCGATGGCTTTGGCCCTGGGGTCCAGCGCGTGGACCGGGCTCTCGAGCCTGGAGTAGCGGTCGATGAAATCATGCCTCACCGGTGGAGCCTCCCTCGATGCCGCGTCCGGCCCGCGGTCCCTCACCGCCGCCGGCCCCTTTCCTTCGCTTGCCGAGGCCGGTCATCAGCAGGCCGACACCGATAGCGGCGACCAGCGTCACGGCCACCCCGATGAGCGCCGAAAGCCTACGGGAGGTCGCCTTGCTCTTCACCCCGCCCAACTTGTAGCCCCCGGCCGGAGCCGCCGCGTTATCACTGGTCTTGAGACCGCTGTCCCGGGCGACCTTCTCCACTCCGTCCGGGCTCTTCGAGGCCCAGGGCGAGGCGAATACCAGCAACAGGACCCCGCAGGCGACGGCGGCAAGCGCCCATGCTGCCAGGTACCTTCGCGAGAACGCGCGTCGCATCAGACCGCCTCCTCGCTCAAGGGGAGCTTGACGTCGTGGCCCGAGTAGGAGTAGACGAGGTCGGGCCTCGCCTGGAGCACCACAGCTACCACTATGGTCGTTATCACCGCTTCACCGATGCCGATGATGGCGTTGACTCCGACGATCGGGCCGAAGATCGCTCCGCTGGAGAGCTTCACTACGTTGGAGATGCTGAGCTCCACGGCGCAGGCCGCACCGGCCAGCACCACCGAGAGCCAGGAGAAGAACGCGAGCGAGGTAAGGAGCGACGTCCGCTCGGAGAGCCTCTTGTTCATCAGTGACTTGGAAGCGGCGAACATGAAGTAGCAGACCGGGCCCGCGATAAGCGCCATGTTGAAGATGTTAGCGCCGAGCGCCGCGAAGCCTCCGTCCGCGAAGATCAGGCACTGGATCGCAAGCACGACCACCATGACCAGGAAGCCGGCCCAGGGACCGAGCAGCACGCAGGCGAGCATCGCACCGAGAAAGTGGCCGCTCACGCCGGCGGCTACGGGGAAGTTGAGGAGCTGCGCGGCGAAGATGAAGGCCGCGGTGATCCCCAGCAATGGGATCTTCTTCTCGTCGAGCGTGTTTCTTACTTTGTATAGCGCATAGGCGGTCGTGCCGCCCGAGACACCGTAGAGGGTGCCCCAGGTCTTGAAGTCGAGCAGCCCGTCCGGGATGTGCAAGACCTCCACCTCCTGTCTCGTGGTGGCAACAAAAAAGCCACCTCCAACCGGTTTCCAACCGGAACACCGGCCTTCGTGGCCTTCAGTCAACGGTCAAGCAATTCTTCGGTCGGGCCTACTTGGCCCTATTCCTATGCTTTTTTATAGCACAACAGTGGTTAGCTTCGCAATGCGCAAGAAAGCGGCCTTGCCGCCTCGGCGTCTATGTCAGGATTATCTCGTGGGCGAGGAGGTCTATCGTCTCTATGTGAGCCGTGATGAGCTTCTGCTCCCCGAACAGGTCGGTGAGGAGAAGCTTGTCTCCGTCGGGCACCACGGTGACCACGTTCTCCATGAGCCGGGTGCTTTCCCCGTCCTTTACCAAGAAGACGACTGCCTCACACATCTTTCTCCTCCTGAGCTTCTGACGGCAAGCCGTATATTTCCATAACGAGTTGCATCGCTTCCTTGATCAGTGCCTGCAGGGGCTTCCTGTTAGTGCCGAGCAGGTCTAGGGGTGGGTTTGATATTGGTAGTAGCACTTTGCGTCCCGGCGCCGACGCGATGGCGGTGGCGATCGAGGGGCTGACTTCGCCCATCATGGAGTTGGGCACGACGATAGACAGCGAGCCCATGATGACGTCGGCATCGCCGATCGACACGACCACGGCGTTCTCGCCGGTCGCCCCGCGGGTGGCCTTCGCCTTCATCATGCTGCCGGTGGCGATGGCGTTGGTGCCGAGCGCCATGATCTCGGTGTCCTCGGGAAGGGACTGGCGCAGCTGCAGGACGATCTGCGTCCCTATGCTTCCTCCCATGCCGTCGACCACCGCGATGACCATCAGTGGCCTCCCTCGTAGGCCTGCCTGACGCCGACGCTCTCGAGGAACCTCTGAGCGCCCGCGCTGGCCAGGGCCCCTTCGGCCGCCGCGACGATGACCTGCTTGAACCGATTTGCCCTCACGTCCCCGGCCGCGAAGATCCCCGGCACGCTGGACTCGAGGTTGTTGTCGGTCACCACGTAGCCTGTCTCGTCGAGCTCCACCACGTCGACGAGAAAGTCGGTGTTGGGCACGTTGCCGACGTAGAAGAATATGCCCGAGACGGGCACCTCGGTGCGCTCACTGGTCACGTTGTTGAAGACGGAGGCCGATTTCACCACATCGCCTCCGGTTATCTCCGTTACCTCGGAGTTCCACATGAACTCGAGCTTGGGCTCGGAGTGCGCTCGCTCCTGGAGGTAGTCCGACGCTCGCAGCTGGTCGCGCCGGTGGACCAGTATGACCTTGCTGGCGAAGCGGGCCAGGTGCAACGCCTCCTCGACCGCCGCGTCGCCGCCGCCGATCACCATGACCACCTTGTCCTTGAAGAGAGGAGCGTCGCAGGTCGCGCAGTAGGAGATGCCGCGACCGGTGTAGGTGTCTTCGCCGGGAATGCCCATCTTGCGCGGGCTGCGGCCCGAGGTGACGATTACGGACCTGGCTCTGATCTCGCCGTCTTCCAGGGAGATCACCTTGACCTGGTCGTCGAGGACCAGCTTCATCGCCTTGGAGAAAGTCTTGATCTCCAGGCCGAAGCGGTCCACCTGCGCCTTCATGCGCTCGACCAGCTCAGCGCCCGATATGCCCTCGGGAAAGCCCGGGTAGTTCTCGATGAGTGGAGAGTTGACCGCCTGCCCCCCGGTCAGTTGCTGCTCGAGGAGTATGGTGTCTATCTTGGCGCGGCACAGGTAGAGGCCGGCCGTGAGGCCGGCGGGCCCGCCACCGATAATAGCTACATCTCGCGTCTGTTCTGGCAATTTGAGTCCCTTCCCCTGGCGGGCTTGCCCCGCTGGTATCGACAATTGTAGCACCTTTGACCTTGGACATAACCGGCCGCGACCCTGCGCTCATATAATAGAACCGCGTGATGCGAACGAGCTGTGAGAGGGCCATGCTGGACAGGTACTTCAAGATCGAGGGAAGAGAGCGCGAGGCGGTCAACTGGATAACGCGCGGCGTTCCCGCGGGGGTGGACGACGTGACCCTGGCGAGCGATGAGTGCCTGATGGATGCGAACCTCGAGGGCAGCCGGGAGGTACACCGCCGCATCGAGCGGTTGCCTGACGCCGCAGCCCCACCCGGCGGCCCCAGCCTGCTGGATGTCAAGATCGAGCTCGCGAGGCGGATGCTATTCGCATGCGTCTGCTGCGAACGCCGGTGCGGGGCGGACAGGTCGTCGGGCAGGACCGGGTTCTGTGGCGTCCCGTTCGAGTCGAGGTACACCTCGGACTTCCTGCACATGGGAGAGGAGCCCGAGCTCGTCCCCAGCCACACCATCTTCTTCTCGGGCTGCACATTCGAGTGCGTCTACTGCCAGAACTGGGACATCGCCATGGACGCGCGGGCCGGCAGGCAGGCGGAGCCGGAGATGCTGGCCGCGGTCCTGCAGGAGGGGGTCGCGCAGGGCTCGAGGAACGCCAACTTCGTGGGCGGCAACCCCGACCCGCACCTGTACACAATCCTGCGGACGATAGAGCTGACCGGCGAGGCGGCGAGGTTCCTGCCGATGGTCTGGAACTCAAACATGTATACGTCGTCTGAGGCGATGAGCATCCTCGACGGTGTGATCGACGTGTACCTGGGGGACTTCCGGTACGGCAACGATTCCTGCGCCGAGGAACTGTCGGGGGTCGAGGGGTACTTCGAGGTGGTCAGCAGGAACTTCGCACAGGCTTTCGCGTCGGCCGAGGTCATGGTGCGGCACCTGGTGCTGCCCGGGCACCTCGAGTGCTGCACCAGGCCGGTGATGGAGTGGGCGAGCCGCAACATGCCGGGCGTCTACTTCAACCTGATGTTCCAGTACCGGCCCGAGTACAAGGCGGGCCTGTACCCCATGATAGACGCCAGGCTCACGCCGGAGGAGCGCGCCAGAGCGCTTGCGATGGCCGCCGACTACAAACTCCAGTAGAAAACTGAGTCAGGTGCTTCTCGCGGTTTTCGTCTACCCCGGCGTTTATTCGCCGGGGATGCGGACCCTGTCGGGGTTTATCTCCACGTTGGAGCGCTTGGCCCCCATGTCTTTGAGGATCCTGGCGATGTCGTCCTCTTTGGTCAGGGGGTTGATGTTGCGGCTCTTGAGCTGCTCCTTGGGGATGCGGATTCCCATGTAGACGTAGTCAGCTCCCTTGACCGCCACCTTGATGCGCGAATAGGCGCGGTACCCGGGCAGGTACTGCACCAGCATCACGACAAAGACCACCAGCGCGACGACTATCAGGCTTATCAGATAGACGCCGAAGCTGACCCTCAGAGGCGCGGATTTGTTGAAGGGGCCCGACTGGACCGGGGATCCCGGCTCGCCGCCGCCTGCCGGAGGCTCCATGTATTTCTTGCTCATTCCGACCCCCTTCGCTCATTGCGTATGACCCGCCGGAGTGTCATAAAGATACGGGCGAAATCCAGCCCTGGAAAACGGTGTGCTAGAATCTGTTGGCGCGGCCATTCATGGACCGGAGTATACGAGAACAGGCCGTCGCCGACAAGGAGGCCTCGAGTATGAACGGAAGCGGAGGGCAGCTTCCTCCAGGCGGTGACCCGCCCCGGGGGAACACGCCGATGCCCGGCGACTACAGCGCTCCCGGCAGGGGCGAACAGGCGCCGCTGACCACCGAGTTCCCGGCCGCTCCCGCCGCGCCGCCCGCGGCAGCGATGCCGCCGGAGCCACCGATCCCGCCGGCACCAGAGATCCCGCCCGCGCCGCAGCCTAAGCAGAAGAAGGAGCGCGGTGGAGGCGGCTGGCGCCTCTGGCTGGTGGCGATCATCTCGGGCGTGGTCGCAGCGTTGCTCATACTGCTGCTGATGCCGGCGATCTTTGGGGTCAACCCCTACGACCTGGTGCGCGGCAAGGTCTCCAACCAGGTGACCACGGGCGGCAAGACGGTCAAGGGCTCGAGTTCGGTCATCAGTCCAACAGGCGGAGCCAGCGACGTCTCGGGAGTCGCCAGGAAGGTCACCCCATCGGTCGTCAACATCAACGTGAAGTCTACGACCTCGGCCAACCCCTTCATGCTGGAGACGCCGCAGGAGGGCACGGGCTCCGGGGTCATCTATTCCTCCGGCGGGTACATCATCACCAACAACCACGTGATTGAGGGCGCGCAGGACATCACGGTGACGCTGGCCAGCGGCGAGGAGCTCAAGGGCAAGAAGGTCGGGGCTGATCCCGAGAACGACATCGCCGTGGTGAAGATCGACAAGACCGGCCTCCCCGCGATCACCGTCGGGAACTCCGACAACCTTGTGGTGGGCCAGCTGGTGGTGGCGGTGGGCAGCCCGCTGGGGTTCGAGCAGACGGTGACGGCGGGGATCATCAGCGCGCTTCACAGGGTGGTCGGAGCGAGCAGCACCGGCACCTCCACCACCGTCCTGACGGACCTGATACAGACCGACGCTCCCATCAACCCCGGCAACTCCGGAGGAGCGCTCTGCGACGGTTCCGCCAGGCTCATAGGGATAAACGCTCTGATAGCCAGCGAGTCGGGCGGCTCGGAGGGCATCGGCTTCGCGATACCCATCAATAACGCGGCTCAGGTGGCCGACGACATCATCGCGGGCCGGCCCGTCTCGCACCCGTACATCGGGGTCATGGGACAGACCGTCACGCAGAGCGTGGCATCCCAGTACAACCTGCCGGTATACCAGGGCGCCTACGTGACCCAGGTCGTCCCGGGGAGCCCCGCCGCGAAGGCGGGAATAAAGACCGGCGATATAATCGACGCCATCGACGGCAAGCCCGTGAAGTCCATGGACGACGTGGTAGCCGGCGTGCGCAGCCACCAGGTGGGCGACAAGATGACCGTCACTTACTACCAGGGCTCTTCGAAGAAGACGGTGGACCTGACCCTGGCGGAGAAGCCTACCACGGTCCCGCAGCAGTAGGTCGAGGCCCCTCGCGCCGACAGGATGAGCGACGAAAAACGCCTTACGTCTCACTACCTTTATAATTGACCCATGTCCAAAGAACAGATAACCGCGCTCATCAAAGAAGGGCTCGACCGTGCGATCGCCGAAGGCAAGCTGCCGGCGGTCGACGCGGGCCGCATCGAGCTGGACAGGCCCAAGCGAAAAGAGCACGGTGACTGGGCCACCAACCTGGCGCTGGCGGTCGCGGGCAAGGTCGAGATGAACCCCCGGCAGGTCGCCGAGGCGATCAAGGACTCCCTGCCCGAGGCGCCCGACGTGATCTCCGGTGTGGAGGTCGCGGGGCCGGGATTCATCAACTTCCACCTGGCGCCGCACTTCGTCCGCGCCGTCCTGTTGGAGATAGAGGAGAAGGGCGCGGGCTTCGGCGCCTGCAAAGTGGGAGCCGGCCGCAAGGTGCAGGTCGAGTTCGTGAGCGCGAACCCGGTCGGGCCGCTCCACGTGGGGCACGGCCGCTGGGCGGCGCTGGGCGACGCGCTGGCGAGCGTCATGAGCCATGCCGGCTACGACGTCGAGCGTGAGTACTACATCAACGACTACGGCACCCAGGTCAACAACTTCGGGCTTTCCATCTCGGCCAGGTATCTGGAAGCGCTGGGCATGGACGCCGAGTTCCCCGAGTCGGGGTATCGCGGTCAGTACATTGACGACATCGCCCGGCGCATCGTCGACCAGCACGGAGACGAGTTCGCGCGGATGCCCCAGGACGAGCGGGTGTCGGCGTTCATCGAGATGGAGTACCCGCGGATGCTCGGCTCCATCGGCGCTACCCTCGAGCACATGAACGTCGTCTTCGACGTATGGTTCAGCGAGCGCGAGCTCTACCGCAAGGGCGAGGTGGAGCAGGCGGTGACCGAGCTCGAGAAGAAGGGCCAGGCGTACCGGGACACGGGCGCCCTCTGGCTGCGCACCACCGGCTACGGCGATGAGAAGGACCGGGTGCTGGTCAGGTCGAACGGCGAGCCGACCTACTTCGCCTCCGACATCGCCTACCACAGGGACAAGATGCTTCGCGGCTTCGACCTCATCATCGACATCTGGGGGGCCGACCACCACGGATACGTCGCGAGGATGAAGGCGGCGATGGAAGCCATGGGCTTCGGCGCGGAGCACCTGGAGGTCATCCTGGGCCAGCTGGTCAAGCTGTTCCGTTCCGGGGAGCCTGTCACCATGTCCAAGAGGACGGGCGAGATAGTCACTCTCGATGAGCTGCTGGACGAGGTGGGGGCCGACGCGGCTCGCTACTTCTTTCTGCAGCGCTCGGCGGACTCGCCGCTGGACTTCGACATCGAGCTCGCCAAGCGCGAGTCACCGGAGAACCCGGTGTTCTACGTTCAGTACGCCCACGCGCGCATCTGCAGCATCCTGACGTACGCGGCCGAATCGGGCGCCGACATGAGCGCCCCGACTGGTGAGGACCTCGACACCCTCACCGAGCCATCGGAGATGGACCTGCTGCGCAAGCTCGCCGAGCTCGAGGAGATGGTCGAATTCTGCGCCGAGAGGCGCGCTCCTCATAGGCTGACCGGGTACGCCGAGGAGCTCGCACAGGCGTTCCACGCTTTTTACAGGGACTGCCGCGTGGTCACCGAGGACGAGTGCCTGACGCGCGCGAGGATCTTCGCGGTGCGCGGGGTCCGGCAGGTGCTCGAGGTCGTCCTGGGGCTGCTGGGGGTCACGGCGCCGGAGAAGATGTAGCGCCGTTCGAAGCTGGAGGGACGATGCGTTTCGGGTACCACGTGAGCGTAAGCGGCCCGCCCGTCTCCGCGATCGTGAACGGGGTGGACGAGGGATGCGAGACAATCCAGATGTTTCCCGGCCCGCCTCAGCAGTGGCAGATAACCGAGGTCAGCGATGATGACGCCCTGGAGTTCCGCCAGGCGAAGGAAGGGGCGCGGATAGACCCCGTCTTCATCCACTCCATCTACCTGGTGAACATGGCCGCGCCCTCGAGCCCCATCTACAAACGGTCCATCACCGCGCTGGTGAGCGCCCTGGAGAAGGCGGAGAAGCTCGGGGCGGCCGCCGTAATCACCCACATCGGAAACCACAAGGGCGAAGGGGTCGAGTGGGGGCTGGAGAGGATAGCGAGCGCGGTCAAGGAGATCTTCACGCGCTTCGAGGGCTCGGCGATGCTGCTGCTCGAGACCACCGCCGGGGCCGGCACCTCGATAGGAAACACGTTCGAGCAGTTCGGCCGCGTCTTCGATCTTGCAGGAAGGCCCGAGAGGCTGGGGCTGTGCGTGGATACCTGCCACGTGTTCGTGGCCGGCTACGACATCCGCACCCCTGAAGGCATCGACAGCACGCTCGACGAGATAGACAGGTTCATCGGCCTGGACCGCCTGCGCGCCTTCCACCTCAACGACTCCGCCGGGATCCTGGGCTCGAACACCGACAGGCACGCGCACATCGGGAAAGGGGAGCTCGGGATAGAGGCGTTCCGCTACATCGTCAACGACGAGAGGGTCTGCGGCGTCCCAGGGATAATCGAGCTGCCACACGGCCGGATGGAGCCCGAAGACGACCTGGCCCTGCTGAGATCGCTGGTCAAATGAGAAAAACGCAAAAAGGGGCCTGTCTCCCTTTTGCCTTTTTGGTCAGTCGTGGTGGTGCGCGTGACCTGCGGTCTCTTCCTGCGCTTCAAATAGCAGTTCGGGCACGGCCTTGGCATGAGATAGCGCCTCTTCGATGGCAGCCACGACGTTCTCCAGGCGCACCGCCACTTCAGGCACGCCCCTGTTCTTCGCGAGCGCTGCCCACTGGGACGTAGCCTTTGCCTCGTTCTCCAGCCTCACGGCCAGCTGCCTGACCGCGGCCTTGATGCCCACGAGATCTGGATTCGTTTCGTGCATTTGCAACCACCCTCTGCCAGCCCTCGGGCCCTGAACGCACTCTGGCACCCGTTCGCCGTGTAACAGGTGCACTCCGTTGTGTTATTCTATTTATCCTGGCTATTCCCTCGGGGGGAATTATTTGAACGACTTCGTGTATAGAAACGGCGTGCTGTTTTGTGAGGATTTGCGCGTGTCCGACATCGCTTCCAAAGTCGGCACTCCGTTCTACCTGTACAGCAAGAACACTTTCACGTCGCACTTCCACGCGGTGGACCAGGCGTTCGGCGAGTTGCAGCACCTCGTCTGCTACTCACTCAAGGCGAACAGCAACGTCGCCATAGTCAAACTGATGGCAAACGAGGGCGCCGGCGCGGACGTGGTCTCCGGGGGCGAGCTCTTCAGGGCGCTCAAGGGCGGCGTCGACCCGCAGAAGATAGTGTTTGCGGGACTCGGCAAGACCGCGGAGGAGATAGAGTACGGCCTCAACGAGGGCATACTGATGTTCAACGTCGAGTCCAGCCAGGAGCTGATGCTCATCAACGAGGTGGCGCAGAAGCTGGGCAAGCAGGCCCCGATCGCGCTTCGCGTGAACCCCGACATCGACGTTCGCACTCACCCTTACATCGCCACCGGCCTGAAGAAGAGCAAGTTCGGCATCCCGCTCAAGGAGGCCATGGCCGAGTACGAGGTCGCGCAGAAGCTGCCGGGTCTCAACCCGATAGGGGTGCACCAGCACATAGGCTCGCAGATAATGGAGTCGAGCCCGTTCGAGAGCAGCCTGAGGAAGGTGGGCAACCTCGCCAAGAGCCTCAAGGTGCTCGGGATGGACATACGTTACATCAACATCGGAGGCGGCTTCGGCATCCAGTACACCGACGAGGAGGCCTCCCAGCCCGACCAGTTCGCGGCGGCCCTGGTGCCGCTGCTGCGCGAGTCGGGATGCACGATCATCATGGAGGTCGGCCGCATGATCGCCGGAAACGCCGGCATCCTGGTGACCCGGGTCCTCTTCAACAAGAAGAACGAGGAGAAGAAGTTCGTGGTTGTGGACGCCGCGATGAACGACCTCCTGCGCCCGAGCCTGTACCAGGCCGAGCACCACATAGGGCCTGTCGTCTACAAGGACGGGACGCCCGAGGAGAAGGTGGACGTCGTGGGCCCGATCTGCGAGTCCGGCGATTTCCTGGCGCAGGACCGCGCGCTGCCGGAGGTACAGTCCGGAGATCTTCTCGCCGTTTTCACCGCGGGAGCCTACGGCTTCAGCATGGCCTCCAACTACAACTCGCGAAAGCGCGTCCCCGAGATACTGGTCTCCGGCAAGAAAGCCTACGTCATCAGGCGCCGCGAGACCTACGAGGACCTGGTGCGGGGCGAGGCAATACCGCAGGACCTCTAAGGGCGCTGCGCGCGTCTCCGCGAAGCGGCCCCGGCCGGGAGCCATATGCCTGAGAAGAAACAGCTCGTATCGATCATCGACGCCAAGCGCGACCTGCCCGGCGCCGTGAAGAAGGTGCTCGACGAGCATGGCGTCGATCGCATCATCGCCGCGAAGCCGGACGAGTGCTACGTCAAGATAAACGCAATCGACTTCAAGCCGTACGTCTACACATCCCCGGCGGTCACGGCCGAAGTGCTCGACTACTGCGTCCGCGCCGGCGCGAAGCGCGTCTTCCTCATGGAGAACGCGACCCAGGGCAACATGACCCGACTGGTGTTCGAAGTCACCGGCCTGGCGTCGCTCGCCGCCGCGCACAGGGCGGAGCCGCTCTACCTGGACGAGGGGCGCGAGGCGAAGATCCACCTGCCACACCTCGGCTACGACGTGCGGGTCTCCAGGCACGTCAAGCACATCATCGACGAGCGGGACTCGGTCACCTACATCAACGTCCCCAAGCTCAAGACTCACTCCATGAGCGTCATGACCGTGGGCATCAAGAACCAGTACGGCCTGGTCGCGCACCGCGACCGCTCCCCGGACCACAACTTCAGGCTGCACAAGAAGCTGGCCGACCTCTACAGCGTGATACAGCCTGACTTCACGCTGGTCGACGGCACCGTCGTGACCATCTACGGGCACTATCCGCCCGAGGCTCTGCACAAAAAGACGCTGGTCCCGCTCAACATCGTGGTGGGCGGCGCCGACACGGTGGCGGTCGACACTGTCTGCGCGCGCATCCTGGGTTACGAGGTCGACGAGGTCGGACACCTGCGCGAGGCGCGAGACATGGGGCTGGGCGTGGCCGATCTGGAGCGCATCGAGGTGAGAGGCGAACCACTGGACCGGTTCAAGGAGAAATACCCTTACATGCTCTACGACGCGTTCCCGCACGACGTCGAGATCATCCGCGGCACGGAGAGGAACTGCCTGGAGGGTTGCGACGCCAACACGCTCGCGCTGCTGCAGGTGCTCTACCTCGACTACGAGGGCAAGGGCGGGTTCACCATCGTCATGGGCAAGGGGTTCGACCGCGACCGGATCGACGCGATCGAAGGCAGGGTGCTCCTTGCCGGGTCTTGCGCGTACGACGAGGTCGGCGACTACCTCACCGGGCGGCTGGGCCGCAGGAACGTGTTCTCCAGCCGTGAGTGCAACGACCTTGCCTCCACCACCGGAGCTCTCACGAAGCTCATGAAGGTCGGCACGCTGAAGATGGTACCGCTCAACCCGGTGAAGTCACTGGAGATTCTGGTGAAGGCAAAGCTGGCGGGGAGCAAGGCGCGCATCCCCAGGCTGGTACCGTGAGGTCGAGCGATGGAGACGGTTGAAGAGACATTCGAGCGGCAGCGCAGGAAGGCCCGTGAGGTCGAGAAGCGGCTGGTCAAGGCGTTCTCACCCGCGATCCCTCCGCCCGGCGAGCGTCGCGACATCATCCACGAGCTGATACACGCGGTGCTGTCGCAGAACACGTCCCGACGCAACTACAACCTTGTGTATCAGCGCTTGATGGATGCCTTCCCCACCGTCGAGGTGCTCGCGGCCGCCCCCGTCCGGGCCATCGAGCAGGCGATACGGCCCGGCGGCCTCTCCCGGCAGAAGTCCAGCGCGCTCAAGACGATCCTGGCGCGGATCCGCGAGGACAGGGGAGACTACGACCTCGAGTTCATACGCGCCATGAAGGTGCCCGAGGCGCGGGAGTATCTCACCTCGCTGCCGGGGGTGGGGCCCAAGACCGCCTCTGTCGTGCTGATGTTCGCCGACGCGCGGGGAGTGCTGCCGGTCGACACCCACGTCCTGCGGACCTCGAGGCGGATCGGGCTCGTCGATGACCGGACGACCGCGGTCGCGGCGCAGGAAGAGCTCGAGAGGCTGGTCCCGCCCGCCCGCAGGCCTGCCATGCACCTCGGGCTCGTTCAGCTGGGGCGGGAGATATGCAGGGCCAGAGGCCCCCACCATGAGATCTGCCCGGT
>PMJJ01000074.1:6894-20832 GCA_003157385.1 Actinomycetota bacterium | reverse complement strand
CCTCGATACTCGATGCAGTATCGCGGCTCCTGGCGGACTCCGCGCGCGGCGGGCCATTCATGGAGACGGAACAGCTTGAGCAGGCTTCCTTCACCCTGGACATGCTCATCGAGGTGCTGGAAACGCGCGATATCACGCACCTCTTCAGCAAGTGGGAAGCGGTCGGGGCCGCCTGCGCCGAACGCGACGTTCCCCTCGACGACGTGCCCGACCTGCCACAGGTCCTCAAGCGAGCGGTCTGGGTCGTCATGCGCACCATGGTGGATGAAGGGGACGCCGACCTCGGCGAGGTGATCGACGCGATGATGGAAGTCGAATCCATCCTCGCCGACTGCCGGTTCGCGCTGGTGAGGAGCTACATGGAGGCGGAGGACGTCGCCCTGGTGGCGCGCAACGAGCGCATCGAGGCGCTCTACAGTCTCACAGAGGTGCTCTCGGCCGGCGGGGACAGTGAGGATATCAACCAGAGCGTCGTGGACAAGGTGGCCGGCATCACCGGCCTCCCGCGCTGCTCGCTGCTGCTGATCGACGAGGAGGGAGTGCTCGAGCCGCACGCCTCCAACTTCAAGGACGCACTCGATGCGCTCGAGGGACTGACCCGCGCCTCGTTGGACGCGCTTGCGGCCGTGGTCGATGAGGGCCTCAGCGTCGTCATCGACAGGCGGGACGAGACCCGCCCCGGGATGCTCGAGTTCCTCTCCGCCTATCACACGCCGATGGTGCTGGCTGCACCAATGCGCTCGGGGGAAAGGCCGCTGGGCGTGCTGCTGCTCGACGCCGCCCATGAGGGCCAGTTCACGGGGGAGCAGATCGACCTTGCGACCGCCTGCGCCGGCCAGGCGGCGGTGGCCATCGAGAAGAGCGAGCTCCTCGGCGAGATGGAGAGCAGGCTCAAGCAGATGGCGGCGATAGGCATAGTCGCCCGCAGCCTGACCTCTCACCTGGACGCCAAGGAGCAGCTAGAGAGCATCCTCGACATGGCCACGACGCTGATGCGAGCCGATAGCGCGCTCTTCATGCTGCTCGAGGAGATGTTCGAGGAGCTCAAGAAGGAAGCTTCCCGCGGCGACGTGAGCTGGTCCGACTCGGAGTCGTTCGAGGCCCTGGCGCAGTGGAGCTACGACAACGCCGGGCTGGTCGTCTGGCACCGTGGCGATCCCGACGAGCGTTTTGGCGAGCTGCCCGGGCCCGTGCAGGCCGCAATGGCGGCGCCGCTGCTGGTACGCGACAAGCCCATCGGCGTGCTGGCCATAGCCGCCAGCAAGAAAGGTGAGCGCTACACCGAGCAGGACTCGGAACTGTTCGGCAACTTCGCCGCCCAGGCGGCCGTGTCCATCGAGAACACGCGGCTTTACGAGAGGCTGCAGGACACATACCTCGGGGCCATCGGCTCCCTGGCCGCGGCCATCGAAGCAAGGGACCCCTACACGGTCGGCCATTCTGCCAGGGTCACGCAGTACGCGGTGGCCATCGCGGAGTCGATGGAGCTTCCGCCCCAGGAGGTCGAGGATCTCAGGCTTGCCGGCCTGCTCCATGACCTGGGAAAGATCGGGGTGCCCGACAGCATCCTCAACAAAGCCGGCCGCCTGAGCGATGAGGAGTACTCAGCCATCAAGATGCACCCCGCGCTGTCCATGCGCATCATCGAGCCGCTGCCGCACCTGGGCAACATAATCCCGATAATCTACCACCACCACGAGCGCTTCGATGGCAACGGGTACATGGACGGCAAGGCGGGGGACAAGATACCGCTGGGGGCGCGCATCATCGCGGTGGCAGACTCCTTCGAGGCGATGACCTCCGACCGGCCCTACAGGAAAGCGCTGTCGCGGGAGGAGGCGACGGGGGAGCTGTCGCGCAACATGGGCACGCAGTTCGACCCCGAGGTGGTCAAGCACTTCCTCCACCTGCTGGAGACGACCGCGCCTTCCGCCTGACGGACGCAACGCATCACCGGTGCCAGGCGCCAGTGATGCGTTGCGTAGAGCCGGCGTCCCGCCGGCTTTCCATGGATGGTTGGGATTCAATATTCCTGGCTTTTATGCCCCCTGGGCCTGATATCAGGCTTCGCGGGCAAGAGGAGAGCCCCAAACCGCCAATAGAGACATATAATTCTCGTTACGGAGCAAGCAGATGGGGTGATTTGATTGAAGCTGGCGATAAGCGGTAAGGGTGGAGTGGGCAAGAGCACGCTGGCGGGAGGACTGGCCAGGGGGTTCGCGGATGAAGGCCGGAAGGTACTGGCGATAGACGCCGACCCCGACGCCAACCTGGCGGTGTCCATCGGGATCTCAGCGGAGGCGGCGATGGATATCGTCCCTCTCTCGGAGATGAAAGACATCGTCGAGGAGCGCACCGGCGCCAAGCTGGGCACGTTCGGGCAGATGTTCAAGATGAACCCGCGGGTGGACGACCTGCCCGACCAGATCTGCCTGACCCACAAAGGAGTGAAGCTGCTGGCGATGGGCACGGTCAAGGAGGGCGGGGGAGGGTGCGTCTGCCCCGAGTCCGTGCTGCTCAAAGCGCTGATGAGGCACATCCTCATCGAGCGCGACGACGTGGTCATCATGGACATGGAGGCGGGCATCGAGCACCTGGGCCGCGGGACCTCGGAGAGCGTCGACGCGATAGTAATCGTCGCCGAGCCCGGTCTGCGCAGCGTGCAGACAGCCGCGACCACCGCGAAGCTCGCCAGGCAGATCGGCATCAAGAGGCTGTTCGTGGTGTTCAACAAGGTCGTCGACGACGGCGAAGTCGAGATGCTCAAGGACGGTCTGGGCGACATAGAGCCGATCGGGATAATCCACTTCAGCGACAAGGTGCGCAAGGCTGACCTGCAGGGGACCTCGGCCTACGACGTCGCCCCCGAGTTCGTGGGAGAGATAAACAAGATCAAGGAGCGGCTCGAGAAAGAGCTGGAAGGGAAGTAGCTTGGCCGGCACGTTTGAGATACTCGAGACAGAGAAGCTCGCCCCGGAACCTGACGTCTTCAGGATGAAGGTGCGCGCGCCTCTGGTATGCGCCTCGACCCACGCGGGGCAGTTCGTCATCGTCCGAACCGACGATCACGGCGAGCGCATCCCGCTCACGCTGATGGACTACTCCGAGGCCGAGGGCGCCATCGAGATGGCGTTCCAGGTCGTGGGAACCACCACCGACAAGCTCTCCCGTCTGCGTGAGGGAGACTGCCTTCAGGACGTCGTCGGTCCCCTGGGCAGGCCGACCGAGCTGGAGGGGCTGGGCCGGGTCGTGTGCGCGGGCGGCGGCGTCGGCATCGCGGCGCTGTACCCGATTGCCCGGGCGTGCGCCCGGGCCGGCAACGAGGTCCGCGTGGCTCTGGGCTCGAGGGACCGCGAGCACCTCATACTGCTGGACAGGATGCAGGCCCTGGGCGTGCCGGTCGACATCGCGACAGACGACGGCTCGGTGGGCATCAAGGGCTTCGTGACGGAGCTGGTGCTCAAGGCGATAAAGGAGTGGAGCCCGCAGCGCGTGATCGCCGTGGGCCCCGTCCCGATGATGCGAGCGGTGTCGGTAGTGACGAAACAGCACAAGGTTCCCACCGTGGTGAGCCTCAACGCCATAATGCTCGACGGGACGGGCATGTGCGGCACCTGCCGCTGCGAGGTCGCCGGCGAGACGAAGTTCTCCTGCGTGGACGGGCCGGAGTTCGATGGCCACCAGGTGGACTTCGAGATGCTGACGGCGCGGCTCGGCGCTTACAAGGAAGAGGAGCGGGAGTCCTGGGAGCGGTTCGAGTCCGTCGCCTCCGACTACACCGGTTCGTGCGGGGAGGCGTCATGAGCCTCGCCGATGACGAGCTGACGGGCGCGCGGGTCAGGTTCGCACCCAGCCCCACCGGCAAGCTCCACCTCGGCTCGGGGCGCACCGCTCTGTTCAACTGGCTGGTCGCGCGCGGCTCGGGCGGCGCGTTCGTGCTACGCCTGGAGGACACCGACAGCGAGCGCTCCAAGGCCGAGTTCGAGCTGGACATCATGGACTCGATGCGCTGGATGGGGCTCGACTGGGACGAAGGGCCAGACATCGGCGGTCCGCACGGCCCGTACCGCCAGAGCGAGCGCATGGAGATCTACCGGGGGTATGGTGAGAGACTGCTCGCCGAGGGCAAGGCGTACAAGTGCTGGTGCAGCGCCACAGAGCTCGACGAGCGCAAGAAGGCGGCCGTGGCCGCCGGTAAGGCCTGGCGTTACGACCGCAAGTGCGCGAGCCTCGCTCCCGATGAGCTCGCCCGGCTGGAAGCCGAAGACGCTCCTTACACGGTCAGGTTCCGCGTGCCGGCCGGGACGGTGGCGGTCGACGACATGCTGCGCGGCGACGTCAACGTCGACGCCTCGGAGATCGACGACTTCATAATCATGCGCTCGGACGGCACCGCCGGCTTTCACCTGGCGGTGGTGGTCGACGACATCACGATGGAGATCACCCATATCATCAGGGGCGACGACCACCTGACAAACGCCGTGCGCCACGTGCTGCTGTTCCTGGCTCTGGGGGCGGCCGCGCCGCGCTTCCTCCACCACTCGCTCCTGTTCGGGCCCGACGGTACCAAGCTCTCCAAGAGGCACGGCTCGACCTCCGTGTCGGACTATCGCGAGCAGGGCTACCTGCCGGACGCGCTGGTCAACTACCTGGCGCTGCTGTCCTGGTCGCCCGGCGCCGGCGACGAGCGCGAGATATTCACACCGGCGCAGCTCATAGAGGAGTTCAGCATCAAGGGCGTGTCCGCAAGCAAGGCGATATTCGACTTCGACAAGCTCAACTGGATCGACCGGCAGCACATCAAGGCCAAGAGCGACTCCGAGGTGACCGACCTCGTCGAGCCGTTCCTGGTCAAGACGGGCAGGGGAGAGCTGCTGGACCTTCCGCGAGACCGCCTGGAGATCGCGGTCACAGCGGTGCGAAACTCGCTGGAGCGCCTCACCGACGGGCTCGACCAGATGGACACGTTCGTCAGGCCCGCGGGGCTCTTGGACGCCAAGGCGTCCGCTGAGCTCGCCAAGGCAAACGAGCGGGATGAAGCCCTCGAGATCTGCATGAGGGTGCTGCGCGCCGAGCCGTCCTCGGACCGGGAGGCGGCCGAGCGCATCGTCGAGACCATGCGGGCGGAGGCGAAGGAGAGGGGCTGGGGAGCCAAGAAGATCCTGTGGCCGTTCCGCCTGGCTGTCACCGGGCTCACGATAGGGCCCGACCTCGTGTACCTTATAATGTTCTGGGGGCCGTCGGGCTGCGCGGACCGCATCGAGACGACGGCGAGGAAACTGGAGGGTAAGCGTGAGTGATTTATCGGCGACGGCCGGCGGGTTCGTCCAGAGAGCTTTCGAGCAGTTCCGCATGGATGTGGAGGCGGTCAGGGACCGCGACCCCGCCGCGACCAGCACATTGGAGATAATCACGACCTACCCCGGGTTGCACGCGATCTGGCTGCACCGGGTGGCGCACTACCTGCACGGGCGCGGGGTGCCCGGCCTGCCGAGGGCGATATCGATATTCTCCCGCTGGCTTACCGGCGTCGAGATCCACCAGGGAGCGACTATCGGTCAGGGGTTCTTCATCGATCACGGCATGGGCGTGGTGATCGGCGAGACAACCGAGATCGGCGACGACGTGACGCTGTACCAGGGCGTGACCCTGGGAGGCACGGGCAAGGAGAAGGGCAAGAGGCACCCGACCATCGAGGACGGCGTCGTGATAGCGGTGGGGGCGAGCGTTCTCGGCGCGATCACCGTCGGCAAGAACTCCAAGGTCGGCGCCGGCGCGGTGGTAATCCAGGACGTGCCCGAGAACTGCACAGTGGTCGGCGTGCCCGGCAGGGTGACGGTGTGCTCGGGCGAGCGGATCAGCCCGATCGACCTGCACCACGAGGAGCTTCCCGACCCGGTCCTGGAGATGTTCAACACCATCGAGCGCAGGCTGGACAGGATCGAGCGCAAGATAAAGAAGACCGAGGACGAGTAACGCAAGTTTTAGGGTCAGACCCCTTAACTTGCGTTGGCAGCGAGGGACCAGATGCCGATACGCGTCTACAACACCATGACCAGGAAGAAAGAGGAGCTGGTGCCGCGCGAGCTCGGCAAGATCTCGATGTACGTGTGCGGCCCGACGGTCTACAACTACATCCACATCGGCAACGCGCGCACCTTCCTCAACTTCGACATGATCAGGCGCTACCTGCTCTACCGCGGCTACGAGGTCGAGTTCATCCAGAACGTCACCGACGTCGACGACAAGATAATCAACAAGGCCAACGAGGAGGGCGTCTCCCCGGAGGTCCTCGCCGACACCTACCGCGAGGCCTTCGAGCTGGACATGGCCGACTTGGGCGTGATGCCGCCCACCATGGCTCCCCAGGCCACCGAGCACATCGACGACATGCTCGAGGTCATCTCGTGCCTGGTGGATAAGGGCTACGCCTACGAGTCGGAAGGCGATGTCTACTTCGAGGTCGAGAAGTTCGCCGACTACGGCAAGCTCTCCGGCCGCAACCTGGACGAGCAGCAGCACACCCTGGCGAGCGGCCCCGAGGACCGCAAGCGCGGTCCCTGGGACTTCGCTCTCTGGAAGGCGGCCAAGCCCGGCGAGCCTTCGTGGTCCAGCCCCTGGGGTCCCGGCAGGCCCGGCTGGCATATCGAGTGCTCGACGATGTCCACCAAGTACCTGGGCGAGTCGTTCGACATTCACGGCGGCGGGCTCGACCTTGTCTTTCCCCACCACGAGAACGAGCTCGCGCAGGCGGAGGCCTGCACCGGCAAGCCCTTCGTCAGATACTGGATTCACAGCGGCATGCTCAACATCGACATGGAGAAGATGTCCAAGTCGCTGGGCAACATCAGGCCGCTGCGCGAGGTGCTGATCGAGAACGACGCCCAGGTCATCAGGATGCTGATGCTGGGCACGCACTACCGCAGCCCGCTGAACTTCTCCGATGACAGCCTGGCGGACGCGGGGGCTTCACTCGAGCGCGTCACCAACTGCGCGTTCAACCTCGAGGACGCGTTGAGCCGGGCTGCGGTCGGCGGCGACGGCAAGAAGACCGAGCGCGAGCTGGAGCTATCTAAGAAGCTCGAGGGCCTGAAGGACGAATTCGTCGGACACATGGACGACGACTTCAACTCGGCCGCGGCGCTTGGAGTCCTGTTCGACGTCGTCCGCGAGACCAACACCTACGTGGGCGAGGTCACATCTGGCGGCGAACCACGGCTCAAGGTGTCGCTGCTCGAGT
This sequence comes from Actinomycetota bacterium, assembly GCA_003157385.1. Taxonomy (GTDB): domain Bacteria; phylum Actinomycetota; class Geothermincolia; order Fen-727; family Anoxymicrobiaceae; genus FEN-680. Next base: position 13,592 of record PMJJ01000074.1, on the reverse strand, counting down.
GCAAGGAAGTGCTGGATGACATGTTCGGGGCCCTGGGGTTGTTCCAGACCGCGTGGGGCACCACCAGCGTGCCGGGCGAGGAGCCTGCCCGGGCGGCGGACGGAGGGCCCAGCCGAGACCAGCTGGTCGACCTGCTTCTGGAGGTCAGGCAGGCCGCGCGCGATATGAAGAGCTTCGAGCTCGCCGACAGGATACGCGACAGTCTCACCGAGCTGGGCGTGCGCGTCGAGGACGTCCCCGGCGGCTATCGCTGGCGCGTCGAGCGCTAGGACGGCGGCGATGACATGGCGGTGAAGAAAACCCCTTCACACTCCCCGGATCACGTCGAGGGCGTGAACCCCGTGCTCGAGGCGCTGCGCGGCACCCGCGAGGTCTACGAGGTCTACGTGGCATCCCAGAGCCTGGAGCCGTCGGCCCAGCTCCGCAAGGTGATAGAGATGGCCAACGCCGCCGGAGTACCGGTAAAGCACGTGCCGCGCCAGCGGATCGAGTCGATGGCTACCACGACCGCGCCGCAGGGGGTCATCGCCGCGGTCGCGCCTTACCGATACTGGGACCTGCCGGACATCGTGCGCGCCCTGGAGAAGGTGGACCGGCCGCTGCTGCTCGCGCTCGATGGGGTCGAGGACCCACAGAACCTGGGAGCCCTGCTTCGCGTGGCCGACGCCGCGGGAGTGCAGGCCGTGATCGCCCCCGGGCGCAGGTCGGCGGGCATAAGCGCTGCGGTCGCCAAGGCATCAGCCGGCGCGGTCGAGCACATCACCGTCATTCGAATATCGAGCCTGGCCGCCGCCATCGACCGTTTGAAGGCCGCGGGTTTCTGGATCGTCGGCGCGGAGGCGGACGAAGGTGTCCCGTACTACGAAGTCGATATGACCGTCCCGACGGTGATCGTGCTTGGCGGGGAGGGCAAGGGCCTGAGCCGGCTGGTGAGAGAGCGGTGCGACACGCTCGCGAGCCTGCCGATGAAAGGAGCCGTCACATCGCTGAACGTGGCCGCCGCAGGCGCGGTCCTTCTGTTCGAGGCGGTGCGGCAGAGGAAAGACCTGACGTAGCGCCGGCATCCCCGACATGGAGAAGACATGGAAGGCGACACCTACATCATCGACGCCTACAACCTCATGCACGCCGACGATGAACTCGAGGCGCTCATGGAGCAGAACCTCGAGGCCGCCCGGGGAGCAGTCATCCACGAGGTGTCCGAGTTCGCCGCGCGTGAGGACTCTCGTGTCGTGCTTGTTTTCGACGCCGGCGGGCGCCCGGGTGCGGCCACGACCGAGAAAGCCGGGGCAAACTTCGAGGTCACCTACACCGCCCAGGGCCAGTCCGCCGACGACTTTATAGAAAAGCTGGCCTACAAGCAGCCGAAGTCGGCCGGAACAGCCATCGTGGTGACCGGCGATTACGCCCAGCAGCGCATCGCCCAGGGCGCCGGGCTACTGCGCATGTCTCCCCGGGAGTTCCTGGCCAGGATCGCGGAGTCCCGCGAGGAGCTCAACGAGACGGCCCGTCAGGGTTCTCAGGGCCGCGGGAAAGTGCGCCTGGGAGACCGGATCCCCGAGGATGTCCGCTCCGCCCTGGAGCGGCTCAAGCGCGAGAATTCCTAGTTAATCCCCGCATTTTCCACATTCGAAAATAAACTTGCGCGAAGGCCTTGACAGCACCGCCACACGGGCATAGAGTTGCACGTGGCCCTTCCGTTTAACGGTTAAAAACAAGGGTTCAAAGGTAGGAAATCCCAAGTGAACGGAGGGATGCAAGTGTTTGACGAACTACTTCAAAACACGGACATCACAGGCTCACACTATCTCGAGATGACTGATAAAGAGCTGGTCAGGGAGGCGCAGGCGGAGGACACGAAGGCCCTGGTCACGATGCTCGAGAGGTACAGCGAGTTCGTGAGGCTGAAGGCTCGCTCTTACTTCCTCGTGGGCGCCGACCGGGAGGACATCATCCAGGAAGGGATGATCGGGCTCTACAAGGCGATCCGCGACTACCGGGAAGACCGCGAGACCTCCTTCAAGGCTTTCGCCGAGATCTGCATCACGCGGCAGATCATCACCGCGATCAAGACTGCCACTCGCCAGAAGCATTCGCCGCTCAACTCGTACGTCTCGCTCAACAACCCGATTAGCGAGGCGGACGACCCGGACAGGCTCTACATGGACTTCCTTGCCTCCGACAGCGCGCTCGACCCGGCGGAGGTCGTCATCAGCCACGAGGAGGCCGAGAGCATCAAGACAAACTTCCGCGAGATGCTCTCAACGCTCGAGACACAGGTGCTGCTTCTCTACATCGACGGGCGCTCTTACCAGGAGATAGCTGACGACCTTGACCGTCATGTCAAATCGATTGATAATGCGCTCCAGAGGATCAAGCGCAAGGTCGAGCAGCACCTTCAGTACCGCGAAAACCTGGCACGTGGCATTCTACCGAAGGGGCACGGCCGGCGCTCAAGCAACTAGCCGGCGTAGCTCAGTTGGTAGAGCAGCGCACTTGTAATGCGCAGGTCGTAGGTTCGAATCCTATCGCCGGCTCCATCTCTTTGCTATCACTTCAGATTCGAACCTACGGGGGGCGCTGGGGGAGCATCCCCCAGCATTGATTCACTCATGGAGGGGTTTCGTAGGGGAGGCGCGAGCCTCCCATGCGGGAGCGGAACCCTGACCTACCAACCAACGACAACCCGATCTGACTCAGGTTGAAGCGACGTCGTGGGTTCGAATCCTATCGCCGGCCCCAGCCCCAGTCGATCTTGACTGCCAGGATTGGATGCGTGCGGTAGGCTTGCCCTCTGACTTACCTTTTTGGATTCACGTTCGCGTGAAACATCGCATCTGCTGGCGTGTCAGCGCGCCGGTTCCTCCGGCTCTGACCGAACGGTAATCCACCTCGACCCGTCAAATCTATCATCGTCGTGCATTTTCGCGCCGGTGGTAGTATGTCACCTGGAGATGCATGCGATTGAAAAGTCCCAAACCGCGAAAAGCTTGTGGGGATGAAGTGTTCCAGAGACCGTCGTGAAAAAGCTGACGCTTGTTAAGAGATACTGGAAGCTGTGGAAAACACAGACCTTGCTCCACAGGTTCACTTTCTATTTCCTGTTCATCCTCGGTTTTGGGCTCCGCCTGGGATACCTTTTCCAACCCGTCCGCAATAACGAAGCGTATTCATACCTGGCGTTCTCGTCCAACTCGCTCAAGGTCGTGATGACTTCTTACAATGTGCCCGGCAACCACATCTTCCACAACATATTGACTTACTTTACGACGAGGATCTTCGGGAACAACGTGGTCGCCCTGAGGCTTCCCGTTTTCCTGTGCGGCCTCCTGGTGATACCTCTGACATATCTGGTGGTCCGCAAGCTGGCAAAGAATCACAACGCCGCGCTGCTGGCCATGGCGATGGTAGCGATATCTTCGGGACTTGTCGGCTATTCCACTCAGGCGGAAGGGTACATGGTACAGGCCGCCCTCCTCCTGGGCCTGGTTCTGGTGGGGATACATCTCATCAACACGGACAGCATAGGCGGCTGGGTGGGTTTCACGATTCTTGCCGTCCTGGGCCTCTTCACGATACCCACCTTCGTCTACTTCTTCCCGCCGGTGATGATCTGGGTATTTTTGTCCAGGTTCTTCGGACACTATGACCGGCCGAGGCTGGTGAAGAGATCGCTGGTGTCCCTGGCGGGAGTCGTCGCCCTGACGTTGCTTCTCTATGCCCCGGCGCTATCGGTTTCCGGCGCGGGCGCCCTTAGAGGAGACCCGCGGTTCAAGGGCGGCGTGATCGCGCTCCCCTGGTCGACGTTCATGCGCGGGCTGCCCACGAACGTGAACTCGATCTGGAGCATGACGGGTGTTGGGATACCAGGGGTCTTCGTCGTCATCCTGCTGGCGGGGGTCGTCGTGACAACCCTCCTGTACAAGCGCGTGATCAAGACAGGGACCAACCTGGCCCTGATCCTCCTGCTATGGATCGTAATCGTCTACCTGGCTCTACGGCAGTTGGCCTTCCCCGGCACGTTCGTACCCATCATCCCTCTCTACATGGGGTTCGCGTCGATCGGGGTCTACGCCGTCTGGAAGCTGGTGGTCTCATGGGTGAAGAGAGTCATGCCCGCGCGGTTGCTTTCACCTCTGATGTACGCCGTGGCGGCGTTCCTGCTGATAACCCTGGTGTACTCGATGGTATTCGTCGCGCAGGGGCCGTACCAGCTCGACGTCAATGGACGGATCATGGAAGGGACGATGCGGGACGCGAGCGCCATAACGCGGGTCTTGAAGAAGGAGCTGAGGCCCGGCGACATGGTGATCTCCATGGCGGGCCTGGGCACCGTGCCGCTCGAGTACTACTTTCGCCAGAATCGCATCCCGCTGAATTTCCTTTCCGGCACCGTCGCGCAGATGAAGGACTGGGAAAACGGCAACTACTTCAGATACATGAACGACCAGTTCAACGCGATGACCCGCAACAAGATAAAGAGGGCGATACTGGTGAGTGATGAACGGGAAGGCCAATCGCTTTTCAAGGTCACGCAATACGCCGTCGTCTTCATGGGATTCGACAGCCAGAATTTCGGGGGGAAACCGACGCTCCTTCACGAAACCGACTGGTCGATGGTCCAGGCGATCCAGAGGCAGGGGACGACCCCGATCACCAGGAAAGACTTCCTGCCCGCGAAGGCGGAACAATAACACCGAATTCATCGCCGCTGCCGGCCCCGGTCAATTCTCATCTCGGTTATCAGCATGTGCTGAGGGTTCGCCCTCCTGTGGTAGAATGTGCGCGGCGACCAATCCAGGAGGGGGAGCAGAAGATGAGCGGCGCTCAAGTCTGTAAGAGTTGTGGTATCCCCAGGCGCACGTCCAAGAGCCTCACGTGGAGCTCCAACGGGACCATCACCGAGGCGCGAAATCCCGACCACCGCATGGTCTTCGCCGACGTGGACGGGCTGGGCGAGCTCTTCGCCAACATCGAGGGGCTCATCGGCATCTCGATCCAGAGCATCATCACCGAGAGCAAGGCCAAGGCCACCGGTGACTTCACCAAGGAACTGATCCGCGGATGGAAGGGCGCCGTGGTCCGCCGCGCCGGCCTCGGCCTCGTCATCAATAAGATGGGCGGCGTCGCGAAGTCTTTCGGCTACGGCGACGTCGAGATCCTCGACGTCGACTGGAAAGAGAACAGGATCGACTTCCGCCTGCACGATCCCTACTCGGTGCCGCTGATGTGCGGCGACCTGCGCGGGGCCACCGAGGCGGTAAAGGATGTCATCGGCACCGTGGAGCCCGAGCAGGAGGACGAGCACACCTGGATCGTGCGAGGTCGCCTGTCGCCTCCCCCCTCCGGGATGGAGGAGCGCCTCGCCGCCGCGCCGGTCGAGCTGAAGCCCGGCGACGTGAAATATGAGGTCTGCCCATTGTGCGGAGTGCCGCTGGGCATCTCGGGCTTCGACTGGGACGTCGACAGGGGCATCATCAGGAACCAGGAGACCGGGGTACGGTACGCGTTCGTGGGCCCTGGCGGGATTCAGGCGATCTTCGACGAACTGGCCTCCGAGCTGGGCGAGACCATCCCCGAGACGGTCATTGAGGCCCAGCGCATGCGGGTCGCATCGCAGGACTATGAGGCCTGGAGGAAATTCGGCTACAACGAGTTCCGCGAGATGCTCGCGATCCTGGGCTTCGGCAACATGGTCTCGTTCGAGGCCTCGGGCGGCGCTTACAACGCCACCGTCGAGAACCCCGCCCTTCCGCTCATGATCGTCGGCACCGCGCTCGGGGCGCTGGAGTCGATCACCGGGAAGAAGGGAACGGCGGAGTGGTCGATCGAGGCCGACCGCGACCTCAAGATCAGCGTAAGGCCCGCATAACGTTCGAACACGAACCCATCTCGATCCTCCGCTTCAATCTTGAATTTCAGCGTTTGCGTGGTATAAGTTGACCTGGCTTTCATGGTGATGCTGACACACGATTGGGAGAACAAATGGACGCGGTCATTCACGCCGAGGGTTTGAGCAAGAATTACGGTTCGCTGGTGGCGCTGGCGCCCCTCGAGCTCGAGGTCGCCAAAGGTGAGGTCATGGGCTACCTGGGGCCCAACGGTGCGGGGAAGACGACCACCATCAGGCTGCTGCTGGGGCTGATCAGGCCCACGTCCGGGCGGGCGACGATCTTCGGGATGGACGCCCAGAAACAGAAGGTAGAGGTCCACAAGCGCGTGGCGTACATACCCGGGGAGGCGACGCTGTGGCCTTCCCTGACCGGCGAGGAGACGCTGCACCTGCTGGGAAAAGTACACGGGCGCCTCGACCCGCAATACCGCGACCTGCTGGTTGAGCGCTTCGACTTCGACCCCAGCAAGAAAGTGCGTACCTACTCCAAGGGAAACCGCCAGAAGCTGGGCATCCTCGCCGCGCTGATGACGCGGGCGGACCTGCTGGTGATGGACGAACCGACCAGCGGGCTCGACCCGCTGATGGAACAGGCCTTCCGGCTGAGCATCAACGAGGCCAAGGCGAACGGACAGACCGTCTTTCTCTCCTCTCATATCCTCGCCGAGGTGGAGGCACTCTGCGACCGCCTCGCCATACTGCGGAGAGGAAAGCTGGTGGAGCTGGGCACGCTGGAGCAGATGAGGCACCTTTCCGCGGTGACGGTGGAGGCGACGTTCGACAAGCAGCCACCCGAGGTGGGCGG